>NZ_FYDU01000006.1:0-387423 GCF_900187575.1 Pseudomonas sp. Irchel 3A5 | reverse complement strand
AAAACCCTTTTACCAACGCTTGGTCGCCAATGGTAAACCCAAGAAAGTGGCCCTCGTGGCCGCTGCTCGTAAACTGGTTACCATGCTCAACGCAAGGATGCGCGAAGCCTTGCAGGCTGGCGCGCATCTGGCTTGAGAACACAGTTGCTACAGAGAATCATTCCGAGTCAGGTGATTGCATTTTGTTTGATAGGCGCTGCATTTCACTGCTGACAATTGCAGTTTATTAAGAGCCCAGTTGCCGTCTCGCATCGCTCGTGATTTCTACACCTCCAGTCCCCGCATCCATCCTGATTCATGAGGGCACAGAAGACACACTAAAATAATAATATCTGTCAGTACATATCCATTACTTATGTGGGAAAAATCTTATTCCAAACACGTAATCGAAAACCATCTCTGTAAGTTAATTGCAAATCGCTATATTTGTAACGAATGATTGTAATTGTTATTCCGAATGTTTATCGTTTCTGTCTATACAAGTCATCGTCTTTACGTCGTCCTGGCTTGTTTAAATTACGTTTTACAGATGTGTCCGTGCTCTATGTAGGAAGATTCTGTTTGGGCTAATAGATGTGCTCGATCTCGCCACGCGGCTCGCTGCTTATAGAACCCGCGGCGTTATGCCCAAGGCCTTTGAATTGCCCTGCAGTCATCACAAGGAATGTAAATAAAGAATTCTCCTACGGATTCGATTAGAGAGGAGGTTATAACCACGCCCTTTTTATCCATGGAATAGATTGTTATCGGCCTGTACAGGCGATGTGTGAACCAACAATAAAAACTGCACAACACAAACGTAAATATAAGGGAGTTATATCATGAGCGTTTTGCTTTCTCGGGAGGATGATCAGGCGTGGGGGCAATCGGTGCGTGCACCACTTGTTCAGGTGGGCCAGGGCTTCCAGCAAATGGTCGCCCGGCAGGCAGCGTTATCCAGAACAGAGTTGTGTGATCAACAGGTCGCGCTACTGGGACCGCAAGGGAAACTATCGATGTTCTCCCGGCAGGTTGCTGCGCAGGGGCGGCAGGCGCCTTTGCTGGCTGAGCTCCCGGAATCCAGTGATTTCGAGCGTCTTCAGCAGGCAGAAAAGGCGGTTGATTTTGTCCTCGGTCTGCATCATCGACGGACGCTGACCGACAACCCTTTTCATGACTTCTCACGCCAGTTGCTATGTTGCATGGTGTTCGACGACCTGTCGGTCTACACCCTGGCAGAGCGCTTTGCGGCGTCTGAAGCCTTGCGTCAGCGCGACAGCCTGTACTTCATTAACCTCATCGCAACCACCCGGCATACCGTCGAGCGGCGTCTGGTTTTCATGGGGTTGCTGGAACACTTCGATGCGCTGTTACCCATAGAACAATGCATCTACCCCGTTGATTACCGTTTGGCTCAGCAAAGGCACCTGGAACGGGAAGAAGCGCTGTATGGCAGGCTGGAACTTGAAAAAAGCGTGAGTGAACTGCTTGAAGAGCACACCCCTGAGTGGTTATTGACGAACCTCTGCCTGAGCAGGATTACCGTTGATTGAAGGGCGCAGAACACTCGACTGATAAGCCAGTAATGGCATTGACTGGCTGACGGGGTTACCGCTTCTGAGCAGATTTGGAAGCGGTACTCTGGGCGAGCCTTATACAGGCATGAAACCAAACGGCCGTGCACGTCACGACGCGGAGGATTCAATCCCCAGTCGTGGATAATCCATCACCGTCGGTGCTGCAGAACAGACCCGATTACGGCCTGTGGTTTTTGCGATATACAGCGCCTTGTCGGCTTCGTTGATCCACGTGGCGGCATCGCTGAGGTGAGGGCCGAATGTCGAAATGCCGATGCTCAGGCTCAACTGCAAGTGAGGCAGCTGTGGGTCTTTCAGGTTATTCACATCGCGGCGTAGCTGTTCGAGAATTTCCCACGCCAGCGTTGCGCTGGTATTGGGCAGGATAAGGCAGAATTCGTCACCACCGTAGCGTCCTGCCAGATCAACATCCCGCAGGTTGGCCAGGAGTGCCTCGCTCAAGCGCTTGAGTACGCTGTCCCCCACAATATGGCCATGGGTATCGTTGATCGCTTTGAAGTGGTCGATATCAATCAGCGCAATGGACGACTGCCGCGACAATACCTGGCATTTGTTGAACTCCAACTGCAGCAGGTCCTTCCAGGAACCGTGATTGATCAGCCCGGTGAGGCTGTCGGTACGGCTGAGTTTCCCCAGAATATGTTTGTGTTCACTGAGCTTGACCGCCACCCGATAACTCATATAACCGACGAACATCGGGTAGAACACCAGCACCGGTAGACAGGCATAGATCTGCGTGGGAGTGCTGGAGGACACGAAAGGCTGGCGAAACAGGTAGAGGGAAATGGCGGCACCGACTATTTGTGCAACACAGCCTCGCAGAAACAGGCGTTTACCACCGGCCGCGAGGTTATGCATGGCCATCATCGCCAGCACAGTAACGGTCGGTAATGGATTGAAACCCATCGCGCCGGCCCAGAAACCACCTGCCAGTGAATCAACGAGGATATTGCGTTGTTCCGCGTGATACGGCTGGCGCGAGCGAGTGGCGAGCCATAAGGCAATGGGAGGCCAGACAATCGAGTTGCACAGCATGATTGCCCAGACCCAGGCAGGCGGGCGTAATGGGTACATGGTAGCCGCGACACTGAAAAATCCGATGCCGACGCCAACACTGCGTACCCAATAAATGCGTTTGGCAAAGGACCTTCCCTTGCCGTCGTGGTTTTTCATGGCGCTCTACCGAATCGATCTGAGGGCCTACCAGCCTTAGGTCAGAACGAAATATCGGATTTTGGCTCTCCCTCATGAGAAATGGGAAGAGCCTTTCGCCATTATTGAAAAATAACGTCGCAAATAGTCGCTATCTGGAACGTAAAGGATGTTTTCCGACTCATCTCGACTTCATTTGAATGGCAACCACGGCCGTTGCGATAGACAGCAAGGCGATGAACGCGGCGATATAACCCACATCAGCCAGGCTCAAATGCTCGATCGTCAGACCGCCAATCACCGAACCCAAGCCGATACCGGCGTTGGCGGCTGACACGTTGAGTGTCCCGGCCAGTGCCTGAGCATGGGGTGCCGTTTTCATGACGCGGATCTGGCAAATAGGGAACAACGCCGTATGGGCGATGCCCCACACCAGCAAGACCGCACACAACAGCGGGATCGAGCCAGCGGCAGGCACAGTGGCCGTCATGCCTATTGCCAATAACAGCGCGAAGACAATCGTCGAACCCAACGGACTGCGATCCACATAACGACCACCAAGGCCATTACCGATCAGGCCCACTGCGCCGAAGCCCATCAACCACCAGCCGACCTGGGTAGGGGCGATCATCGCGATGCGCTCCAGGGTATCCGCCAGGTAGGTGTAAGCGGTGAACATCGCGGTGAACACCAGAATCGACAGCAGCAAATTGACGATGAACTGCGGGTCAGTGAGGATTTTTGCCTGTTTGGCCAGGCCGACCTTCGCCGTTTTAGCGACTGAAGGCATGGAAATCCACAGCAGCAACGCCATCAACAACGACATCACGGTCAGTGCCCAGAAGGCCCCGCGCCAGCCCACTGCGCCCGCAAACAGCGTGCCCAGCGGAATACCAAACAGCATTGCCGCGGAAATACCCAGATAAACCCGCGCTACGGCTTTACCGGCCTGACTTGGCCCGGCCATCAGGCTGGCGGTTTCGCTGGCCGTGCCCCAGAACACTGGCAAAGCCAGAGCAGGTACGAAGCGGGCGAATGCGAGGATCCAGATGTTGCTGGACACAGCCGCCAGGGCGTTGGACGCGGCGAAGATCAGCAGGATTGCCACAAAGGTTTTCTTGCGATCAAGGTGTGAAAGCATTGCCGTCAGCGGCGGACCGAACAACATCACCGTGAAGGCGAACAAGGTCACCAGCAAACCCGCGTCAGAGATTGAAATCCCCAGATCGCGGGCCATACCCGGCAGCATGCCGATGATCAGAAACTCAGTGGTGACGATCACAAAACCGGCTAGCGCCAGCATCGCAATCGCCAGATTCGCACCAGTGGCGCTTGCGCCGCTGGCAGAACCAGCAGCGGTAGTGTCTACAGAAGGCATGGGAATAACTCGAATTGAAAGAATGACGCTAGACTATTCGAGAAATCACTTCTTATCTTTGGTGGTTTTTCCGTGCACTATGGAATTAATTTCATCAGTTGACAGCGCTCATGATCTCCGCCGACCGCCTCAAAGGTATATCCACATTCGTAGCCGTGGCCAATGCGGGGAGTTTTACCGCGGCCGCCGAACGGCTGAGCCTGACCAACTCTGCGGTCAGTAAGAGCATTGCCCGGCTGGAAGGGCGGCTGGGCATGCGCCTGTTCGAGCGGACCACCCGCAGCCTCGCGCTGACGGATGAAGGCACGGCTTACTATGCCGTCTGCACCCGCATCCTCGATGAACTGGCAGACGCCGAAACCGCATTGGCCGCACAGCGCTCGGAGCCCGCCGGAAATCTGCGCGTGGATTTGCCAGCATCGTTCGGGCGCATCCACGTGTTGCCACGGCTGTTGGAGTTCGCCGAACGGCACCCCAAGTTGCGCCCGCACGTGTCTTTTACGGATCGTTTTGTGGACTTGATCGAAGAGGGCATCGACCTCGCGGTGCGCATCGGCGGCTCATCGGCCTGGCCATCGACACTCGGTCATCGCTACCTGGGGACCGAGCGAGTGATCTTCTGCGCCGCCCCGGTTTACCTGCATCGCCACGGCACGCCACAGACCTTTGATGATCTGGCCGATCACGCCTGCATCCTGTACGGCAAAGACAAGGGCGGCACCAGCCCTTGGGTGATCGTCGACGCCACCGGGCAAACCCAGCTGCGCATGGTCGATGGCCGCATTGTGGTCGGAAATGGCGAAGCCCAAGTCGCCGCCGTGGTGGCAGGCAGCGGCGTTGCTCAGCTGGCAACCTGGCTGATCAAGGACCAACTGCAACGCGGAGAACTGGTAGAAATCCTTCCCCACCTCGCAACCGAGGGCCTCGACCTGCACCTGGCCTGGCCACGTAATCGCGAGTCACTGCCCAAGGTGCATCAGTTAGTGGAATTACTGTCGACGACGTTGCGGATGGATTGAAGCATTAAAATCGACTGGCAAATTGCTGCTTTAAAGGCTTCAATTGCTGCCTTTAAAGCAGCGTTGAGGACGACGGTATGGAATTGGCCAGTTTTCTGTTCTCCGAATACAGGCGCAAGGTCTTAGCCCTTCTGCTCCTGCATCCGGGAGAGCAGTATCACCAGCGAGAGATCGCGCGGCTGACCGGGACCATTTCCGGCACCCTGAGTCGCGAATTGAACAAGATGGTCGAAGTCGGGATTCTTAAAAAAATCCGTGTCGGTAATCAGGTGCAGTATCGCGCTGATCCTGGCTGCCCGATATATGAAGAGTTGGCCAGTATTTTGCGCAAAACCGACGGCTGGCTTCAGTCCCTTTCGGTCGTACTCCAGCCTCTGGAAGACAGGATCAAGGCGGCATTTGTGTTCGGTTCGATGGCCAGCGGCAAAGCTGGCCCTGACAGCGATATAGATCTTATGGTGATTGGCGACGTGACCTTCAGCGAGCTGATCAGCCTGCTTTATCCTCTGCAAGAGACGTTAGGCAGAGAGATCAATCCCAAACAGTATCCCGAAGGTGAATGGTTTCAATTGGTAAAAGAGCAGGGTGGTTTTGTGCGGGACTTGTTGAGTAAACCTAAGCTATTCGTGATCGGCTCCGAGGAGGGTCTTGACGCAAAACACAGGGAGTAACGCATGACGCTGGAAAACCTTTTAGGCACTGCACTCGAAAGCATTCATAAGGATTCAGCCAACATTGACCGTCTGATAAGTGCGGCCCAGCGAAGTCTTGCAGATGCCCAACTCACGCAGATGAGCAATGAAGGGCGTTTCGACATGGCTTACAAGTCCATCATGCAAGCCGCCAATGCAGCCTTGCAAGCCAACGGTTTTCGGACACTGACCAGCAAGCCCGGTCATCACATGACAATGATTCAGACGCTGCCTACAACGATTGGCCTGGATCGGCAGTTCATGATTACGCTGGATGGTCTGCGGAAATTGCGCAATCTCAGTGACTACTCGGGAGACCCCGTGAGTGGGGCCATGGCTAACGAGGCTGTGGAGTACGCCCTGCGGCTGCTCGGAGAAGTTGAATCCTGGATAGCTGTCCATAGATAGACCTTCCGAACACAAAATTTGCCATCTATTCGCTGCAGGCTGAAGCGGTCTCATAGCGGTCCGCTACTTCCCCGCCGTAATCCCTTTTAACAGCTCCCCATGCGCCTTGGCGTCTTTCTCTAGGGAAATCACGTTGACCATTGCCATGCGCTTGCCTGAGGCGGCTGTCACGGTAGTGCTCAACACTTTGCCGCCGTCGACGCTGCCGGAAATATCCAGTTGGCGAAGGCCCAGTCCGCGGCGGACCATTTTCTTCACGTCGCCCAGTTGCCTGAAGTTCTGGTAGCTGGCTTTCTGCTGTTCGATGGTCGCGGCAATGACGCCGCTCAGGGTGGCGTCATCGTTGCTCGACACCGTTTCGCGAGACTCCAGCGGCGTTTCGGTGACGATCACCACACGCTTGGCAGCCTTGTTCATGTACAGCGAACCCGTGACCCCTGCAGCCTTGGCCTTGTCGTCAATCTCCGGCATCGGGCTTTTCACGTAGTCCTTGGGCAAGCGGAACACCCATTTGCCCTCCAGCATCGAGACTTTCTGCTGGGTTGGGGCTTTTTGTTGAGGCGCGGCGGCCAGATTCGCACCTTGCAGACCCATCGCCAACGCAGCGGCCAACAGCAGAGTCTTACAGCTAAAAAACCGCATCGGATGTCCTCGAAGAGAGCGCCGGTGTGATCGCGGCGGGAGATGCTGGCATCCTGCCCTAAGGGGAGATTGATGTCGAATTTCAACCTGGCTAAAGCTGAATGCAATCCTCGAATTGAAATGCATTTTTTGTAGGAGCTGCCGAAGGCTGCGAAGCATTTATCCTGACACGCCGCTTTCGCAGCCTTCGGCAGCTCCTACAGATCACCTACAGAGACCTCAATCCAACGGCAACGCCACCTTCACTTCCAACCCGCCACTGCGCCGGTTGCGCAAGGTCAGCGATCCACCGTGTTCAAGCACCGTTGCCCGTGCTGCGGATAAGCCCAATCCCACACCGCCGGTGTTTTTGTTGCGCGAGCCTTCGATGCGAAAGAACGGGGCAAACACCTGCTCGTGCAGCTCCGGGGCAATACCCGGCCCGCGATCCTGCACCAGAATCTCGACCCAACCTGCGCGAGAGTCGAGCTGCACACTGGCCTCATGACCATACTTCACGGCGTTATCAATCAAATTAACCAGCGCGCGCTTGATGCCAATCGGACGTCCTTCATACACAAAACGACTAGCCCCCACGAACTGCACTTCAACGCCCGCGTCCTTGAAATCATCCACCACCGTAAGCAGCAGCTCCGCCAGATCAAACGCCGTGGCCGGTTCCAGCCGTGCATCGTCCCTGAAGAACTCCAGCGCAGAATTGACCATCGTCTGCATCTCATCCACGTCCCGGAACAGCTTGGTTTGCTGCTCGGCATCCTCGATGAACTCCCCGCGCAAGCGCATGCGGGTCAGCGGGGCCCGCAGGTCGTGGGAGATGGCCGCAAGCATCTGCGTGCGATCGTTGAGGAAATGCTGGATCTGCGCCTGCATCGCGTTGAAGGCGAGGATCGCCTGACGGATTTCATGGGGCCCGACCACCGGAATCGGCGGGGCCCTGAAGTCTTTACCAAAACGCCTGGCCCCTTCGGCAAAGCGTTCAAGCGGTGCGGCCAAATGGCGAGTTGTAATCAACACCACAACGATGGTCGACAACAGCACCAGAACGAGCACGACCAGATTACGCTCGAACGGGTCCAGCCCCCATTTACGAGTGGGCACTGAAAACTTCACCCAAGAGCCATCCGTCAATTGCAGCATCAACGCATAGGGCCTTTCGACCTGCCCGGTGTCCCAGTCACTTGGCTCGTAGGCCTCGATAGTTGCATTGGGCATCTCCAGCAGATCACGCAAAAGCTGCTGACCATCATCAAAGCCCGGATCATTGGAGGCAGGTAGATTTGCGTCATCATGGCGGAGCAACCATTGAACATTGGACACCGAGTCAGTGGCGGAGAGGGCGATGCTTGCCCGCTGATCCAAAGGCGCAGCATTGATGATGCGTGCGATGATCGCGACCTTTTCCATCAGGCCGGTTTCCAGAATCGGCGGTCGCGCCCAGACGCCTGCCAACAACGTAAAGGCGCCATTCAGCGCCAGTGACGTAAGCATCGCCAGCATCGTCGTCAGGGCGATCCAGCGTGCGACCGTGTCATGGGGGCGATTCCATCTGGCGCGCAATGCCGACATAAAACTCATCGCTTCACCACGGATGGGCTGAACAGATACCCGCCGTTGCGGATCGTGCGAATCATCGGCTCACTGTGAATATCGGCCTCCAGCTTGCGCCGCAGCCTGCTGACTTGCACATCCACACTGCGATCAAACGCGTCGTAAGCTTCGCCACGGGCCATGTCCAGCAACTGCTGACGGGTGAGGATGCGCCGCGGGTGTTCGGCAAACACCAACAGCAATTCGAACTCCCCGGTGGAGAGCGGGATCATGACTTTTTCCGGCGAGCGCAACTCGCGCCGCGTGACATCCAGCTGCCAGTTGGCGAACTCCAGAATCGAGCGCGAGGAGTCAGTCGACACCGTCGCCGCTTCCCCCACACGCCTGAGCACCGCACGCACCCGCGCCAGCAACTCCCGGGCGTCGAACGGCTTGGTCAGGTAATCGTCGGCACCCAACTCCAGGCCGATGACCCTGTCACTCAATTCGCCCATGGCCGTCAGCATGATCACAGCGATCTTGTGTTTGGCCCGCAATTGCTGACAGAGCACCAGGCCGCTTTCGCCGGGCAGCATAACGTCGAGAATGATCAGATCCGGCAAACGCTGCTCCACCGCCCGCCACAGCGACGGGCCATCGGTCGCCACGGCGACGCTGTAGCCGTGTTGCTCAAGGAATTTCTGCAGAAGGGCGAGGACTTCAACGTCGTCGTCGACCAGTAATAAATGGCTCACAGTGGGCTCGCTGCCGGAGTGGATTCGCAGCGCCTATCTAAAATCATTCCAGGCGCTACGTCATATATTTCAACTCGGTAATAAAGCGACCGGCAGGCAATAAAACAGAAATCTTCAGGCAAAAAACCGCAGGCAGGATCAGCGCCAGTCCTAGCCGAGATTATCTTGCATGCCCACTCTCAAATCCGCTCCGCCTGTTGCCCGCTTCACCTTTGCCGGTTTCGTCGTCGTGCTGGTCAGCGGGTGTGCAAGCGCGCCTTCCACACCGGTTGGCCCTTGCGACAACGTCAGTTACACGCTTCATGACCCGGCGGAGCCGGTCAACCGCGGCATCTTTGCGTTCAACCGCACGGTTGACGACTACGCCATTGCCCCGGTCGCCCGTGGTTATCGCCACCTGCCGGACTTCTTCCAGACTGGCGTGCATAACTTCGTCGCCAACTTCGGCGAGCCAAAGGTGTTCATCAACGACCTGCTGCAAGGTAACGGCGAGCGTTCGGTCGCCACCTTTGGGCGTTTTGTGATCAACACCACCGTGGGCATCGTCGGCTTGATCGACGTCTCCGGCAAGATGGGCATCCAACGCCACAAGTCAGACTTCGGCCAGACCTTCGGCGTGTGGAACATTGCCAACGGGCCAATCGTCGAATTGCCATTGCTCGGCACCGGCAACCTGCGGGACGCGACCGGTAAAGTCCTGAGCTTCGTGGTTGACCCGCTGGGCAGCAACAGCGACACCGTGCAGACCCTGGGCACCATCAACACGGTTGGCGGGATTGTCGACGGTCGCGCCGAAGCCTTGCCGTTCACCGACCAGCTGCGCAAACAACCGGATTACTACGTAGCCCTGCGTGACACCGTTGCCCAGAAACGCGCCAACTTCGTGGTCGAAGGTAAATCGGGCGCTGTCGCTCCAACCCATTCAACCTGCCCAGGTGGTGAACCCGATGACGAATAGAACCGAAGCACTGGTGCTGCACCGCAGAACCCGAAACCCCAATCCCGCGTCACTGCACAGCCGCGAAATCGAACTGCGCCTCACCGAAGACGGCCGCCATGTAACGCTCAGCCGCTACGTCGAACTCTACGGCGACGAAAACAACAGCTGGTGCACGGCCCGCCACCACAGCGTGCCGCTGAAAAACATGATTCGTTGGATTATCAGTAATGGGGTAGAGGGGTAGGGCTGCGGACTTCGATGCCCAACGGGTAACTGACACAATCTTCCTGACACTGCACAAAGGGATCTGTGTGCGAATTCTTTCGCGAAAGCGTTGTGTCAGACACAGGTGTTTTTCAGGACGGCCTCTTCGCGAATGAATTCGCTCCCACTGGAATTTCATTTCAACTCAGGCAATTGAGGATTTGTTGATCAGTCTGTTATCTGCCATGACATATTGCCGGGTCAGCAACCGAGCGGGATTTGCCAGCCTATGACTTTGTGTCCCCAGTGGTGACACTATTTAAGTGGACCATTTGTGTCAGCGCTGCTGACACAAATAACGCTCCCGTTTCAGCACAGCAAAAGTCTCAGCACTGCCGAGACTTTTGCTTCAGCGCATCCATCCAAAACAAAGATTACTTAACCTTCATCGACGCAAAGATCGCCCGAATTCCGCGGCACTTGGGATAATCCCCACACCCCCAGAATTTACCTCCGGCATTGGCCCCGGTGCGTGCGACTTTCTGCACCATGACTTTCTTGCAATGCGGACACGCAGGGGCTTTCGGTTCGGCTGCAGCCTTGGGCGCTGCCTTCGGTTTGGCCTTCCTGACCTTCGGTTTGACGGGCTCAACGGGCGGCACATCGGGTAACGCCTCCTCAACCACCTGCGACCCGACCACAGTCTCACGCTTGACTTGGAACCGGGCAAAAACACGAGCGAGCAACGTGTAGAGTCGAGAGCGTTTCACAGTGATAACCTGATGGGTCAGAAGCGGGCAGGGCGCAGACTTTACCGCAAACGCAAATCCGTAGGACTGGCTTTAGCCGGGAGGGCGATAGTTCTGACGAAAAAAAGTCCAGCGAATGTACTGGCCCTCTCGCGGCTAAAGCCACTCCTACGACGTAGGGCGAGATGCACCGAGGCGGACGCCTTCCTCGAAATGCATCAACCCACCTTGATCAAGGTAAGCTACCGATTTGTGAAGTTGCCCGCGACACTTGGCTCGAACGAATCAATAAAAGGAGGCTGCATGCTGCAAGTCTGGGGAAGACGCTCATCGTTCAATGTTCAGAAAGTCATGTGGCTCATTGGCGAGCTGGATCTGCCTCATGAGCATATCCCGGCAGGTGGCGCCTTTGGCCTCAAAGACACCCCCGAATTCCTGGCCATGAACCCTCACGGCCGTGTCCCTGTTATCAGGGACAGCGATGGCACCGTAGTGTGGGAATCCCACAGCATTCTCAGGTATCTGGCAGCACGATACGGCGGGCCCGATTTCTGGAGTGATGACCCGGCGCGTCGCTCGCAGGTCGACCGGTGGATGGATTGGTCTCAGACAACGCTGCAACCCGAGTTCCTGACCGGCGTGTTCTGGGGATTTTACAGAACCCCCGAAGCCCAGCGAGACGTTAAAGCTATCGAAAGAAATGTGGCGCTGTGTGCGCAATATTTTCAGCTACTCAATCAAGTTCTGAGTGACCAGGACTTCCTCGCCGGGCAACACCTGACGTTGGCAGACATACCCGCGGGCACCCACCTCTATCGCTATTTCAATCTGGATATCGCCCGGCCCAATGTCCCTCACGTGGAGGCTTGGTATCAACGGCTGCAAGCGAGTCTAGCGTTTCGGGAACATGTCATGATTCCTTTTGACGATTTGTTTGGGCGGCTGGATTACTAGCGCACCAGCCCAGGCGACAACGATACTTTGCTCACACTGCCAAGCATGGCCATTCACTAAATGGATATCTGCGACATCACCACACCCGTGACACCACGCGGTCGCGCAGCGAACACAGTTCCATGTGGGAGCGGTGCTTGCCCGCGATAAGAGCACCGCGATTTATCCTTCAGACCGCGTTGCCCTTATCGCGGGCAAGCACCGCCCCCACGTAACACGCATCCATTCAGTGATTTATATTTTGTTTGATTAGAACAATTTCTTGGCGATACACCAGCCCTACACCAGAAAGTCTACTACCACGTAGGACTCTTCTCTTTTTCTCCCTCAACGACCAGTCCTGTCCGTCGCCTTGCTAAGGTCCATTCCTGCGTCAAACGAACTGGCGCTGAGAACCTGAACATCTCAGCCTGTCCCAACCAGCTCTGAAACCCTTACGCTACAAGGTCCGCGAGCAAAGACATCAAGTCCGGTGGTTTTCGAACGTCCTTCTATTTAGTTTCAACCTTGCACAAAGCACATCCCTGAAATCCCACGAGGCACGTTATGTCCGACGACAACGACAACGACAACGACAACGAGAATGGTAACAACATCAACATTGGCTCTATCGGTAACGCCAATCACATCAATATTGCCCAGAGCCAATCCACCATGCGTAGGCCCATCGAGTTCGAAGTTGTAGCCAGCAGCGTGCAACGGCTGAGCCGTGCCAGCGTCAACAAAGGCGCCTGGTATTTCGCAGGCTCCATACCGGCGTTTGCGCTGTCCGTCATGTCCATCTTTGCCGATGCGGTGGGTATCTTTTCCTACTTCAATCTCGGCTGGAAAATCCTCGCCTGGGCCATCGCCATCATCGGCATGTTCGGCCTCGTGTTCTACAAGTCCAAAGGCAAGATAGCCCTGCAAACCATTCCAGAAGGGCAGGCGCGTTTCATTGATGGTCGCTGGGTCGAGCGTGACGAAGCTGGCGATTACTTGCTCTATCGCAAAACCGCGGCTTGCAACCATCAGGGCTGCAAAGGAACCGTGCGCATCGAAACGCCGCCGCCTCGTGAACAACACAACCACGACTACATTGGCGTGTGTGACGTTGGTGGCAAACAACACACCTACCGCGTGGACTTCAACGGTATCGGCGAGCGCCAGCACTTCAACTGGGACCCGATCGACCCACCGAAGCCGCAATAAAAAGCCCAAACCCAAGCGCAGATTTGTCTCGCCACTGGCGAGACAAATCCCGCACGTTCATTGCACTACACGGCAAGCCTGCCTCAGACTCTGCGCACAATTCCAGGAGCTAGCCGCATGACGACTGCCAGACACGACTTCACCACTCAACTTCTCATGGATGCAGGCATTAGCAGTGGGATGCGCGTTCTGGACGCTGGGTGCGGATCGGGCGATGTGGCCTTCCTGCTCTGCGGTCTGGTGGGAAATACCGGCGAGGTCGTGGGAATTGATCACGACAGCAATGCGCTCACGACGGCCCGCAACCGAGCGAGTGCCAGTCAGCAACCTGCACCCACCTTCATTCAAAGCGGACTGCTCGACTTGCCTGCATCCATGGGCACGTTCGACGCCATTGTCGGCCGTCGAGTGCTCATGTATCAGGCGGACACCGTTGCAGCCGTCGCGGCACTGGCTAAGCATCTTCGTCCGGGCGGGGTCATGGTGTTCCAGGAGCACGACACCACCCTGGCCCCAGCCAGCATCGACGCGTTCAGCCTGCACCGAAAAGCCCAAGGCTGGTTACAACAGATGCTCGCGCGTGAAGGCGCCGACCTGCACATCGGCTTCAACCTGCACGCCATCTTCACCAAGGCCGGGCTGACGGTCGAAAGCGTGCGCGCAGAATGCGTCGTACAAACACCCGACAGCGCTTACAGTCTCGGCTACATCGTGCAAGCCTGCCTACCCCGCATCATCGCCCTGGGCGTGGCAACAGCAGAAGAAGTCGACATCGAAACCCTGCAACAACGCCTGGACCAAGAGCGCACAAAGTCCGAAGGTATCTACATCGGCGACGTCATGTTCGGCGCATGGGCGCGCAAACCGGGTAGATAAAAGCGTCGCCGATCCCTGTTCTAGCGGCAAACGGTAGACCTGTAGTAGCGCACGAGCCCCGCGAGGCCGCGATGGCGGTGTATCAGAAAGATCGCCATCGCGGCCTCGCGGTGCTCGTGCGCTCCTACAGCCAAGTATTTCAAATCAGATTGTTGTTTGATAAGAGCCAGTCCCACTGGCTCGTAGATCTGAATGCATGACTACACCACAAACCGGCTCACCAACTGATTAAGGTTAACCGCCAGTTTCGACATTTCACCGCAGGCACTGGCCGTCTGGCTCGCACCCGCAGCACTCTGTGTTGCCAGCTCGCGAATGCTGACCAGATTGCGGTCAACCTCACGCGCCACATGGGATTGTTCTTCAGAGGCGGTCGCGATCAGCAAGTTACGCTCATTGATCTGAACAATGGCCGTGGCGATTTGATCCAGCGAGGTACTGGCCTCCTGGGCGACGCCCAGTGATTCAGTTGCCAGGTCTTTGCTTGTATTCATAGCCTTCACCGCCTGATCAGATTCGTTCTGAATAGCAGCAATCATTTGTTCGATTTCCTGAGTCGATACCTGAGTACGATGGGCCAACGCTCTGACCTCGTCAGCCACCACCGCAAACCCACGACCTTGCTCGCCTGCTCGTGCTGCCTCGATGGCAGCGTTCAACGCCAACAGGTTGGTCTGTTCGGCAATCGCCCGAATGACCTCGACAACTTTAGTGATGCCCTGAGCGCGATCCGACAACCCCTGAATCTGCTCACTCGTGTTTTCAACGTTACCGTTCAATTTCTGAATAGACTTCAGCGTCTGAGCCACTCGCGCCAGACCGACCTCGGTATAGCCCTGAGTAAGCTTCGACTCTTGGGAGGCCGACTCCGCGTTGCGAGCGACTTCATCAACGGCCGCACTCATTTCCGTGACCGCTGTTGCCGCTTGATTGACCTCATCGTTCTGGGCAACAAGGCCCCGACTCGATTCTTCGGTGACTGCCGTCATCTCTTCTGACGCCGAGGCCAGTTGGGTGGATGAATCAGATATCTCCATGATCGTGCTGCGCAGGTTCGCTTGCATCTGTGCGAGGGCTTTCAACAATCGCCCGGCTTCATCAGTGCCGCTGACCAGTACCTCTTTGGAGAGATCACTGGCCGCGATACGCTCAGCGACGGTCAGGGCATCATTAATGGGAGACGTGATGCTCTTCGTCAGCAGCAATGCCAAGCCGACCGTCAGCACGATAACCCCGGCAATAATGCCCACAACCAGCCAGAGCCCGTTGTTGTAAAGATCCGTTGCGTTCTGCCCGGCCTGTGCTGCGCCTTCGTTGTTGTAATTAGTCAGATCCTTGATCTGCTGCTCCATCGTATTCGTCAGCGGACGGATACCGGTACTCACCAGGCTCACCGCAGCCGCGATGTCGCCCTGCCTCATCATGGGTTCGAGAAGGTCCAACTGTCTGGAGTACGCATCGGCGCTGTTTCTTACCTGCGCATACAACGTGCGCTCTTTGTCGTCCCCGACGAGGGAATCGTACTGCGCCACCGCATCGGTGAACGTCTTACGGTAACCAGGGAAGCTATCAATAGTCTTTTGAATGGACTGAGGGTCAGCAAGGCCACGCTGTGTTTCAAGCCTCAAGCGAAGGACCGTAGAGTTCATCAACGCCGTCTGTCGAATGCTGGCCATCCAGTTCAGTTCGACTTCCTTTTCGGCGTCCCTCAGTTTGCCCATCTGCACCACGGCAAACGCGCCAAGCACAAAGACCAACGCAATAATCAACGCGAAAAACAGGGCAGCGCGGGGCGCCACGTTGAGATTTCTAAGACGCATACGAGATTCCTGTTTTCCAACGAAGGGGTAGATGTACTCAACACCCTATCGACCCAACTTTGGAAACTTGAGACACCTTCGACGAAAGGGGGAGGGGCATACCGGAAACTGTCACATACGCGGTATTCAGCAGTGCGCTCCGCAGGAAAAAGGCCGGATTGATCCGGGAAGAGGCCAGCCTGGACGCCAAGTGACAGGCCCCGCCGATCCCCTGCAGGAGCCAACTTGTTGGCGAAGCGGCATACCTGACACACTACCCTCGACCAACGTAAAACCAGAAAATGAACCATCAGGAACGGACGCATGAAACAGACATTGATTGCTGTGCTTTTTCTACTCGCGCTGTCGGGTTGTGCCACTTGGCCTGGCTCCGCCGCTCGGGAGAAAGTCTGGTATGCAGAAACCGAGCAGCCGCAATTGGTGCCTTGGCATGCTTACTTGACGTTCACCGACGACACCCACTTCATCTACTGGCGTACCGTTGAAGACCCCGATGCAGTTCTGAGTAAATTTGACGAGTACATCAAGGGCGACGGCGCCGACGTAGATGCTCCCATCGCGATCACTCGCACGGGCGACCGTTTCACCGCCGAGTCGCGCACCCCGCTCAAGAGCAGAGCCGGTGAACTCGTCTACACCACGGTTAACACCTTCAATGGACGCTTTATTGGCGATAAGCTGGAGGTAGATTTCCAGACAACAACCGTCTGGCCCGATCGCCCGGCTTATTCTTATCGCCCGATTCGATGGTCGATGAAGCGGCTCAGCACGCTGTAAACCAAATGACGAGGCCGCCATGACGTCGGCCCCGTCAATCCACTGGCCCTTAACCCTGGGACGGGCGGGGTGGCGCTCCACTTCATCCGGGAAGAGGCCAGCCCAGTCGCCAAATCCGTTACAGACAAACGCACCCACGAACGGTGGATATCAAGACGGATTCGCCATGCCAAAACTGAACCGTATGAGTTCCAATTCCTTTTACAAAATCGGGTTCTGGGTGCTCGCATTCGTCGGGATCACATCAGTCACCATCCATCTGCTCGACGGCCCCGGCGATGCTGACGAAGTGGTCTTGAAGCGAGAACTGCCCGGTGGAGCCTGGCTCTACGCAACGCGCTACTTCGCGCCAGCAACTGATCCGAATACGCTTCGTTTCTACATAAAGAAGCCACTGCAGGGCAATGACACAGAGATACTGCAGCAGTTGAATGAAACCAGCGGATTTCTCATCACGGACAGCGACCCGAAAGACATCGCCATCCATGACACCCACAACGGCATAAATATCGAGCTACAGGGCGCGGTCTATCGATACTTCAGCAAACAGTACCTGACCGAGGGCGAAAAACTGACGAGTTACCGGATCACCCTGACGCAGCGAGATAACAGCCCAAAACAAGAGTGAAGCCCATCTGTAGGCGCTGCCCTGATGTCCCTGACACCACGCTGTCGCACAGCAAACATTGGACCTGTAGGAGTGAGCTTGCTCGCGATGACGCCAGCCCAGCGACCATCAAACCAACTGCCACACCCTAAACCCAGTGGGACCGGATTCATCCGGGAAGAGGCCACCCCAGTCGCCAAACCCATTACAGACAAACCCCTGTAGCAACGACATTCACGACAATCTACCTGGCTCGCGACAACCTCAGCCCCGTCAAACCGCCCGCCACCACGACAACCACCCCTTACCCCGCACCGAATCCTCCGGCAACTGCCCATGCGGCAACAACCTCGGCATATCCCGCAACCTGATCCACGGCTCACTGCGCCAATTCAACAGACACACCGACAACTCCGGCCATTGCAGCAGGCTCAAACTCGGCGCGTTGTCATTGTCACAGCAGATGATTGCTTCTCTGCTAATTGTCAATCTCAGTACTATGTTTCCGGGGAAGTCGATGGTTTCAACATATATGAGTTGCGGCTTCCACATGAGTTACGGAAGTAAGTATTTCATGTGGCAGATTTTGCGTTCATTGCATCATCGAAAATCGTGGCCACGGTTTTCTCCAACTGCTCAGCATCGAGGTAGGTGAGATCGATAATCTCATTCCGAATACGAAGAATTTTTATCGCTCTACGCATGATGTCCTCCATCGTACTAGTTTCTATTGTCATTGACGCCCTCATCCAGCCTTCCGCTACCGCTGCAGAAAGTCGCTGGGAGCTTGCAATAGATGGCCTCTCAAAAATTTGCACCATCGCATCTTCGGGTAGTGCTCTAACCAAGCCCCAGCGGTCAGCATGGTCCTCTCCACGATCAAGCCCTCTTCCGCGCATCCACAGCCGTTGGAACGTATTTCGGTTTCCACCGGCGAATCGGCTACGGTTTTCACCAGGGAAGCGCCACACGACCAGTTCAGGGACAATCACAGTCGCAAGGAAAGCCCAGACATCGTTTCGGAGTGCTTCACCACTGGACAGTGCTGGTGCTTGTGCAAGGTAAATCGCCGCTTCCTGATCGAACCCGGCCTTAGCGCTTTGGTTCCCTCTGCGAGGGAATCCTGCGCTTTGTGCGATCTGTTTGAGGCCCTGTCCGAGATCCACTGCGGCCTTGCCCGTTTTGTAACCGCCACTGGGAGCAAACGACAATACGTCCGAATAATCCGACAGGATATTCAGAGTAGATCGGGTATTAGCGCCTGTTTCATGAAATCGTTCCAGAGCGGTATCCACACCAATCGACTTCAAGCGAGGTAATAGCGCGACGGTCATTATTCTTCGTCTCCTAACTCGGCGGCTGCCAAAATCGATGCATGAAAGCGGCCGGGGTAGCTTCGACGCAAGACGCTAATGCTTTGGTAGTTCTGCCCCTTAAAAGCGGTTTCGATCCAAACACGGGTCTGTTGTCCGATAGATCCCTCTTCGAAACTGGCCAAAAAGTCATCCTCATTCTCTTGATCAAGCGCGGTCGTAATCATTTGTGTCATGACGTCAGCGACGATTGCTTGAAGCAAAAGCTGGTCACCGTCTGCAAAGCGCTGCGCGACTTCCTCTATATCGGCGTTCACGTAGAGCCGCACATTTCCGCCGAAGTCGGCATGGAAGTTTGATGGGTCCCACTGCACGTACCAAGGAGCATTCTGCTCAGGCATGCCCTGAAAGCTGTCAGTGAAACTCGTGAGCTCGATCGGAAAGCGCGATCCACCTCCATCCTCAATGAGAACACGCAAGTCTGTTTGCCAAAGCTTGGCCCCCTTGAATCGGGGTGATAACTGGTTTCCCGATGTAATGGGCCCGTGGAGGAGAATTCTGATTTCAAAATAAAGCTGGGATGAGAGTGTGTGCCCTGCGAGCGTCGTTTCAAGACGTACACAGGTGTTTTCAAGATCAAGGATTCTTATGCACGCGTGATGGGTTACGCGAGGAAGCGACCCTGCGCCGGTCCCTACCACGAGCACTGCGGCAAGTTTAAGTGAAGTTGCGTCGAGAGATAGGTCCAAAGCAGCTCGGTCAAGATCAACAGTGACTTCCACTCCGATCTCTAGATTTTTTTCGTAGTCCCAGTCCTCCAGAGTTTCCGCAAGAGGAAACCGCGGCTGATCAGGTTCGCCGATTGTCCAGTCACTTAGCAAAACGGAGTCATCAGAGAGTGTGAGGAATGGCAGTGCTATTCTTTTCATTGATCACCCTCCTTCACAAAAGCCAAGCGTACCCCGATGGCGGCATGAGCTGGACGCAGCACCCAAATAGTCACAACACCACTTTGCTTGCCCACTTCCAGGATACCGCCACTCGTTTCTTTTTGAGCCCCTTCCAAATCCATCTTCAATACTCTGGATTCAAATCCAAGCGGAAGGTCGGTGCTGTCTGTCATCCCACCATCGGCGATGAGTTTTGATTCAGCGATTAATTTGAGATGTTCATTTCTCTCGTCATTACGTAGTTCCGCTTCGAAAACCGCACATGGCTGCCCATTCTCATTAATTTCGAGTCGCAGAAATTCAGGGATAGAGACTGATAGCTCATCACGTTTACGGATAGTGCGAGAGCTTGCTGTGATTGGTTTGCCTGGCCCTTTACCCGAAACAGCATCCAAAAGATTTCCTAGCTTGGCTGCAGTCTTTGCTAGCGAGGGACCTTTGGTTCCTGCGCTCGCAACAAGTGTCGAGGTAGGGGCGGTGTAGTTTTGGGCATGATGTTCAAGGCGCTTCAGTGCAATCCTGACCATTGACTTAGCGTCTGAGCCCGAGAGCATGTCAGGCACCCAATCGTCATGTGCAGGGGGCTCGGCCATTGCGAATGCTTCTTCTACCAGCTTCTCATCCGAACAGATAAAAACGCCCGCCCATTCGTAGCGCGCATCCGGGAAAGGCGTACCGCTTATATATTTGACGATGAGCTCCACAGGGCGCATTACCGCGATGTGGCTTGCCTGATGAGGTACCTTGGAATTGTCATGAAGGGCTAATGCTGAGCGCGTCGCGCGCATCCCCCTCTTGAACGCGAGAGCCCCAAGCGTTTTGTGCGGCTTGTCCCGTTGTATCCGAATGATATCGCCGTCAATATTGCGATGCTCGGCAATGGCAGCAGAAAATAAATCAAGCGGTGGAAACTGTTCCGGTAGAGGGATGGGTATTTCTGTTTGCTCTATGAACAACCGAATGTCCAGCTTCTTTTTCACTGGGGTCGTCTGCGTGAGTCGAGGCCAGAAGTTCCAGAGTATCGTCTCGATGATCTCATCAGCGGCCATTCGTGACCCCTCCTCTATGTAGGGGTCGAGGATCATGATTGTCGTACCGCTTAAGGCGTGCCCACGTGCTGGCATGCCTAAGGATGTCGCAAGCTCTTCAGCTGTGCCGTCGGTGGCTGGGTCGATACCGCCTTCGCTATCTTTGATACCCCACCAGTGGCGCCCGGTGAAACGCTTTCTTTTGCCGTCCGATGCTACGGCGTCAAAAGCACTTCCGAGGTGACAGCCCATGAACCTTCTTGTCGGGATGCCGCCTGCGGTGGTTTGGGTATCGACGAGAATGCTTGAGCAGGCGCTCATTGCATAAAGGGAGCTTTTGCCATACCCGTATGTACCCCCGCCATTATGAGTATCCCGCGCGACGCCGACATTGCGCATGAAATTCACGAAATCTAACGCCTCGTCACCTTCCGCAACGGCATCTCCCGACGTCGGACCGCCTAATCCAGTGGTATTGAAATCGCAGATCTCCAAGACTTTTAGATCGGCCTTCCCAAGGGTCTCCTGGACGGCGCCTGCAGTTTCGTCGCAAGAGATTTGATCAGATAGAACGTCGTTCAGGAGAAAGCTCAACTGCTCCGATGTCAGCGTGCGATAACGCAGATGGATGGCGGGGCCTTTGCCGAGACGGCCCGCATCGATGCTGTTCTGTATGGACTCGCGCAATACTGTCTGTAGAAGATCCTGTGCAGGGCAGCCAAGTAACTTTCTGAATCCATCGGCTGCAATATTACCGGTGCGCGCGAATGGTTCGCTGAAGAGTTCCAACAGGCTCATTTCGAGATTCTCTCGAAGGCGCCCATCTGCTCACTTTCAGAGAGCTCGTATGCGGTGGCATGGGTCAGGTCTACGGCATATGTCAAATTGCTCACGCCGGCCGGGAGTGATTTTGACTCGAGTGCCGAACGGGTGATTCGGGGGAAACCAGGCCCAACCTGATAGGTCTTGATCGACCAGTCGGAATAAGCAATGCGATTCCATTCCGGAGCGTCGGGGCTTTGGCAACCGATCGCGGCCAAGCGCTCATGGAGCGTTGAGGTATTCACCCCGCAGGCTTGCAACAGTTTTGCCAGCTCCGCGACGGACAACTCGCCGTCCTTTGCCTTCTCAATGTTGACATGAGCCAAGACAAGCGAGCCGTCGTCCGGCAGCTCCAGTTGGTCGATGCCGTTGATACCTATCTGCATCGTGTTTAGGCGACCGGAAGTCTTCACTTCCAGCGCGTGAACCCCCCTACGGAAGTCGTGGCGTTGGCCCAGTGGCCCCGACCACGCATCGACAGCGCCTGAGTCTATCTTCACCAGTTCATGAAGTACCAGCAGTTCACCAACAAGCCCCAGTATGGCGCTTTCAGGAATTTGCGGGTCCGATGTTTCCCGCAGTAATTCACGGAAATCATGAATCGCGCTTACGACTGCCGTGTGAGGCGAATCTCCGCTTTCCAGGCGCCTGAGAATTGCTTCCGCCAGCTCCGCAAACACTGCATTCAGCGTTTTGTCGAGGCACATGATGTCAATAAACCGGACGCTTTTGCCCGCGACTGCCAGACTGACGATGGATACCGAGAGCTTGCTGGTAGAGGTGAGCCCTCCGGGATGATGCCCGCTGGTTGGGACCAATAGACGGGGTTCGCCATGCAGGCCGATAGCGTAACGTACGACACCGAAGCCAGTGTCGATGCCGGAGTCCAAAGTCGGAATCTCGACGATGCCATCGCCCCTCTCACTGGAGCGAAGTTGCGACCACCGCTGAAGAGGATTATGCATCAGCAGTCTGCGCCTCTTCCGCTGCAAGCAGCTCTTCCAGTGCTTCATCAATCTTTTCTTCCGATGGTACATCCAGCTCCACCGCGTAGTACGCGCCAGCGTGATCCTTGGCACCGGGAAACACGATACCGATTCCGATGAGGTCATCGGTGGCATCCAGCATGACGCGATTTTTCGTGCTCGGCATTGGCGGAGACTCCTGGTCAATCGCATACAGCAGTAACAGCGGTCTGGCGGGTCTTCGGCTTTTGAAGGATGCCCATGAGTCATCATCTTCGTCGCTAGCTGGACTTGAGACGTCGATGAGAATATCGTTCTTCGACATCAAGGCTTTGATGTCGGCATAGCTTTTCTCCGAAGCGCTCAACTGCGCACGGCGGTTGGTAGGGATTGGACCCAACTGCCCCAGCGGCTTGCGAGAGAGACTGGATCCCGGTGTGATGAACCCCACGTTCCAGGTTTGCAGCTGTTGTTCTGCCTTGTCGATATAAGCCAGTAGCATTTCTCTTTTCAGATCCATATGCTGGTCGCAGATCTCGTAGGTCTTCAAAAACTTTCTTACCAGCGCCAGCGGTATGTTTTGTGCGAGTTTTCTATTTCCCAAATCCTCGATGTTTTCAGCACCAATATCATCCACGAGGCCGCTTGCAGCAGACCAGTTGGCGCTGACCACTCGTTCACTTTGATGGTCAAAGCGAATGGTCTGTACGTGACGCCCTTCAAAGCTGATGCTGGTACGAAAGGCGTGGCGCATTTTTGCCGCCGAAGTAATTGCCATCCCGGGAATGGCCCGTACCTTCACTGCGAACTCCGCAGGAGTGGTCTTGTATTCGCTGTACCGTGCGATGTCGTCGCGGATTTCCTCCTCTATGCGTGCAAGCGCCCTGAAGCTTGAAATCAGCTCAGCCGTAGTCCAGAGACGAGGAAGATCCTCGTAACCTTTGCGGTAGCCGAACCAGCGCCCCATCTGCAGAAGGGTGTCGTACTGCATCGAAGTGCGAAGGAAAAAGGAAACGCAGAGCCCTTCGATTGTTAGCCCCCGAGCCAGCACCGCCCCGCCGATCACTACATAAGTTTTTGGGCCCTTCGTGTAGTCCAGCCGCTTCTCGCTGACCCCGTTTTCGATGGCAACCTCCAGTGCTGCAAGCGTCTGCTGGAGATGCGGCAAAAGCTGTTGCAATGTCGGAAGGCTTGCGTCGCTCTCAAGCGAAACCGCAGAGATTTCACGCTTGAAAATCGTACTCAATTTCGCAGAGATATCACCGGTACCTTTAGCCAGATCGGTACTGTGCGTCTTCAGCCATCCACAGATGACCGCGTCCATACCTTCGTGCTGAGAAATAAGCGGTGAGGTGTGGATGAGCATCGACATATGCTCGTGCCCTTGGCCACGCGTTCGACGTATGGAACACGAGATGAGGAACCAGAGGATTGCTTCCTCCAACTCCTCTGTCATCTGCGGCTTGAAGTTTTTATCGGCTGCGCGAGCGGGGCGCAACGTATTCAGCTTCTCCACCGGTATGGTACGTATCATGTCCCGGCCGGCTTCTTCTGTACTTTCGTTGTCGGCGTCCTTCGGATCGAAGCCGAACACCTCCCTCGCACCAAAATAATTGTCGGACCGAGGTAGCGCAGTGATGAAATCTTCAGGGTAAAGATCGTCCAGTTCGTCCTTGTTGCGCGGATACGGATCGATAAAGACGTTAGCAAACGGCGTGGCGGTGTAGCCCACGTAAGAGACCGCAGGAAGAGCTCGGATGATTTTCCGAATCTCTTCGTTGATTCGAGTCATGTCCTCGTCATTGTTCGAGGCGTTCACTGAGGCCTGATCGCACTCATCATCGATGATGAGTACCTTGAGTTGCGCCAAGACACTCGTCGAAGTGCTGCGCCCCTTGTCGTCGATGATCGTTCGGCGAAAGGCTTGCAGCCGTGAGGCAACTTTTTTCATCACTACCAGTTGAGCGCGACCGGGCACGGGCAGCGCGAAGTGCCGATTGGGTGGGATCACAAAGTCGCCGTCGTCATCAATCTCTGTCCATAGCTGCCACAAATGGCTGTGGCGTTTCACGATGTCACTTTCGATTCGGCTCTGTGTCTGTGCCCTGAGCTTATTAGTGACGCCTGCGAGAAGAACAATGAGGTTGTAGCCTGCATCCACTGCCTTGGCGATGACGGCAGTCATGTTGGCTGTTTTGCCTGACTGTACGTAACCCACGACAAGGCCGCGGTGACGAAATTTGGCCGTAGAGGGGTTTGCCAGCAGCGAGACCACTTCTGACGAGCTTTTGTCTATCGATTTGACCGCGTCCTTGTCCCAGCCCTTGACGTTGCTCAAGTAGCCTTCGAGCGCTGGCCAGTGAACGTCGTGGGCACTCGGCCCTGTGTACCACTCATCTCTCGGCTTGATGAGGGAGGAATGACGCAGTACCTCAACACTTCCCAGCGACGCGATGACACGCGTAAGTGCGATTGCGAGGTTTTGATCCATGTCGGCGGAAAACGTAATGCCAAAAACAGAAGCCTCTCGTTTGATGGCTTCTGCAGCCGTGGCGGGGCTTTCATACGTCGGAAGCTTTTCGCGGATCTGCTTCTCGAAGATATCAATCTGTGAGGTTGTCATAGAGCTCCCTGCAATTCCTTAGGCCAATATCGGCAAGGTTAAGCTCCAGACCCTTAGTGGATAGACGGGCCCGTCCTTGCCATCCGGTTCACCGTCACAGACGGAGCTGCGCGCTGACTAGGCAGGCCTTGTCGCTAGTCCTCTGCGCAGGTGTAAGCATCGACTGATAGCAACTTAATATCAATCCCCTTGGCGTTATCGGCTGATGTATCTTTACCGGCGTTCCGATCGGCAGGTCACGACCCCGTAGTCAGTTTTTATAACTATGCGCCGTCTAGCTCGTTACAGTCATAACTGGCGCTAAGTCGCCCACCTGCTCCGTAGATGCTTTCAATGCAGCGCTCCCAGATCAATCAACTCCACGCCAAACCGCCCGCCACCAACCCAACCACCCCTTACCCCGCACTGAATCCTCCGGCAACTGCCCATGCGGCAACAGCCTCGGCATATCCCGCAACCTGATCCACGGCTCACTGCGCCAATTCAACAGACACACCGACAACTCCGGCCATTGCAGCAGGCTCAAACTCGGCGCGTTGTCATTGAGCGGCACACCGTCACGCACGCAAGGCACCACCTCATTAGTGATCCAACGCCGCAAACTGCGCTTCTCCGCATGACAGTGATACACCAGCATCTCGTAGATACCCGACTCACTCACCATCAACTCCTCCTCAGCGCCGTAATGAGCGCCGAGCAACACCACACGACGCTGATCCTCATCCAGCTTGCGCGTCGTGCGCTCATTCAATGGCCAACTCATCAACCGACCGAAATCCCGGGCGCAGAACCAGACCTGGGATTCCAGCAGAACTGTGCGCAGTGGGCGGTGATGGCGGTGGAAGGTGGTGGGTATGAGAGGTTCGGGGGTGGGCTGCCTGGGAGGCTGGGATGAATCGAGGTTTGGCATCGTGTGATCTCTACATTGTTCGCCTTGTGAGAGCCAAGGCGTCGGGAGTTAAGAAACCTCAATGTAGAAAAGGCCGGACGTATTTCCCTTGCGGGTCTTGTATTGGTCCACTCCCGACATAGCAGAGATTTTAGGACGCGCAGCCGGAGGCCGCAGGTACAAAAGCCGCATTTTGTCGGGGGCGGGCAGGCCGCTACATTGAGTTTCTGGTGCGTTTCTTAGGCGCGGTGCAAGGGTAGGGCGACCTGACGGGGTGGGCAAGCAGGAAGGCTGTAGGGCATTTCCGAAATTTTCTTAAGCAGCTCGTGCAGGTGGACATAAATAGAATTCAATATATGCTGTTCATCCATACAGTATCGCTACGGCCCGCAATGCGAATCTATTTTCCCGTGATATGAAATGAGGAATTTACATCTGGCATTCAAGGGATAGAATGGTGATCGTTCGTCACAGCTTTGACCCAGAGGATAGTTAGGCCCATGAACCTTTTTGAAAGCACCGCACCCGATTCATACTCAATGGGCCAATCCACTTTTTCACCTGATCCGCATCCTGCTGAAGACATGGCACTCCTTCACAAGCTGTTGGAGATCTATGACCAAGGGCAACTGGCGGCAAAGCTGAACGAAATCGGTTCCTCTCATTGCCGTGAGACCGTGAATCGCTGGGTCAAAGGAAAGGCGTTGCCGCGTCTGACTCACCAAGAGTTTCAACATCTGAAATCCCTGCTACCAAAGCGCCCGACCACAAAGCCTTCGTTTACTTTTATCGATTTGTTCGCAGGCATAGGTGGTATTCGTAAAGGATTTGAAGCCATTGGAGGGGAATGTGTTTTTACCTCCGAATGGAATCCTTTCGCCGTAAGGACCTATAAGGCCAACCATTATTGCGACCCTGTTCGCCACCGGTTCAACCAGGATATTCGCACCGTAACCTTGTCGGACAAGCCAGAAGTGAGCGACGAAGACGCTTATAGGAATATTGATCGCGAAATCCCAAATCATGACGTATTGCTGGCAGGCTTTCCCTGCCAGCCGTTCTCGCTGGCTGGCGTATCCAAGAAGAACTCCCTTGGTCGCAAGCATGGTTTCGAATGCGAAACGCAAGGCACCCTCTTTTTCGACGTAGCCCGGATCATTGCCGCAAAGCGTCCAGCAGCGTTCCTGCTTGAAAACGTCAAAAACCTGAAGAGTCATGACAAGGGCAACACTTTTAGAATCATCTGTGAGGCACTGGATGAGCTTGGTTATGAAGTTGCTGACGTAAATGCTCCAAAGGGTTCAGATCCGAAAGTGATCGATGCAAAGCACTTCGTCCCTCAGCATCGAGAGCGAATTGTGTTGGTCGGGTTCCGTCGTGATCTGAATATCCATGGTGGCTTCACCTTGCGTGACATTGACAAGCTCATACCGAAGCAGCGCCCTAGCTTTGGCGATTTGCTGGACAAGGAGGTAGACGATAAATACATCCTTACTCCCAAGCTCTGGGATTACCTCTACAGGTACGCAGAGAAGCACCGCCAGAAGGGCAACGGCTTCGGTTTTGGCTTGACCCGGCCAAATGACGTAGCACGCACGCTGTCCGCGAGATATCACAAAGATGGTTCGGAGATTCTGGTGGACCGTGGTTTTGTGGAGCACCTGGATTTCAATAGTGAGCTCAATCAGCTCAACCGTCCTCGGAGGCTCACACCACATGAGTGCTCGCGTTTGATGGGTTTTGATAAACCGGGCGAGAGCAAATTCGTAATTCCTGTTTCGGATACCCAGGCCTACCGGCAGTTTGGTAACTCTGTTGCTGTTCCTGTTTTCGAGGCCGTAGCCAGGCTTATGAAAGATCGAATTTTAGCCGCCAAAGCCAAAACCACTGAAAGCCAGCCTCAGATGGAATTCGCACTGCCTGCTTGAGGTCAATAAAACTTCTGCATTGACCGTGACGCACCAGCGTTACGGTTCGGAGGTTTCCTTGGTCGACGTTGTCGATGTAGCAACCCGTTCCAGAATGATGTCCGGCATACAGGGCAAAAATACATCGCCTGAGGTGCTGATCCGTAAAGCTCTGCATGCGCGAGGCTTTCGATTTCGTATCCACGCCAAGCAGCTACCCGGTAAACCGGACCTGCTTTTCCCGAAATACAAAGCGGCTGTATTCATCCATGGATGCTTTTGGCATGGTCATGCATGTCGCTATTTCAAAGTCCCTCAGACTCGTACTGAGTTCTGGATGGAGAAAATCGGGAAAAATAAGATTCGTGACAACCTTCAAGAGAAGGCCCTGAAAGAAATGGGCTGGAGGGTACTTGTCATATGGGAATGTGCTGTGCGGTCCATGAAAAAAGAAAAATCTCCGCTGCTTATTGACCAGGTAGCTGACTGGCTGATAAATGGATCCCAATATTTCCAGATCGACGAAAGGACGCTGGAACCGACTGGCTGATCTCAGGTCAGGAAGAGTTGCTTGAATCTACATTTTGCGCCGAATATCAGCGACGAGATCGTAATACTGCAAACAGAACATGTGGAGGCGCTAATATCTTATGGCGCAATCGTGAATGAGTAGGTCAAGCTGATCACCGGCGTTGTCGTACATAAAGCCGGTCGAATTGTTGGCGCCTGTGAAGGCAAGCTTGAGTCAGACATAAGGAAAGAGAATGGGCTTCCACCCTGAATGGAATGATATCTCCGCTTTGATCGCTCAAAGTGAAAGTCTCTTCATCAAGAAGTTATCGCGTAACGACACATCTTGGGCGGATAGTCACAAGAACGGGCACCAGAATGGCTTTTACATTCCTCGCTTCATTGCGGAGTCTGCTTTTTTTCCAAAACTAAATAACTCGAATCCGGAAAAGCCGCATATTTTTGATGTGGAATATCTGACGTTTTGGCCTGCTTCTGGCGAGATAAAAACCTCGACGATCAAGCATTTCTCTATGCGTAATCCCAACGATATAGAGAAGGCAAGACCCAGGTACGAGTGGCACCACACGGGAATACCTAAGGAGCAATTTCGGGCGATTTCACCTGCTTCCCTGCTCGTGATCGGAAAAGTCCGAGAGTCAATATGTGGTGCCAGTTACTGGTTCATCGTTGTTGATTCGGTGAGTGACGAAGCGGAAATTATCGAGACGGCATTCGATCTGGATTCTGATTTTCACTATGGCCTATTCGATCCCGCATCTCTAACTGAGCCTGCGTCTGAAACCGATCAATTGATTGCCGAGCTGTCACAAGCAATCAAGGACGGAACTCTAGAGCAATTTATCAAGAGGCAGGCGCTACCATCGCCGGATAGTCTGGCGAGGCAAGCACAGGACAAATGGCTTGAGGAGAACAAACTCAGTGGAATGTGTCCGTTCTCTATAACCCATCCTGGTGATGCAGTCATGCTCATCAGCAGGGATATAGAGTATTCAATTTACAAGCAGGCAGAGCTTCGTTTCCGCGCCGCTCAAGTCGCCCGAATTCTCCTTCATGGCGGAGGTGATCCTGTAGGCAATCTTGTTCGAGCATTCTCTGAGCTCGACTCGATATTCTTAAGCGCGGCTCAAACCAGAAAGAGCAGAGCAGGGCTTTCATTTGAGCATCATGTGGCGAGACTTTTCAGGGACGGTCGAGTTCGTTACGAGGCCCAAGCCGTTTTCGGCGGCCGTCGCCCGGATTTCGTTTTACCTGACGTTAAGGCACTCAACGTAAATGGAGATGCTGTGATTGTCTCATTGAAGACCACGCTGAGAGAACGTTGGAAGCAGTTGGCTTTAGAGAAGCCGCTAGGGGCGATTTTTCTTGCAACTGTTGATGACCGGGTTTCGGGTGAGGCCATCGACGAAATGGAGCGAAACTCGATTACGCTTGTAGTACCGGAGTCTTTGAAAAAAGCCAAAGAGTCGGCTTACGACGGGTACGATAATGTCATTACGTTCAGGCAGTTTTTCGATGACGAGGTGAGTTTGAAGCGCCCGTCATTAATTCTTCCGCTGTAGTTTTCGCGTTACGTTTTACTTCTTTGATCGGGCAGAGGGCTTGGACTAAGTCTTTGCCCCCAACCCCTTCAAAAAATAAACCACCCGTTCAGTCTCCTCAAACCCCAGTGCCTCATGCATCGCATGACTCACCTGATTCTCAACCAACGCATCCGAAGCCAGTTCAATGCAACCCATTTCCACGGCCCACTGTTCAACGCCCGCTACGAGTTGTCGCGCGATGCGTTGGCCTCGGTTTGCGGGTTGGACGTAAAGGCCTTCGAGGAAGGCTACCGGCGAGGAGTGGGTGCCGTTGACGTAGTCTGTTCGGATCGAGGCTTCTGCAAAGCCAAGCGTTTCGCCATTTTTGTGAGTGAAGGTGAGGACCAGGTAGCGCTCACTGCTGAGTAGGGTGTGGCTGTCGTGGTCGTTTTCAGTGGCGGAGTCAGGCCATAGGGCTGTGCGCAGGGGCAGCCATCCGTTGTGGTCGAGCAAGGTGCAGCGTTTGATCATCGCAGGAACGCTCTGATGGCTTGGCGGTTGAAGATCATAAGGCATGCTTGGTCTTGCCTTGACGGTCGGTTGTGTGAGGTCGATCGCATCGCGAACAAGTTCGCTCCTACCGAGGGCGGTGGCCATGCCATTTCAGTACATCCCATGTCCAAAGCCCATTGTGCAGAAGTACTGCGAAATCACTGCCGAACGTCTTTAACCGTTAAACCACGCAAGGTGAGTTGGCATCAGGCTTGGCGCTTTGTAAGCTTCAAAACTGAAAGTCGAGAGTCGGCTACGTTCAAGGCAGTGTTCTGCTTTAAAGGAAAATTTGGAGCCAGGTAATATGGACGAGGCGTCACTCAAATCACATCTGGCATTGCGTGTCAGTGAGTTCGGGGCTAAGTGGAACGAGATCGAGCGTGATGTCTACGCCGGGCATGAAAAAGAGGACGATGAGCTGCAGGAGACGTGTCCGGGTATTGAATACCACTACGCGGCGAGAACCGATTGGTTTGCGATTTTCGGCGAGCGTACTGCCCCTCTTTTTGACGATTACTGCACTGATAAGCGTCGTGTGTACGGCGGTAAAGGTCCTGGAAGCTTTGGTTTTCCAGCTAAATTCAACGGTGTCGAAAGCCCAACGGAAGTCCTGGTGGAGATCAAAACCAAATCCAGAGCCGAAGTCGTTATTAAAACGGAAACGAACTTTCAGGACGAATATCTCTTCGTCATGTTGAAAAAGGCTGGAGAGTGGAAAATCGATAGCTACAAAGCCCGCCGCTACGGGAATGAGAAATGGGATTCACGAATATTATGATCGACGCGCTCCCGTAGTTCTTCGCGCTGCGTAAGGTGCGACGGCGGGCTTTGTCGACGCAAGCAGGGTGCGATGAGATGGGCAATGCGCCCACCTACTGATGCTCGTCTAAATCAATTTCCCACTGTGGATAACTGGCGATGGAAGCCCGATTGCCTTCACTCATTACCTCGTCTGCGGGTAGTGCTTGATGCGGCACGGATAATCCTTCCATTCGCCTTTACAGGTGCCATCCAGGTATCGGTAATCAAAACGCACCACTTGCCCTTTTTTGGGCCAGTTTCGGCGTGGAATCATGGCCTGATAGTCTGACGTTTCCGGCAGAAACTTGAGAGTCTTGCCTTGCTCCGGGCAGACGACCGTGGCGGTCTTTGCGCTTACCTTGAGGATCTCGGCCTGCAACGCTGGATAGGGTTTCGTCAGAACATCCGTAATACGCAATTCCATGCTGCAGATTTGCCACGATGCTGCCAGGACGGCTGGGCAGAACATTGAAAGCATCACAGTAAATAGCGCGTAGTACGGTGCGTGATTTTTCATGGTTGGCGTTGCCTGGGTTTGCTGATTTGGGTGGGGATTGTCATCTGGCCTGATGGTCAATCAGCCTCCCTTTCGAACAAGCCGTGCTCAAGGGCGTACTTCAGCAAGCGGTCGTCGAGTTGTTCGGCATCCTTATAAAATTGGTTGTCGAGGGCATCCAGCGCCGCTTCGCAATCAAGATCTCGCTCGTCTGCGTAGGTGGGCATGCTCAACTGGCGCAAGCCCTGGTCGGTGGGCACGGGCTGGGTACCGAACAGCAGGCGCCTGGCCTCTTCGAACAGCGCCAGTGTCTGCGTCGCGCCCAGTTCAATCAGGCCCGCGCAAGCGATGTCGAAGTGCTCCCCCGAGGAGTTGCCGAAGTACTGGTCGAAGCCGCCGTTGTAGACCTCGCCCTGTAATGCACTGACGGCGTAATAGCGCTGTTCTGCCAATGTCAGCCCTGAGAAACCTTCGGGGGTGTTGTAGACGCGGTTAACCAGCGCCGTCCAGTACAGCGCTCGCGGGCTGACGATGTAACGCTTGTGCTCTTCGGCCCGGAGTTTCCCGTCTTCGATATCTTTCCGATAGCCGCGCTTGCAGGGCACGCACATCCCGTCGTTGCGCGCCGCCGTGGTTGCCAATATCAAATTTGCGCAAGCCCGGCAGGGTTGTTTTTCGCTCATGGTCACTCCGTTGTGGTTCTGCTGACTGCAAGGCGTACTCAGCGCATCCAGTCACGCTGTATTGCAAATTCAATAGGGTCTGACTGTTCCAGCTTTTCCAGATTGCGCTATGGCGATCAGTGCGGAAAAACGTTCTGGTAGCTCAATGCCGATCTTGAGTGCGAGCTTTTGAAAAGCGGCGTCCATTTCAGCGTCCTGTCTCTGGTTCAAAATAAGCGGGTTGCGTATGGCGATGTTCCTTCAAAGATTATCGTGCCATACATTGCGATGTGAAGTGAGGTGGGGAGGGCCATAGGTCCATGAGAGCCAGATTTGAACCTGTGATAGCCATCAGGCCTGGCTCTTTGTAAGCTACGAAGTCGAGCGTTCAAGCAGTGTTCTGCATCAATGGAAATTCTGGGACCAGGTAAAATGGACGAAGCTTCACTCAAATCACATCTGGCATTGCAGGTCAGTGAATTCGGGACCAAGTGGAATTCGATCGAGCGTGAGATCTACGCCGGGCATAAAAAAGAAGATGATGAGCTACGGCAGAAGTATCCGGGCATTGAATACCACTACGCGGAGGGAAGAACCGATTGGTTTGAGATATTCGGTGAGCGTACGGCCCCGCTGTTTGATCAATACTGCACTGATAAGCGTCGGGTGTACGGCGGTAAAAATCCTGGAAAGTTTGGCTTTATAGCTAAGTTCAACGGCGTCGAAAGTCCAACGGAAGTTCTGGTGGAGATCAAAACCAAATCCAGAGCCGAAGTCGTGATTAAAACGGAGACGAGCTTTCAGGACGAGTATCTCTTCGTCATGTTGAAAAAAGCGGGGGAGTGGAAGATCGATAGCTACAAATCCCGCCGGTACGGGGACGAGAAATGGGATTCGAGAATCTTGTGATCAGCGCGTTCATCAAAGAAATGTAACCGCCTGATTTGGAATGATCTTCTGTAGGAACTCACGAGCAACGCGAGGCAGCGATGGCGTCCTGTCTGATACACTATCGCGGCCTCGCGTTGCTCGTGCGCTCCTACAGGTCTGTGTTTGCTTTGCGACAGCGCCGCTCCTATAGCTCCTCAATCACACCGTCATTGAACGGCATACATAGCCAATAAAAAGGGCCACCTTTTCAGGCAGCCCTTTCATATAAGCTTGTCAGCGCGGGATCAAATCAATCCCAGCTCAACGCCCCACCCGTCTGATACTCAATAACCCGCGTCTCGAAGAAGTTTTTCTCTTTCTTCAAGTCCATGATTTCGCTCATCCATGGGAATGGGTTAGTGGTGCCTGGGTATTCTTCTTTCAAACCGATCTGGCTCAGGCGACGGTTGGCGATGAACTTGAGGTAGTCCTCCATCATCGCGGCGTTCATGCCCAGTACGCCGCGCGGCATGGTGTCGCGTGCGTATTCGATTTCCAGTTGGGTGCCTTGCAGAATCATCTGGCTGGCTTCTTCCTTCATTTCGGCGTCCCACAGATGTGGGTTTTCGATTTTGATCTGGTTGATCACGTCGATGCCGAAGTTCAGGTGCATGGATTCGTCGCGCAGGATGTATTGGAACTGCTCGGCGACGCCGGTCATTTTGTTGCGACGGCCCATGGACAGGATCTGGGTGAAGCCGCAGTAGAAGAAGATGCCTTCCAGTACGCAGTAGTAGGCGATCAGGTTGCGCAGCAGTTCTTTGTCGGTTTCGACGGTGCCGGTTTCGAACTTCGGATCGGAGATCGAACGGGTGTATTTCAGGCCCCAGGCGGCTTTTTTCGCGACCGATGGGATCTCGTGGTACATGTTGAAGATCTCGCCTTCATCCATGGCCAGCGATTCGATGCAGTACTGGTAAGCGTGGGTGTGGATCGCTTCTTCGAAGGCCTGGCGCAGGATGTACTGGCGGCACTCCGGGTTGGTGATCAGGCGGTACACGGCCAGTACGAGGTTATTGGCAACCAGGGAGTCGGCGGTGGAGAAGAAGCCCAGGTTTCGCATGACGATGCGGCGCTCGTCGTCGGTCAGGCCTTGTGGGTCTTTCCACAGGGCGATGTCGGCGGTCATGTTGACTTCTTGCGGCATCCAGTGGTTTGCGCAACCGTCCAGATACTTCTGCCACGCCCAGTCGTACTTGAAGGGCACGAGCTGGTTAAGGTCGGCGCGGCAGTTGATCATCATTTTTTCGTCAACGGCAACGCGAGCGCTGGCGCCTTCGAGTTCAGCCAGGCCTTCGGCAACGTCCAGTGCGTCCAGTGCTTTTTTGGCACGGATCAGGGCAGGGGAGTCTTTTTCGGTGACGGCGCGAGCTTCGGTAGCTGCGGCACCACCGGCGCTGTCTAGGCGGTCCATGTTGGCTTCGTTGGCGTGACCGGCGTTGGTCGCTTTGGTGGCTACTTCGCCGTCTTCTTTATCGAATTCGTCCCAGCTCAGCATGGTGGAAGCTCCTGAATTTCAAAGGATGTAGTGCCTGCGTCGAGTGGATGACGCTGGCAACGGAATTTTCGGGTATTACTCAGGGCCGACCTGAGGGTGATGCAGCGGATCGATCTGTGATTGCCGCCGCGGCCGGGGGCCTTACAGGCGAGCAAAACGGAGAGCCCAGGTGGCTTTCAGGGAAGACGGCATTGCGTGGGCAAAGGGTCATTTGAGTACCTTGGAGCGAGCGCGGGATTATACAGATTTCGCCCGACACTTGTTCATCTGAGACTACGTTTAAGAAGGGATTTTTGCTTTTTCTTCTGCATTTGGGGGTTCGTTCTCAGTGGAGAGGTAACGACCGGAAATGCAGCGGAAATCCCTTATGTAGTGGTTTTCATATTTCGAGACACAGCATATAGGTGATGAGGGTGTCCGGCAATGTGTTGCTCGCATCGATTTCGGGCAACTCAGTCGGAGTTGATGTTGGTCAATGTTTCTCTACGCCTTGGATACCGGGGGGTGTGGCGGGGAAGGGCTGTGCGGTAGTGGTTTTTAGGCGACCAACGGTTGGTGTGGCGCGGTGTCGCCGTTCGGGTAGGAGGCAACTTGTTGGCGAGAGGGGCTGCGCGTTGTATCAGGTATGACGCCTCGCGAACGGGGCTTGACGTGGGACCGGCTTTAGCCGGGAAGAGGCCGGGGCAGTCACTGAAAATTGATCTTCAGGAATGCCGCCTTCCCGGCTAAAGCCGGTCCCACGTCCGTGTCGGCAGGTAGGGTGTGTTTCGTTCTTCTTCGAAGGGCTTCGGTTAGCCTACTTTGAAGAACGCGACTTTTTCCGTGAGGCGGTCTGCCAGTTTTGCCAGTTCCTGGCTTGCGGTGGCCACTTGTTTTGATCCGCTTGCGGACTGAACCGTTGAGCCGTGAATACGGTTGATGTTGACGGCAACTTCTTCCGCCACGCTGTTTTGCTGAACCGAGGCGCTGGCGATCTGCGCGTTCATGCGGTTGATGGCGCCCACTTCCTGGCTGATCTTGGACAGTGCGCCTTGTGCGTTGCGGGTTTGCTCAACCGTGCGGCCCACCAGTTCGCAGTTGTCACGCATGGTTTGCGCAGCGGTTTCAGTGCCGCTTTGCAGGGTGCTGATCATGTCCCGGATGTCTTGCGTCGAGCGCTGGGTGCGGTTGGCCAGAGAGCGCACTTCATCGGCGACGACCGCAAAGCCTCGGCCATGCTCGCCAGCCCGCGCTGCTTCAATGGCCGCGTTAAGGGCCAGCAGGTTGGTTTGGCTGGCGATTGAGTTGATCACGTCGATCACGCTCTCAATCTCTTCGCTTTGTTTGGATACCCGCTCGACGGTCAGGGTGGTTTCCGCCAGTGACGTAGCCAGTTGTTCGATCGCCAGGGTGGTGTCTGCAACCAACTGGTTGCCGCTGACCACTTCGCCGTCGGCCAGGCGCGTTGCATCAGCGGCTTGCGAGGCGTAGCCGGTGACTTCGTTGACGGTGGCTGCCATTTGCGTGATGGCGGTGGCTACTTGCTCGGCTTCACGGGTTTGCAGGTTGATCTGGTCGTTGTTGGTAATCGAGGTGGCGGACAGCAGCGTGGACGACTGGTTAACTTCCTGAGCGGCCATGCGCACCTGGGTGATGGTGTCGGACAGGCGGCTGAGGGCTGTTTTCAGTACACCCATCACGCTGTCGGGGTATGGGGTCACGATGCTTTGTTGCAGGTCGCCCGCGGCGAGGCGCTGGATGGCTTGAGCCACTTCGGTGGGTTCTGCGCCGAGGGTGGATTTGACGAAGCGGATGATGAGGATCGACAGGAAGATGCTCAACAGCAGAGCCGCGCCGGTCGCCAATAACATCAAGCCACGGAACTGGCTGGCGGTGGCCTGCACATCATTGAGCTGCGATTTGATGGAGGCTTCTTCATAGTCAATCAAGGCGTTGATGCGCTTCAGCCACTCGCTGTAGTCGGCGGATATCTGGTTGAGCAGCAAAGCCTGGGAACCAGCGATGTCGCCGGTGCGGCGCAGCTCGATCAATTTACTGGTGGAGGCGAGGGTGCGCTGTTCGATGTCTTTAATGGCCTGCAGCATGGATTGCTCTTGCGGGCTGACGGGGTTACTTGCGAACAGTTGGTCCATCGGCGTGGCTGAGTCCACGTAGTCTTTTTGCAGGCGGGTGACTTCAGTCAGGTGGGATTCAAGATCGCGATCATTGGTCACCAGCACTGCATCGCGAATGGCGATGGCGCGGTTGTGAACGCTGCCGCGGAAGTTGATCGCGTAGCGCTGCACTTTCGCGGCGTTTTCGCTGACGTCTTCCAGGGTGGTGTCGATATATCCAACTCGTTGGATACCCACGGCGGTAATCAATACAAGCAGCGACACGATGGCGGCAAAGCCCAGGCCGATGCGCGATGCGAGAGAAATCGGGTTTTTCATGAAGTGAACTCGTGGGTAAGCAAACTGCTGAAGCGCGCTGGTATCAATGCGCCATCTATTGCGATAACGGGAAGGTATCTCCAGTTGGCCTTTACGCCCAATTGAGGGTGGCTACAGTAGGCATAGCGGCATGCTATGGAATTTAGTGAGCCCGTCCGTCCGTCTGGCTCCATATCATGCCACTGCGCATGCGTTTGCGGGGGAGGGATTGTCTGACGCCTCTCGCGAACAAGTTCGCTCCTACCGTGTGGCGCGTGCCGGGTAGGAGGTAACTTGTTGCCGAAAGGGTTTGACGCGGTGTTTCAGGTCAATGTCAGGTGTGTTTGTTGCGATAGGTTTTGAGTAGGTCTTCGCGAGTTGGAAGAGGGCGTGCAATATCAAGTGGGGTGGTATTGAAGTCTGACAGGCGTAGGCTTGCTACGTAGTTGGATCTGCGGGTTTTGGCGCAGTAGGCTTTTTTTGCAGCGAGGGAGAGGGTTATCACGCGGGCGACCTGTGCAGGAAGCGGTTTGGCGGGGTGAAGCCGGGAGGTTTTGAGGCTCCCGGTTTGTATTTCGGTAGTTACAGCAGAGTGACCTTATCGCGGGCAAGCCTCGCTCCCACAAGGAATATCATTCCACAGGGAGAGCGAGGCAGCTTTCAAGATTGCCTTATTGGCAAGCCTCGCAATCCGGCTCGTCAATCGCACAGGCCTTCGGCACTGGTGCTGGACCGGCGGGTGCAGCTTCGGTTGGACGCGGGGCGGTGATCGCCGAGTCGTCCGGGCCGTGGCCGCCGCTCGATACTGCGTTGAGCTTGCCGGTGTTGACGGTGGATTTCTCGGTGCTGGTTGCGGCCAGGGCACGGAGGTAGTAAGTGGTTTTCAGACCACGGTACCAGGCCATGCGGTAGGTCACGTCCAGTTTCTTGCCCGATGCGCCAGCGATGTACAGGTTCAGGGACTGAGCCTGGTCGATCCACTTCTGGCGACGGCTTGCTGCGTCAACAATCCACTTGGTGTCGACTTCGAACGCGGTGGCGTACAGGTCTTTGAGTTCCTGCGGGATGCGCTCGATCTGCTGTACCGAACCGTCGTAGTACTTCAGGTCGTTGATCATGACCGAGTCCCATAGGTCGCGGGCTTTGAGGTCGCGAACCAGGTACGGGTTGATCACGGTGAATTCGCCCGAGAGGTTCGATTTCACGTACAGGTTCTGATAAGTCGGTTCGATCGACTGCGATACGCCAGTGATGTTGGCGATGGTCGCGGTCGGTGCGATGGCCATGATGTTGGAGTTACGAATACCTTTCTGTACACGGGCACGTACTGGCGCCCAGTCCAGGGTTTCGTTCAGGTCAACGTCGATGTACTTCTGGCCACGCTGCTCGATCAGGATCTGTTGCGAATCCAGTGGCAGAACGCCTTTGGACCACAGGGAACCCTGGAACGTCTCGTAGGCACCGCGCTCGTCGGCCAGGTCGCAAGAGGCCTGGATCGCGTAGTAGCTGACAGCTTCCATCGAACGGTCGGCGAACTCGACAGCTGCATCGGAACCGTAAGGAATGTGCTGCAGATACAGCGCGTCCTGGAAGCCCATGATGCCCAGACCCACTGGACGGTGACGGAAGTTGGAGTTCTTCGCTTGCGGCACGGAGTAGTAGTTGATGTCGATCACGTTATCGAGCATGCGAACGGCTACGTCGATGGTGCGCTTGAGCTTGTCGGTGTCCAGCTTGCCGTTGACGATGTGGTTCGGCAGGTTGATCGAGCCCAGGTTGCAGACCGCGATCTCGTCCTTGTTGGTGTTCAGGGTGATCTCGGTGCACAGGTTCGAGCTGTGAACCACGCCCACGTGCTGCTGCGGGCTACGCAGGTTGCACGGGTCTTTGAACGTCAGCCATGGGTGGCCGGTTTCGAACAGCATCGAGAGCATCTTGCGCCACAGGTCTTTGGCCTGGATGGTCTTGAACAGCTTGATCTTGCCTGGATATTCGCTCAGGGCTTCGTAGTACTCGTAACGCTCTTCGAAGGCTTTACCGGTCAGGTCGTGCAGGTCCGGTACTTCGGAAGGCGAGAACAGGGTCCATTTGCCGTCATCGAAGACACGCTTCATGAACAGGTCAGGGATCCAGTTGGCGGTGTTCATGTCGTGGGTACGACGACGATCATCACCGGTGTTCTTGCGCAGCTCGATGAACTCTTCGATGTCCATGTGCCAGGTTTCCAGGTAGGCACATACCGCGCCTTTGCGCTTGCCACCCTGGTTAACGGCTACGGCGGTGTCGTTCACGACTTTCAGGAACGGTACAACGCCCTGGGATTTCCCGTTGGTGCCCTTGATGTACGAACCCAAAGCACGAACCGGCGTCCAGTCGTTGCCCAGACCGCCTGCGAATTTGGACAGCATGGCGTTGTCGTGAATGGCGTGGTAAATGCCCGACAGGTCATCCGGAACGGTGGTCAGGTAGCAGCTGGACAGTTGCGGACGCAGGGTACCGGCGTTGAACAGCGTAGGCGTCGAAGCCATGTAGTCGAAGGACGACAACAGGTTGTAGAACTCGATGGCGCGGTCTTCTTTGGCTTTCTCTTCGATTGCCAGGCCCATGGCCACACGCATGAAGAAGATCTGCGGCAGTTCGAAACGGATACCATCCTTGTGGATGAAGTAACGGTCGTACAGGGTTTGCAGGCCCAGGTAGGTGAACTGCTGATCGCGCTCGTGGTTGATCGCCTTGCCGAGTTTTTCCAGGTCAAAAGTGGCCAGGATCGGGTTCAGCAATTCGAACTGAATGCCTTTGGCGATGTACGAAGGCAGGGCCTTGGCGTACAGGTCGGCCATTTCGTGGTGAGTAGCGCTTTCGGCCACTTCCAGGAAATTCAGGCCTTCAGCGCGCAGGGTGTCCATCAGCAGGCGGGCGGTCACGAACGAGTAGTTCGGCTCACGCTCAACCAGGGTACGGGCGGTCATCACCAGTGCGGTGTTGACGTCTTTCATCGCCACGCCGTCGTACAGGTTTTTCAGGGTTTCGTTCTGGATCAGGTTGGCGTCGACTTCAGCCAGGCCTTCACATGCTTCGGTGACGATGGTGTTCAGACGACCCATGTCCAGCGGCGCAACGCTGCCGTCGGCGCGGGTGATACGGATCGAAGGGTGGGCGTCGACCGGTGCGTCGGTGCCACGAACGGCACGCTCCTTGGAGCGCTCGTTACGATAGATGACGTAGTCGCGAGCCACTTTCTGCTCACCGGCACGCATCAGGGCCAGTTCAACCTGGTCCTGGATTTCTTCGATGTGGATAGTGCCGCCCGAAGGCATGCGACGCTTGAAGGTAGCGGTGACTTGTTCGGTCAGACGGGCCACGGTGTCGTGGATACGCGAAGACGCAGCGGCAGTGCCGCCCTCAACTGCAAGAAACGCTTTGGTGATAGCGACGGTGATTTTGTCGTCGGTGTAGGCGACGACAGTGCCGTTACGCTTGATCACGCGCAGCTGGCCGGGAGCGGTCGCGGACAGATCCTGTTGGGACTGGCCTGTCTGCGGCGCCGGATTCGGCGAATTCTCGCGAGTTGTGTCTGTTTGCATGGGTGTCTCCACATTCTCTATGTTTGTTTGGGTGCTACTCAGCACCCACCGATCCGGTTTGTAGGCATTCAGTCGACAAAAGCGTCGGCTGTAACGACCTCAAAACGGAATGGGGATGGCGGATTTCGCCGTCCCTGGCTTTGAAGTCAAAAAGGCAGCGAAATCGTTGCTCGCTGCCTCGGGAAATCTGTTGGATGGTGCCTGTTAAATATTGCAACAAATGCTTGAATTTGCTGCGGTCGAAGAGGGTATGCATGCTCAGGTGTCTGGGGCGCAGCTTGGGCTATTGAATGAGCCTTTGATTCAACCCTCGACACGTAAGAAAAATGCTTGAAATCCCTGTTCGACTTGTGTTGGGTTTTTACCGTAAAACCCTACATGTAGGGTTGTCCGTGAAGCCGGGCTACAAGATAAAGCGTTTTGGACACCAATTGCAACGCACTACCTGTGGATAAAGCTGTGTGTAATTGGTGTATGAAAGCTCCGCCTCGCGTGTAGGCCGCATAACTACTGGACCGACGCCCTTCCGAGACTTATTAAGGTTTTTTTACGCGGCTCGGCGGATTTTTGCGGGCGCGAACCCTATCACAGAAATTGCCTTTGGCAAGGGCGGTTTGGCATGTGGTGTGCTTGGTGGTGATGGTGGTTAGAATTGTGGGGTTTTGGTTCGGGAGCTGTCCTTCCCTCGATGCAGATGTTGCTTCTGTAGGAGCGCACGAGCACCGCGAGGCCGCGATAGCGGTGTATCAGACAGACCGCCATCGCTGCCTCGCGGTGCTCGTGAGCTCCTACAGAAAAGTATTCCAGATCAAGGGATTGCGTTTTGTCTGACAAGAGCTGCCGAAGGCTGCGGAATCCCCTTTTCCCAATCAGGAAGCCTGATGAGTCACCCATTATTCAGCGGCGCATTTGAGTGCTTCGGCCAAGGCCTGCTGGCGGACGACGACCTGCGTCCGGTGCGGGCTTTGCCGGAGCTCTTGCAGGCTGAGGCGCTGGATGCGCTATTGCTGAACATCTATGGGCCTGAATTGCTGGCCAGCCATCGGTCGGTGTTGATGTCGCAGTGGTCCAAGTATTACTTCATGCAGGTGATCCCGCCGGTGGTGGCGGCAGGTCTGGTGCATGGCTGGCGCTGGCCGTTGCAGCTGGATCAGATCGCTGTGGCGCTGGTTGAACGCGGCGTGCCGGTTGGGTTGCGGTTTCTCGGCGTTGGCACGGTTCAGCCTGTGAGTTTTACCGAGCTGATGAATGACAACCTGCATCCTTTCATTAATGCGCTCAGTAGGCAGGGCGATGTATCGGCGGCGGTTCTGTGGGGCAACGCCGGGGATTACCTTGAGCGGTGCCTTGGGCAATTGGGCACGTTGACCGATATCTCGCTGAACGCAGGTTATGAGTTGTTGCGCAGCAAGACCTTGAGCGATGGGCAACGCAATCCGCTGTTCGATGCCATTCGTTATGTGGGCGAACCACCACGTCGGCAGCGGCGCAGCTGTTGTTTGAGTCATCAGGTGGCGTGGGTGGGGCGGTGTGAGCATTGTCCGATTGGAGCAGATTAGCCAGGTCAATGTAGGAGCTGCCGAAGGCTGCGAAAAGCGGTGTGTCAGACAAATCGCTTTCGCAGCCTCCAGCAGTTCCTACAAATCCTGTTTTTGACTGGCAGGCACTGCCACCAGACTCAACAGATGCTCGCCCTCCACGCTGAATTGCCCTTCCAGTTCCTTGCCGTTGTGCCATTCGCTGGACAGGTCGGTCAGCAGGCGCAGGCGGGCTTTGCCGTCGACGGACCAGTGCAGCAGTTGCGCATCTTCGAAATAGAAGCGTTTATTGACGATGGGGTACAGCGCCTTGAACAGTGCTTCTTTTATAGAGAAGGTCAGCGTCACATGGAGCGCGACCTGTTCAGTTGGCCCAGCGGCCATTTGCTGCATTTCCCACGGCGTGAGGATTTCCGCGGCCAGACGCGTGGCGCGCTCGTGACTGAGCAGGTTTTCAGTGTCCAGCCCCAGGCCACGCCAATGCTGTTTGTTCGCGACGATGGCCGCGGCCCAGCCGGTGCTGTGGGTGATTGAACCGCATATGTCGGGCGGCCAGACGGGCGCGCGGTCTTCACCGATGTCCGGGACCCAGTCACGACCGTCCAGATGCTGCAGCGCTGCCCTGGCGCATAAACGACCGGCGAGAAATTCGGTTTGCCGTTTGGCGACGGAGCGCTGAATGCTGGCGGGAGGTGTAATCAGGCAGCGCTGAAAATCGCCATCGGCCAGCTGCTTTGGGTCGAAGTAACCGCTGACCAACGCCACATTCGCCAAGGCATGGGGCAATGGCCAATGGTGATGGAGGGCGGGGCAGCAAGTGGGCAGGTGCGGGGTTTGAGTCATGGGCGGCATTTTGCCGGGGGAATGCGGTGCTGGGAAGGCTGTTTGCCAGATACGGCATTCGCCCGACAAACACCACACCTGTAGGAGCTCACCGAGGTTACGAGGCCAGCGATAGCGGAGTGTCAGGTAAACCGCTATCGCTGGCCTCGTAACCTCGGTGAGCTCCTACAGGATTGTGGTTCATCCTGGGCGGGTTACGCGCCAAACACCTTCTTCAAGAACGCCTGCATATCTTTCCACGAGCTTTCATCAGCGGCTTTGTTATAGCCGATGTCCGGGCCGCCGTGTTCGCCGTGGCTCAGGCGGTCGGCGTCAGGGTTGGTGAAGCCGTGTTTGGCGTCGGCGAGGCTGACGAATTTATAGTCGGCACCTGCATCGTCCATTTCCTTCTTGAAGGCAGCGACGTTTTCCGGGGTGACCATGCTGTCTTTAGCGCCGTGCTCCACCAGCATCGGGACTTTCACGCCACCGGCTTTGGCAGGGGTGTTGGTGACCAGCGCGCCATGGAAGCTGACCACGCCCGCCAGCGGTTCGCCGCGACGTGCCGCATCCAGAACGATCTTGCCGCCGAAGCAGTAGCCGATAGCGGCGATTTTTTTCGGATCGGTCTGCGGTTGTTTCTTCAGTTGCTCGAGACCTGCATCGAAGCGCTTGTTGGCCGCTTCGCTGTCTTTCAACGCCGCCTGCATGAAGCCCATGGCGTCTTTCGGGTGTTCGGTGTTCTTGCCTTCGCCGTACATGTCGATGGCCATGGCGCTGTAGCCAAGCGCTGCAAGGTCACGGGCGCGACGTTTGGCGTAATCGTTCAGCCCCCACCATTCGTGGACCACGATGATGCCGGGACGCTGGCCTTTGATGGCGTCGTCATAGGCGTAATAACCCACCAGCGGTGTGCCGTCGGCGCTTTTATAGTTGATCTGTTCGGTCTTGATGGCCGCCTGTGTCATTCCGGCCAGCCCCATCATCAGCAACGCAATCCAGAAACGCATGATCAACACCTTCTATATAGCGGTTGGGAATGGGGAGAAAGATTAGCGCATTGTGACGGGTGTTTTTTAATGTGTGCGGTAGATAGTTATTCAGCGCAGGTTCAGTGGGTGTTCAGGGCCGGTTCAGGGCGTGCAGACTAGTCTGGTGTCGTACCTGAACAGCGCCCGGCGCAAGAGGACTACAGCATGACGACACTCAACAAGTTTTTCCTGGCTTTGGCTTTTCTGGGCGGCAGTGCTGCAGCGCAAGCGGCGGACAGCGGCAATGAAGTTTCCCGAGCACCGCTGAACAAGAGTGGTGAGCGGGTCGACAGGTTTGGCGAGAGCGGCAGGTCGCTTGGTGATGGAGTCTGGAGTCAGGGCTTGAGCGAGCAGGGCGATGACCAGCCTCACGCCGACCGGCTATATTATTCGGCAGCGTATGACAGCCTGTCGGGAACGTATAACGGCGTGCCGGTCGCGCAGAAAACACTGTCGGGGCACTATGATCTGCGGCAGGCTCATGCGCTGGGGTTCAGTGCTGAAGAGGGTGATTCGCAACGCTGGAAACCGGTGCAGCAGGGGCTTTGATAGTTGGTCATCACGGTTCGTAGGACCGGCTTTAGCCGGGAGGATGGCATTCCTGATAATAGAAATGCGGCGAGTGTACTTGCTTCCTCGCGGCTGAAGCCGCTCCTACGGGTTTATCGTCTTTGAAATGCCGGATTGCGGTTTGTTGATTTTAGAACGTGAAACATCACCCAGGAGAGCGTCATGAAGTTGCTGGTGGTTGAGGACGAGGCGCTGTTGCGTCATCACTTGCAAACCCGATTGACCGAGGCTGGCCATATCGTTGAGTCGGTCGCCAATGCCGAAGAGGCGCTGTATCAGGTGGGGCAGTTCAACCATGACCTGGCGGTGATCGACCTTGGGTTGCCGGGCATGAGCGGCCTGGAGCTGATTCGTCAGTTGCGCACTCTTGGCAAGGCGTTCCCGATTCTGATTCTGACCGCCCGTGGCAATTGGCAGGACAAGGTCGAAGGTCTGGCCGCCGGGGCTGATGATTACGTGGTCAAGCCGTTTCAGTTCGAAGAGCTGGAAGCGCGACTCAATGCGTTGCTGCGTCGGGCCAGCGGTTTTACCCACTCGACGATTATTGCCGGGCCATTGTCGCTGGACCTGAACCGCAAACAGGCAACGCTGGAAGAGCAACCGCTGCCGCTGACCGCCTACGAATACCGGATTCTCGAATACCTCATGCGCCATCATCAGCAGGTGGTGGCCAAAGAGCGCCTGATGGAGCAACTTTACCCCGATGACGAAGAGCGCGATCCGAATGTGATCGAGGTCCTGGTCGGTCGTCTGCGGCGCAAGATCGAAGGTGCCGTGGCCTTCAAACCCATTGAAACCGTGCGCGGGCTGGGCTATCTGTTCAACGAGCGCTGCACATGATTCGTTCGCTGCACCTGCGCCTGATGATTGGCGCAGCGACCCTTGCAGTGATTTTCATGTTGCTCATGTTGCCTGCCTTGCAGGGCGCGTTCAGCCTCGCGTTGCGCGGCTCCATCGAGCAACGGCTGGCGTCCGATGTGACCACATTGATTTCCGCCGCCAGAGTCGAGAATGGCCGTCTGTTGATGCCGTCGGTGCTGCCAGGCGAGCAATTCAACCTTCCGGGGTCGCGTTTGCTGGGCTACATCTATAACCGCCAGGGTGATCTGGTCTGGCGTTCCCTGGCCACTGAAGATGAGTTCATCGACTACCAGCCGCGTTACGACGGCAAGGGCAGTGAGTTCACGACGATCAGGGAATCCAACGGCGAAGAGTTTTTCGTCTATGACGTAGAAATCAAATTGCTCGGCGGCCGTAATGCGGCCTTCAGCATCGTGGCCCTGCAACCGGTGCGCGGTTATCAGGAAACCGTGACCGAGTTGCGGCAAAAACTGTATCTGGGGTTTGGCGCGGCGTTGCTGGTATTGCTCGCGCTGCTCTGGCTGGGGCTGACCTGGGGGCTGCGTGCCTTGCGCGGTTTGAGTCAGGAGCTGGATCAGGTGGAGTCAGGCCAGCGCGAGAGCCTCAGTGAAAACCATCCCAGTGAATTGTTGCGTCTGACCGGCTCGTTGAACCGTCTGCTGAGCAGCGAGCGCGAGCAGCGGATTCGTTACCGGGATTCCCTCGACGACCTGGCTCACAGCCTGAAAACCCCACTGGCGGTGTTGCAGGGTGTCAGTGAAAACATCGCCAAGCGACCTGAAGACGTGGAGCAGGCGCGCATTCTCCAATCGCAGATCGAGCGCATGAGTCAGCAGATCGGCTATCAGCTGCAACGGGCCAGCCTGCGCAAGAGCGGGCTGGTGCGTCATCACGTCAGGCTGCGGCCTGTGGTGGAAAGCCTGTGCAATACGCTGGAGAAGGTCTACCGCGATAAACAGGTCAAGGTGACGCTGGATTTGCCCGACGAATGCGTGGTGCCGATGGAGGAGGGCGCTTTGCTGGAAATGCTCGGCAATCTGTTGGAGAACGCCTACCGGCTGTGTCTGGGGCAGGTGCGGGTCAGCCTGCGCCCGTCCGAGTCGGGCGATGAGCTTTGCGTTGAGGACGATGGTCCCGGCGTGCCGGAAAGCCAGCGCGAACGTATTTTGCAGCGTGGCGAACGGCTGGACCGCCAGAACCCGGGGCAGGGTATCGGTCTGGCGGTGGTCAAAGACATCATCGAAAGCTACAACGCCCGCTTGACCCTGGACGACTCGCCGCTGGGCGGGGCTGCGTTCAGGATTCATTTTTTCGCGGGTTAGGCCGCTGCTGCGCGCGTGGTAGTTGGAGCGAGGCTTGCCCGCGAAAACCGATGACGCGGTCTTCCTGATTCACCTCATCGACTGACTCGCGGGCAAGCCTCGCTCCAACAAACCTCCGCGCATTCCGATTATTAGTCTATAAGTCATGGGGTGGCGATCTGATGGCGGGTCGGCGGATACCCGCCACTCTTCCTGATTTTCTTCCGCTAATCGGCGGAAATCCGCCACTCTGAGCGGATGCTCAAACCCCGACTAAACTCCAACACACCGTTTTACATGCTGTTCAGCGTGTTTCTCAAAAGTGGCACGAGCCTTGCGATACAGATAAGAGGTCTGCCTCGTGCAGCTCGACAAAACAAATCCCTCCAGTTGCAGGAGGGTTAGCTCGTTAGGCATTGCGCGCATCACATGAATGGTGCCGACAACGCCCTTGAGGATGATTTCATGACGACTCGTCAGCCGATTTACAAATCCCTGTATTTCCAGGTCATCGTAGCAATCGTGATCGGTATTCTTATCGGCCACTTCTATCCTGATACCGGCAAGGCTCTGAAGCCGCTGGGCGACGGGTTTATCAAACTGATCAAAATGGTCATTGCCCCGATCATCTTCTGTACTGTGGTTAGCGGTATCGCTGGCATGCAGAACATGAAGTCGGTAGGCAAGACTGGCGGCTACGCGCTGCTGTACTTCGAAATCGTATCGACCATTGCCCTGCTGATCGGTCTGATCGTGGTCAACGTGGTTCAGCCGGGTGCCGGCATGAACATCGACGTGAGCACGCTGGATGCGTCCAAAATCGCTGCCTACGTCAGTGCAGGCGCTGACCAGAGCATCGTTGGCTTCCTGCTCAACGTAATCCCGAACACCATCGTTGGCGCCTTCGCTAACGGCGATATCCTGCAAGTCCTGATGTTCTCGGTGATCTTCGGCTTCGCGCTGCATCGCCTGGGTGCTTACGGCAAGCCGGTTCTGGACTTCATCGATCGCTTCGCCCACGTGATGTTCAACATCATCAACATGATCATGAAGCTCGCGCCTATCGGTGCCTTCGGTGCCATGGCGTTCACCATCGGTGCTTACGGTGTGAGCTCGCTGGTGCAGTTGGGTCAGCTGATGATCTGCTTCTACATCACTTGCGCACTGTTCGTGCTGATCGTACTGGGCGGCATCTGCCGCGCTCACGGCTTCAGCGTTCTCAAGCTGATCCGCTACATCCGTGAAGAGCTGTTGATCGTACTGGGTACTTCCTCTTCGGAATCGGCACTGCCTCGCATGCTGATCAAGATGGAACGCCTGGGTGCACAGAAATCGGTAGTAGGTCTGGTGATCCCGACTGGCTACTCGTTCAACCTGGACGGTACGTCGATCTACCTGACCATGGCTGCAGTGTTCATCGCTCAGGCGACCAACACTCACATGGACATCACGCACCAGATCACCCTGCTGCTGGTTCTGCTGCTGTCGTCCAAAGGTGCTGCTGGCGTGACCGGTAGCGGCTTTATCGTACTGGCTGCAACCCTGTCGGCTGTCGGCCACCTGCCGGTTGCCGGTCTGGCGCTGATCCTCGGTATCGACCGCTTCATGTCCGAAGCCCGCGCACTGACCAACCTGGTGGGTAACGCTGTTGCCACCGTCGTGGTTGCCAAGTGGGTTGGCGAGCTGGACACCGACAAGCTGCAAACCGAGCTGGCGTCCGGTGGCCGTAGTATCGACAACACCGCTCCAGTAGATGATCTGGGTGTTGCTGAACTGGCTGAAGAGCCACTGACCCGCCCGATCCCGACGCGCAAGCCTGTCTAACCACAGACCGCGTGAATGAAAAAACCCATCTTCGGATGGGTTTTTTTATGGACTGGCGGCTAGCCGCCACTATCTTCAGGGCAATGGGAGATTCTCTGTCCCCAAGCTAATGTCACGGCGTGGGACCGGCTTCAGCCGGGAAGAGGTCGGGACAGACACTGAAAATGTGTCGTTAGAGATACCGCTTTCCCGGCTGAAGCCGGTCCCACGTCACATTACCTTGCAGGTGGGCAAAGAAGCTCACACCACCCGCGTCTCACCACTGAACACTAACGTTTCCCGGCAACTGCGGCACAGGTAGCGGCGGCCTTTGCGGACCATTTGGTGACGTTGGGCCGAGAACGGGAATTCGCTTCCCGGGCACGGGCAGCGGTAGATGTAGCGCGTCACGCTGCGGCGCTGGACGGCGTAGGTGTGACAGCGGTTGGGCGGCAATTCGTAGACGCCACGCATGATCAGTTGCCATTCCTCGCCATGAGGCTGGATGCGGTCACCGAACAATTGGTGGGCGATCAGGTGTGCGACTTCGTGGGCAACTGTCTGGCGCAGAAAGTCTTCACTGTTTTCCCGGTACAACTGTGGGTTGAAGCGCAGCATATTGTCATGCAAATGCGCGACACCGGCTTTCTGGCCGCGCAGCTTGAGGCTGACTACCGGGCGTGTGAAAGGGCGTTTGAAAAAGGCTTCGGCTTGTTGGTAACAGACTTCGACACGGGTGTTGAGTGGCTCGAGCATGCTTCATGGGTCTCCAGAGACACCGAGTATGCCGTAAAAGGGCCGGGTATCGAAAACTCAAGCTGCCGAATGGTCATGTACAGACGCATATCCCTGTAGGAGCTGCCGAAGGCTGCGAAGCGGAGCGTCATGGAAATCGATTCGCAGCCTTCTGCGGCGCCTACAGAGAATAAGGGGCGTTCAATTGGTGTACTCCGGCCCCACACCAATGCCCCACAGCACCACCGTAAACGCCATGATCGCCACCAGCACCACCAATCCCACTGCCAGTATGGAGCTTGAGAACATGAAGCCTTCGTCCGCCGGGATTTTCATGAAGGTCGGCACGCCGACGTACAGCAGGTAAACCGTATAGCAGACGGCTGCCGTGCCGATCATCATGCCTAGCCACATGTGTGGGTAAAGCGCAGCCAGACCGCCGATGAACAGCGGCGTCGCTGTGTAGGTAGCGAAGGCGATACAGCGTGCCAGACTTGGCGTCGCATTATAGGTGCGGGCCATCCAGTGGATGAAACCACTCATGATCGAAACGCCGGCGAGCATGGCGATGTACGACATGATGGCCATCCAGATCGCGCTCTCGTGGGTGAGCATGACAGGTACTCCATCCCCAATCGCCCAGCCCATCTGCGTAGTGCCGATGTACGCCGAAACAGCCGGGATCGCCGCCAGGATCAGCGTATGCGTGAGGTATACGTGGCCGATGCTCTCTTCTTCCTCGCCACGGATGTCCTGCCATTCCCGATCAGGATGGGTAAACAACCCCCAGACATGATGGATCATGTGGAGTACTCCTTCCTTTTATTAAAGACGTGGGACCGGCTTTAGCCGGGAAGAGGCCAGTACAGCCGAGATATTTGTATCGTCAGAAATACTGCTTTCCCGGCTAAAGCCGGTCCCACGACCACGCTGTGTTTCAGTATAGGAAGCCTGACCTCCACAAAGAGCAGCCCGTTAGAGCAATTGGCGATCTCCACGCCGCTGTTAATACCCTCAGGCAGTAAGCAGCAAGCTTTAGCCCCGCGCCGTATTTATGCGTAAAATGCCGGGCTTTTCTCCTTGTCATTGCAACCGGATACCAGCGCCATGGGCACCCTTTCAGTCAATCAGAACAAACTGCAGAAACGCCTGCGTCGCCTGGCGGGTGAAGCCGTGGCCGACTTCAACATGATTGAAGAGGGTGACAAGGTCATGGTCTGCCTGTCCGGCGGCAAAGACAGCTACACCATGCTCGACGTGCTGATGCACCTGCAGAAGGTCGCACCGATCAAGTTTGATATCGTCGCGGTGAACATGGATCAGAAGCAGCCGGGCTTTCCTGAGCATGTGCTGCCTGCCTACCTGGAAACGCTGGGCATCGAGTATCACATCGTCGAGAAAGACACTTACTCGGTGGTCAAGGAGCTGATCCCCGAGGGCAAGACCACCTGTTCGCTATGTTCACGCCTGCGTCGCGGCACGCTTTACACCTTCGCCGACGAGATTGGCGCAACGAAAATGGCGCTGGGTCACCACCGTGATGACATCGTCGAAACGTTTTTCCTGAATATGTTCTTCAATGGCTCGTTGAAAGCCATGCCGCCGAAGCTGCGCGCTGATGATGGGCGCAACGTGGTGATCCGGCCGTTGGCGTACTGCCATGAGAAGGACATTCAGGCGTATTCCGACTTCAAGAATTTCCCGATCATCCCGTGCAACCTGTGTGGTTCTCAGGAAAACCTGCAGCGTCAGGTGGTCAAGGACATGCTTCAGGAGTGGGAACGCAAGACGCCCGGCCGGACTGACAGTATTTTCCGCAGCTTGCAAAATGTCATCCCGTCACAGCTGGCTGACCGCAATCTGTTCGACTTCACCAGCCTGCGTATCGACGAAACAGCTGCGTCGCGGTTTGTGAATGTGGTGAATATCTAAAATCACCCCCATTCACGACGTGGGACCGGCTTTAGCCGGGAAGGCGGCATTCATGACGATACATATGTTTGGGGTGTACCGGCCTCTTCCCGGCTAAAACCGGTCCCACTGTGTCTGCGACAGGACTCAGTGATTCACCGTAAACGCCAGCATCGCTGACAACTGACACAGCGGTCGGCCGCTTTCGCTTTGCCATTGGTTGAACACCTGCTGGACGATGGCCTGATCGCGTTTGCTGGTCGGCACTTTGTCGACGATTTTCTGGGCGTTGAGCGCGGCCACCACGTCCCAGGTCGGAATAAAGGTGTCTTTGCCAACCATGCGCAGGAAACGCGGCGCAGACAGTCCGCCCATCTGGTTGCCGTGTTTGGCGAGGTATTGCCAGAGCCCGGTGATGTCGTCCACCGGCCATTGGGCGATGAAGTTACCGAAACTGCCGTGTTCCTTTTCGATGTCCAGCACCAGTTGCGCGTTGCGCGGCACGCTCTTGAGCTTGCCCAGATGGCGAATGATCCGCGCATCCTGCATCAGCCGCTCAAGATGGTCGGCGCCCATCAGTACGACTTTTTCCGGATCAAAGCGGTAGAAGACTTCCTCGAAGGTCGGCCACTTGACGTCCACCAGGCTGTGCTTCAAACCGGCGCGAAACACCCGCAAGGCCATGGTCGACAGGTAGCGGTCATCGCCGATGGCTTGCAGTTGTTTAGCGGTCTTGGGAGTCGGCAAATGTGATTCGAGGGCTTTGGCCGAGCCGAAGCGGTTCAGGCAGTACTCATTCAGCCATTTGTAGTCGTGCATTACTGCTCCAGAAAATGATGCGTACAGCCTCAGACTTGGCCTTCGCCTGCAAGTTTACGGTTTCGCTGAAAAGTCCATCTGATGTACAGCAGCGCGCTGACGAACACCGCGAGGCTGGCGAGCATCTCCAACAGTCCGAACAGCGCTCGGTTGGGATCGAACGCCGCCAGCGCACCTTTTATGAAATACAGGTTGACCACGAAACACAGCCACGAATAGGCGCGCGGGCTGCCGCTGATAATCCCCGGTGCGAACAACAGCAGCGGTACCAGTTCGATCAGCAGAATCACCCAGGGTCTTGCGCCGTGCAGGTCGGCAATCCACAGGTAATAAATGCTCAGCAGCACGATCAGCCCGAAAAAACTGCTCAGGCTGATCAGGCGGCTGATTTTTGCTCGCGGTTCAAGCCAGTCCAGCGCAGGCAGGACTTTCGGCTTTTTAGCCACGCGACGGGTCCAGCAGCAGGGCGGTTTTCGCCAGACGCTGGCCGAGTGCGCGACACAATTGGGTTTCATGAGGATCAAGCGGGCGCTTGCCGTCCGGCCCGGCGTGGTGACTGGCGCCATAAGGCGTGCCGCCGCCGCTGGTTTCCACCAGTGCGGATTCACTGTAAGGCAGGCCGGTGATCAGCATGCCGTGGTGCAGCAACGGCAGCAGCATCGACATCAAGGTGGTTTCCTGGCCGCCGTGCAGGCTGGCGGTGGAGGTGAACACGCTGGCCGGTTTGCCCACCAGTGCGCCGGTCAGCCACAGGTTGCTGGTGCCGTCGAGGAAGTATTTGAGCGGTGCAGCCATGTTGCCGAAGCGCGTCGGGCTACCGAGGGCCAGACCGGCGCAATTCTTCAAGTCATCCAGGGTTGCGAACAGCGCACCACTTTCCGGGATGTTCGGCGCCACGGCCTCGCATTCGGTGGAGATCGCGGGCACGGTACGCAAGCGCGCCTCCATACCACCCAGTTCGATACCGCGGGCGATCTGCCGGGCCATTTCGCTGGTTGAGCCGTTGCGGCTGTAAAACAGGACCAGGATGTACGGGGTGCTCATGGCAAAAGCTCCAGGACGTTTTCCGGTGGGCGGCCGATGACGGCCTTGTCACCGGCGACCAGAATCGGCCGCTCGATGAGTTTGGGATGCGCGACCATGGCGTCGATCAATGCGTCGTCGCTCAGGCTTTGGTCCGCGAGGTTGAGGGTTTTGTAATCGTCTTCGCCGGTGCGCAGCAGTTGGCGGGCACTGATGCCCAGCTTGTTCAGTACGTCGCGCAATTGCCCGGCGTCGGGCGGGGTTTCCAGGTACAACACGATGGACGGGCTCAGGCCTCGGGCTTGCAGCAGTTCCAGCGCGCCGCGTGATTTGGAGCAGCGCGGGTTGTGATAAAGCGTCAGGTCGGTCATTTGCAGGTCGCATCTGGCGTAAGGTGGCGGCTATTCTACCCGGCATGTAACAGCGGCTAAACACCAAGCGGTGATCGGTCGCAGGTTTGAAGCATTTGATGACTGTGAGGAACAACATGGCGAGGCGATTGGCAGCGGTAGTGGCATTGGTCGGCAGTGTGTTGCTGGCGGGGTGTGGCGTGGATCTGGGGACGGATCAGAATGGTCAGAAAGTTGCCAGCGAGCGTATCGACAAGCATTGGCTGGTGATCAATTACTGGGCTGAATGGTGCGGCCCGTGCCGGGTCGAAATCCCGGAGCTCAATCACCTGTCGGAAGAACTCAAGGATCAGAAGGTGACGGTGCTTGGGGTCAACTTTGACAACTTGCAGGGCGAAGAACTGAAAACCGCCAGCAATGCGCTGGGCATCAAGTTCACGGTGCTGGCTCAGGACCCGGCTGCGCAATATGACCTGCCGCCGAGCGAAGCCTTGCCGGTGACGTACATCATCGATGACAAGGGCAAGATGCGTGAGCAACTGCTGGGCGAGCAGACCGCAGCCGGTGTGGCGGCGAAGTTGAAGGCGCTGCGCGGGGAGGGGTGAAATCCAATAGGCAGGAAAACCTCTATCGGCTGCACCATCGCCTCGCGAACAAGTTCGCTCCTACCGATCAGCGCGTGTCAAAGGCTGTTCTGGTAGGAGGCAACTTGTTGGCGAGAGGGCCTGACGCGGTTATTGAGGCAAACCGCCTCGCGAACAAGTTCGCTCCTATCGATGAGCGTGTGTCAGGCTGTTCTGGTAGGAGGCAACTTGTTGGCGAGAGGGCCTGACGCTGTTATCCAGGCAAACCGCCTCGCGAACAAGTTCGCTCCTACCGGAAATGGTGCAACCCAGGGATCAACCCTCTTCCCAAAACCTCAACGGCTTGCCTTCGGCAGGCCACAGGCGCAGTTGGTCGATGGGGGAGATGTCCCAGCGCTGGACTTTGCCAACCGCTTGCAGGAAGCGTTGTTCTTGCTCCATCAGAGCGGGGGCGCACATTTTGCGGGTGCTGCCGACGGCGCCAAAGGTGATGGTCTCGTCCTGCAGGGTGTACGACGCGAACCAATGGTTGCAGCCTGCATTGCCATAGGCGCGGCCATCGGCACCCAAGGTCATGGTCAAGTGACTGTTGTCGATCAGCGGACGTTCGCCGATCTATTCCAGCACATAGCTTTGGTCATGCTTGATCGGCAGCGGTTTTGCCGCGCAGCCGACCAGCAAGGCAGCACCGACGAGTGCTGACAGGGCAACCAGTTTCATGCAGCTTTCTCCTGACACTTCTTGCACAGGTGTTTCTCACCTTCGGATTTCCAGCCCAGCTCGGCAATGCGTGCTGAGGCGGCGGGTTTCTGTGCGGCAACGCCAGCCTTGGCGTCGACCATGAACTCGAAGTCCAGCACCACACCGCAGCTGTCGCAATTGACCTTCCATTGATGGATGGCCAGTTCGTCGAACACCGGGCCTTTGGCGACGGCGATCCATTGGCCGGGCGGATTGATCAGGTGGCGGACCTTCTCGACCTGCAGGCGCATGTGCAGGGTTTTGCTGCCTTTGATGGTCACCAGCAGTTCGTCACGATCGTGAATCGAACCGCCGTTGCCAGTCACCTGGTAGCGGCCCGGTGCCAGGGTGCGGCACTCGGTCAGGGTGTGTTGCGGGTTGAGCATGCTGTAGCGAAAATCGTGTTCGGCCATGAGGTCCTCCAAATTGCGCGCATCCTATCACGCAGTTGTGGCATTTCTCCTCCCGCTAGCTTGCCACCAGATTTTGTGGCTTGCCGCTGGCCCAGGCATGAATGTTGTCCAGCGTGGTCTGCGCGATAGCACCCAGGGCTTCGTGGGTCAGAAAAGCCTGATGAGCGGTCACGATCACATTGGGAAACGTCAGCAGACGGGCAAGCACGTCATCTTGCAGCGGGTGGTCGGAACGATCCTCGAAAAACAGCAGCGCTTCTTCTTCGTAGACATCCAGCCCCAGATAACCCAACTGACCGCTTTTCAAGGCTTCGCTCAGGGCCGGGGTGTCGACCAGCGCGCCACGTCCAGTATTGATCAGCATCGCACCGCGCTGCAGGGTCGCCAGCGACCGGGCGTTGATCAAGTGTCTGGTTTGCGGCGTGAGCGGGCAGTGAAGGCTGATGATCTGCGACTGTTTCAGCAGTTCGTCGAGGCTCAGGTAGCGAGCGCCCAGGGCTTCAACGTGTGGATTGGGGAAGGGGTCGTAGGCGAGCAACTCGCAACCGAAGCCTGACATGATTTTGGCGAAGGTTGCGCCAATCTGTCCGGTGCCAATGATGCCGACGGTTTTGCCCACCAGATCGAAGCCGGTCAGGCCATGCAGGCTGAAGTCGCCGTCGCGGGTGCGGTTGTAGGCGCGATTCAGACGACGGTTGAGAGCCAGGATCAGGGCGACGGCGTGTTCGGCCACGGCATGGGGTGAATAGGCGGGCACCCGCACTACGCTGAGGCCCAGTTGCTGCGCGGTCGGCAGGTCGACATGGTTGTAGCCGGCTGAACGCAGAGCAATCAGTCGAGTGCCACCGGCAGCCAGACGTTCCAGCACGGGCGCGCTGAGGTCGTCATTGATGAACGCACAGACGACTTCGTGGCCGTCCGCGAGTGCGACGGTCTCCGGAGTGAGGCGAGCAGGCTGGAAATGCAGTTGCAGCGATTCAGGCAGACGCGCGGCAAGGAAGCTGTCGCGGTCGTAAGTCTGGCTGCTGAAGATCAGAGTGCGCATCTACGGTTCCTTGTAGTGTTGGAGAGATACCGGATCCTGTAGAAGCTCACGAGCAGCGCGAGGCAGCGATAGCGGTCTGTCTGATAAACCGCCATCGCGGCCTCGCGGTGCTCGTGCGCTCCTACAGTTCTATATTTGGCGCGAGCCAGCGCGGTGCCATGGACCGTGGGCTCAAACCCGTCGATCAGGCACTCACCCGCGCTTCATCAGCCAGGCGTTTGATGGCTGATTCCAGTTCATCCAGAGCATCGTGGACTTGCGGTGCATTTTGCTTGAGTAGCGTTTCGCTGCGTTGACATGCAGCACGTAATTGCGGAACTCCGCAATATCGGGTTGCGCCGTGCAGACGATGGACACGTTCGATGAGGGCTTCCCGGTCATCGGTTTCACGGGCTGAGCGAATCGCTTCGCGGTCGCCTTCCAGTGATGCCAGCAGCATGGCCAGCATATCGGCGGCCAGGTCGGGTTTGCCAGCGGCCAGTTTCAAGCCTTCGGCGTGATCGAGCACATGCATATCAGCACTGCGGTGAGTGTTTTCGGCTTGACGCTCCGGTGCCTGATTGCGCAGGGCCAGGCCCGTCCACTTGAGTACCACCTGGGCCAGTTGTCGCTCACTGATGGGCTTGGTCAGGTAATCGTCCATGCCGCTTTGCAACAGCGCACGCTTTTCATTGGCCATGGCGTGGGCTGTCAGCGCGACGATAGGCAGTGACGAGCTCTGACGCTCGGTCTCCCAGACGCGGATCGCTTCGGTGGTCTGACGCCCGTCCATGCCGGGCATTTGCACGTCCATGAGCACCAGGTCGAAAGTCTCGGTCTTCACGGCATGCAGCGCCGCATAGCCGCTGTCGACGGCAGTCACTTCGGCGCCCATGTCTTCCAGCAGGGTTTGCACCAGCAGCAGGTTGGCCGGATTGTCGTCCACACACAGCAGACGTGGCGGTCGGCTCGACAGAGGTTCGGTGGTATCGCTGCGCTGGGCCACCGGGCTGACCAACTCGCAAAGGGCACGGCGCAGTTTGCGGGTGCAAGCCGGTTTGGCCTGCAACTGGGTATAAATGTCCGGGACCGCGAGCTGGAATAACGCCTGTTCGGTGGTTGGACACAGCACCAGAACCTTGCAGTCGAGGTTTTCCAGATCCCAGATGTGCTGGCGCAGGCGTTCAGGCGGCAGCTCGTGAGCGGTGATGCCCAATACCGCGAGGCTGATCGCTGCGGGCGTTTGATGCGCCGCAGTGACACCGTTGAGCAGGTTTTCCAGATTGTTGAAAACCAGCGTCTGCAGGCCGCAGTCTTCCAGTTGATGCTCAAGGGCCTGACGCGCCAGATCGTGATGCTCCAGCACCGCGACCCGCAGCCCTTGCAACGGCAGGGCGGGTGCGTCTTCGATATCGTCACGGGCTTTGGGCAAGCGCAGGCTGATCCAGAACTCCGACCCTTCGCCGGGCTCGCTGTCGACGCCGATCTCGCCCCCCATCTGCTCGATCAACCGCTTGGAAATCACCAGACCCAATCCGGTGCCGCCGGGCTGGCGGGACAATGAGTTGTCAGCCTGGCTGAAGGCCTGAAACAAGGCGCGCACGTCCTGGCTGGACAGGCCGATACCCGTGTCCTGCACGCTGATGCGTAACTGGGCGCTGTCTTCGTTTTCGTCTTCCACCATGGCCCGGGCGACGATGGTGCCTTCCCGGGTGAACTTGATCGCGTTGCTGACCAGATTGGTCATGATCTGTTTCAGGCGCAGCGGGTCGCCCAGCAGTGACAGCGGCGTGTCGCGGTACACCAGACTGACCAGCTCCAGCTGCTTGGCATGGGCTGCGGGGGCGAGGATGGTCAGGGTGTCCTGCAGCAGATCACGCAGGTTGAACGGCACATTATCGAGAACCAGTTTGCCGGCTTCGATCTTAGAGAAGTCGAGGATTTCGTTGATGATGCCCAGCAGGCTGTCGGCGGATTTTTCGATAGTGCTCAGGTAATCGTACTGACGCGGGGTGAGATCGCTTTTTTGCAGCAAATGGGTAAAGCCGAGAATGCCATTGAGCGGCGTACGGATTTCATGGCTCATGTTGGCCAGGAATTCCGATTTGATCCGGCTGGCTTCCAGCGCTTCTTTGCGCGCCAGGTCCAGCTCGATGTTCTGGATCTCGATGGTTTCCAGGTTCTGCCTTACATCTTCAGTGGCTTGTTCGATGTTGTGTTGCAGTTCTTCCTGGGCGTTTTGCAGCGTGGAGGCCATGCGGTTGATGCCCGAGGCCAGTTCGTCCAGTTCCAGACTGCCCAACGGTGGCAGACGGGTTTCCAGATTACCGTCCTTGAGCTGGGAGACAGCTTGTTTGATCTGGCTGATGGGGCCGTTGATGGTCCGGCTCATGCGCAGCGCGAGCACTGCGGTCAGGGCTATGCCACCCAGAATCAGCAGCAGGCTGAAAAACATGCTGCGATAACCGCGCAGCAGCGTGCCGCTATGGGTCAGCTCGACCTCGACCCAGCCCAGCAGGCGGTCGGCTTCATCAGGAATTATTTCGCCGGTCAGGTGGCGTTCGCGACCGAGCACCGGGAGCAAGTAGCGTGTCGCGTCATTGCCCGTGCGTTGCAGGAGTTTTTTGCCGTTACCCTCGGGGGGCGGGTTGATCATGCTGGGTCCGGCATGGGCCAGCGGTGTCCGGTCCGGGCTGAGAAACGACACCGAACGCACATCGTTCTCTTCCAGTGTCTCGACCGCGATACGCTCAAGCAACGCGCTGTCACTGCGGTCCAGGGCTGGGGCGGCCAGAGGCGCCAGTTCCTCGGCAATCATTTCGCCGCGTTGTAACAACTGCGCCTGCAAGTCATGCAACTGCATCCAGGTGAAATATCCCCCCAGCAGCGTTGCCATGAGAATGGCTGGCACGACGGTCAGCAGCAAGACGCGGCCTTTGATACCCAGCTTTTTCAGCACACTTGTTTCTCCAGCGGGCCAGATGGCCGGTGATGTACACAGGCTTTTAGAGTGGCGATGGCAGGTTGATGTCAGGCAGTGTAGCTATTTAACCGAACGCAATCGCGGCATATTACCCCTACCGGGTGGAGGGTGGCTTGCCTCGCTGATCATGCGTTATTCCATTTGGCGATAAGACCCGCACTTTGCGTGATATGGGCTTTAGGCGTTTGCCGTTATGATAGGCGCCCCCGCAGTCTGGATTGCGAATACGCCATGACCCTGCAGTACCCAACCATTGCCGATTGCGTCGGCAACACCCCGCTTGTGCGCCTGCAGCGCATGGCGGGTCATACCAGCAACACGCTCCTGCTGAAACTGGAGGGGAATAACCCTGCCGGTTCGGTCAAGGATCGTCCTGCGCTGTCGATGATTACCCGTGCCGAACTGCGTGGTCAGATTCATCCTGGTGACACCCTGATCGAAGCGACCTCTGGTAACACTGGCATTGCCTTGGCCATGGCCGCTGCGATCAAGGGTTACAAGATGGTCCTGATCATGCCGGACAACTCCAGTGCCGAGCGCAAGGCGGCGATGACCGCCTATGGCGCCGAGCTGATTCTGGTCAGCAAGGAAGAGGGCATGGAAGGTGCCCGGGACCTGGCCGAGCGGATGCAGCGCGAAGGTCGCGGCAAGGTTCTTGACCAGTTCGCCAATGGCGATAATCCGCAGGCGCATTACACCAGCACCGGCCCCGAAATCTGGCAGCAGACGGGCGGCACGGTCACCCATTTCGTCAGTTCCATGGGGACCACAGGCACCATAATGGGCGTGTCGCGTTACCTGAAAGAACAGAATCCGAATGTGCAGATCGTCGGACTGCAACCGATGGAAGGCGCAGCGATTCCGGGTATTCGTCGTTGGCCGCAAGAGTACCTGCCGCGTATTTATGAAGCTGATCGGGTGGACCGCATCATTGATATGGCCCAGATCGAGGCCGAAGACACCATGCGCCGTCTGGCCCGCGAAGAAGGTATTTTCTGCGGCGTGTCCTCGGGCGGTTCCGTAGCGGGCATGTTGCGTCTGTCCCGTGAAGTCGAAAATGCGGTCATAGTCGCGATCATTTGTGACCGTGGCGACCGTTACTTGTCGACCGGCGTTTACGACGCGCCCAACTGATGGCCAAACATGAAAGAGGCCTGCGCTTCCAGCCAGCAGGCGGTACCCGGGCAACCCAGATCCCGACGGGCAAGAAACAGCGGCTGACCATCGAGCGCCTGGCGAACGACGGACGTGGAATCGCGTTTTTCGAAGGCAAGACCTGGTTCGTCGCGGGCAGCCTTGCCGGCGAAGAAATTGAAGCGCGGGTGCTCAATGCCCACGGCAAGATCGTTGAAGCGCGCACCGAACGTGTGTTTCAGGGCAGCGCGATGCGTCGTCCTGCGCCGTGCGTGCATTTTGGTCGCTGCGGCGGCTGCAGCGTGCAGCATGTGCCCCACACTGAACAGCTCGCCCTGAAACAGCGCATGCTCGCCGAGCAGTTGCAGCGGGTCGCGGGCGTTGAGCCAGAGCAGTGGGCAGCGCCGCTGACCGGTCCGGAGTTCGCCTACCGCAGGCGCGCCCGGGTCGCGGTACGCTGGGACGCCAAGGCGAAACGGCTGGACGTGGGCTTTCGTGCGGCGGCCAGTCAGGACATCGTCGCCATCGACGAATGCCCGGTGCTGGTACAGGCCTTGCAACCGATCATGATGCAGCTGCCGCAGGTGCTGAAAAGCTTCAGCAAGCCTCAGGTGTTGGGGCATGTCGAATTGTTCTGGGGGACGTCGAGCGCTGTATTGGTTCGTCACACCGCGCCACTGGCTGAAAACGATCTGAACAATTTGAAAGCATTTTGCCATACTCATGACGCACAACTATGGTTGCATGGGGACGGTGATCCGCAACCGGTAGACGCCTCGCAATCTCTGGGCTATCGATTGGAGCCTTGGAACCTGGAGCTGGCGTACCGGCCGGGAGATTTCATTCAGGTCAACGCGGCGGTCAACACCGCGATGATCGAACAGGCGCTGGAGTGGTTGGCACCTCAGGCCGATGAGCGGGTACTGGATCTGTTTTGCGGGCTGGGCAATTTTGCCCTGCCACTGGCGAAAACGGTCAAAGAGGTGGTGGCGGTCGAAGGGGTTGCGACCATGGTCGAGCGTGCCACCGGCAATGCAATGAGTAATGATCTACACAACGTGGCATTTTTCCAGGCGGATCTTTCGCAGCCCCTGGACAAGGCGGAATGGGCAGCGCAAGGCTTTACTGCGGTGCTGTTGGACCCGCCGCGTGACGGTGCTTTTGAAGTGGTGCGCAAGCTGAAGACATTAGGCGCCCGCCGGTTACTTTATGTTTCATGTAATCCGGCAACTTTGGCTCGTGACACTGTCGAATTGCTCAGTCAGGGCTACAGATTAAAACGTGCCGGTATCCTCGATATGTTTCCACAGACGGCACATGTCGAGGCGATGGCGTTATTTGAAGCGAGTAAGTAAGCAGCGGCCCAGGGAATCGAGTCGGCTGTTTACACGGAGTCTCGTTTAATCCGACTGACCCGCGGACACCAGTCCTCGCTTGCCCGGTGAGGAGTGTTCGCTCAAGAAGGTCAGCGACTGTAGGCGCTATTCATCGCGCCTTAGGGAAGGTAAGCAACATGGTACAGGTGAGAGCACACCAGCCGATAAACACAGACGGCAGTATCAATCTCGACGCGTGGCTTGATCATGTGGTCAGCGTCGACCTCATAGTGGACCGACAGGCGCTGAAAGAGGCCTGTGAGTTTGTTCGGCAAGCCGAGCAGCAGGACAATGCAGCTAAGAATCTCTGGGCCGAAGGCACGTCCAGTTTCCATACGGGGCTGGAAATCGCCGAGATTCTTGCGGACCTCAAGCTGGACCAGGATTCGCTGGTTGCAGCGGTTTTGTACCGGGGCGTGCGCGAAGGCAAGATTCCTTTGCCGGATGTCGAGCAGCGTTTCGGCGCAACCGTCGCCCGCCTGATCGATGGCGTACTGCGCATGGCAGCCATCAGCGCCAGCCTCAGCCCGCGCCAGTCGCTGGTATTGGGCACTCAGGTGCAGGTGGAAAACCTGCGCAAGATGCTGGTGGCGATGGTCGACGACGTTCGCGTTGCGTTGATCAAGCTGGCCGAGCGGACCTGCGCAATCCGTGCAGTGAAGAATGCCGACGAAGAAAAACGCAATCGCGTGGCGCGTGAAGTCTTCGATATCTACGCGCCGCTGGCCCACCGCCTGGGCATCGGCCATATCAAATGGGAGCTGGAGGACTTGTCCTTCCGCTACCTGGAGCCTGAGCAATACAAGCAGATCGCCAAGTTGCTGCATGAGCGTCGCCTTGATCGCGAGCGTTTCATCAGCGAAGTGATGTCGCAACTGGACAACGAACTGCTGGCCACCGGCGTCAAAGCCGACATCAGTGGCCGGGCCAAACACATCTATTCCATCTGGCGCAAAATGCAGCGCAAAGGTCTGGATTTCAGCCAGATCTACGACGTTCGCGCCGTGCGCGTGCTGGTTCCGGAAATGCGCGACTGCTACACCGCGCTGGGTATCGTGCACACCTTGTGGCGACACATTCCCAAGGAGTTCGACGACTACATCGCCAACCCCAAGGAAAACGGCTATCGCTCGTTGCACACTGCGGTCATCGGGCCGGAAGGCAAGGTGCTGGAAGTACAGATCCGCACCCATGCCATGCATGAAGAAGCCGAGCTGGGGGTTTGTGCGCACTGGCGCTACAAGGGCACCGACGTCAAATCCGGTTCCAATCACTACGAGGAGAAAATCTCCTGGTTGCGTCAGGTGCTGGAATGGCACGAAGAACTGGGCGATATCGGCGGGCTGGCTGAACAGCTGCGCGTGGATATCGAGCCGGATCGCGTCTATGTCTTCACCCCGGACGGCCACGCCATTGACTTGCCCAAGGGCGCTACCCCGCTGGACTTCGCTTATCGGGTACACACCGAAATCGGCCATAACTGCCGGGGCGCGAAGATCAACGGGCGGATCGTACCGCTCAACTACAGTCTGCAGACCGGTGAGCAGGTCGAGATCATCACCAGCAAGCAAGGTACGCCGAGCCGCGACTGGCTGAACTCGAACCTGGGTTACATCACCACTTCCCGGGCGCGGGCGAAGATCGTTCACTGGTTCAAATTGCAGGCGCGTGACCAGAACGTTGCGGCCGGTCGAACCTTGCTTGAACGGGAGCTGGCGCGTCTGGCGCTGCCGGCGGTGGATCACGAGCGGTTGGCTGAAAAAGCCAACATGCGCGCCGCCGACGACATGTATGCGGCCTTGGGTGCGGGCGATCTGCGTCTGACTCAACTGGTCAATCTGGCGCAACAACTGGTCGAGCCGGAGCGCGGCAACGAGCAACTGGAACTGATCCCACGCAAAGCCACTGGCTACAAGCCTGGCAAGCGCGGCGACATTCAGATCCAGGGCGTCGGCAACCTGATGACGCAGATGGCGGGTTGCTGCCAGCCACTGCCGGGCGATGCCATCGTTGGCTATATCACTCAAGGCCGTGGCGTGAGCATTCACCGTCAGGACTGCGCCTCGGTACTGCAGTTGGGCGGTCGCGAGCCGGAGCGGATCATTCAGGTCAGTTGGGGGCCGGTGCCGGTGCTCACCTATCCGGTGGACATCATCATCCGCGCCTACGACCGTTCCGGTCTGCTGCGTGACGTGTCCCAGATCCTGCTCAACGAGCGGATCAACGTACTGGCGGTCAACACCCGCTCGAACAAGGAAGACAACACTGCATTGATGTCGCTGACCATCGAGATTCCAGGGCTGGATGCTTTGGGCCGATTGTTGGGGCGGATCTCGCAATTGCCGAACATTATCGAGACGCGGCGAAATAGAACGCCTTGAGGCGTAGCTGCAAGCTTTAAGCTACAAGCCGCAAGCTGGACGCGGACAACTTGTAGCTTGGGGCTTGTAGCTTAAAGCTGTGACCGAAGGGAACCCCATGTACTCTCTCCAGGACTTGCTCCACCTCATGGCCCGTCTGCGTGACCCGAAATACGGTTGCCCGTGGGACGTGCAGCAGAATTACGCCAGCATTGTGCCGCACACCCTTGAAGAGGCTTACGAAGTGGCCGACGCCATTGAGCGCGGTGACTTCGATGATCTCAAGGGCGAGTTGGGTGATTTGCTGTTTCAGGTGGTTTATTACAGCCAACTGGCCAGGGAAGAAGGGCGATTCGAGTTTGACGGCGTGATCGACGGCATCACGCGCAAACTGATTCGTCGTCACCCTCATGTTTTTCCTTCCGGCGATTTGTATGCGCCGCTGGAAACCCCGCGCCTGAACGACGAAGAGGTCAAGCAGCGCTGGGAGGAGATCAAGGCTCAGGAGCGTGCCGGTAAGGCCAGGGCTCCCGAGCAATTGTCACTGCTTGATGACGTCCCCGCCGTGTTGCCTGCATTGTCTCGTGCCGCCAAGTTGCAAAAACGTGCGTCGCAGGTAGGTTTCGACTGGCCTTCAGCCTTGCCCGTGGTCGACAATGTCCGCGAAGAGCTCGATGAAGTGTTGGAGGCCATGGCTGACAACGACGCTGCGGGTATTGAAGAAGAGGTCGGTGATCTGTTGTTCGCAGCAGTGAATCTGGCTCGGCATCTCAAGGTCGATCCTGAAAATGCCCTGCGCGCTGCCAATCGCAAATTCGAGCGCCGCTTCCGATTTATCGAACAGGCATTGCGCGACACCCAGCGTCCCATGGAAGATTGCACCCTCGAAGAAATGGACGCTCTGTGGGGCGAAGCCAAACGTCAGGAAAAGAACGCGCCCAGCTGTGGCTGAGCCCGCTGCATCTGCATAAGTGAGTAGAGAATGAGCATTTCCCTTCGCGATCAGTTACTCAAGGCAGGCCTGGTCAACCAGAAGCAGGCCAAACAGGTCAGCAAAGACAAGCAGAAAGAACAGCGCCTGGCCCACAAAGGCCAGATCGAAATCGACGACTCGCAAAAGCGTGCCGCTCAGGAAGCCGCGGCCGAGAAGGTCAAGCGCGATCAGGAGCTCAATCGCCAGCAGCAGGAGAAGGTCGAGCAGAAGGCCCGCGCCGCTCAGGTCAAGCAATTGATCGAATCGTCGCGCCTGCCGAAGCTGACCACCGAGGACTACTACAACTTCGTCGATGACAAGAAGGTCAAGCGCCTGTCGGTCAACAACCTGATGCGCAGCAAGCTGAGCAATGGCTCGCTGGCGATCGTCAGTCATGGTGGGGGTTATGAAGTGATTCCCCGTGAGGCGGCACTGAAGATTCAGGAGCGCGACCCGCGTCGCATCGTGATGCTCAGCGAGCCGACTGAGGAGAAAGCCGACGGTGACGATCCGTACGCGGCTTACAAGATCCCTGACGATCTGATGTGGTAATCAAGTTTCACCCAAACAAAACCCGCCAAGTGCGGGTTTTGTTTTTTGAGCGATTCTGCCTGTCATCCGGCATGAAGGCGGATTACTGGCTGCGTTGATTTTCCTGTGCTTCGAGTTCCATCTTGTAGCGCTGCGCATCGGACTCTATATGAAACATGCCAACCAGCTGATCCTGCTGGTAAACGTCCCAGATTTGAATGCCATCGGCAATGCTTTCGTGGGAGATATGGGCGTCATCGCGTTCAGTTACGGTTACGGTCATGATTCAAACTCCTGACTTGGACTGCGGCGATCTGTCGCAGGCCTCAGTTATAGAATTTGTTAGCTGACTACGTAAATAGTTGGTTTTTTTCATGTTCGGTTGCGGCAGCGGGCGGGATGCTGGAGGCCTTGATTTATGAGGGCTACAGCGGGTCTGTCAGGTAAATGAAGATTATTTCATGTGGGCGCGCACAGGTTCAGACCGACGCGTAATCCCGGTAGGAGCGAACTTGTTCGCGAGGGGCAGGTACAGACAATAGATGAACGTCGCGTGTCTAACCGCCTCGCCAACAAGTTGGCTCCTACCGTAAGTGGTGATGTCGCGGACCGCACAAAAAAAGCCCCGCTCAATGGCGGGGCTTTTTGATTGCAGTCGGGCGGCTATCAGCTGCCTTTAACCGCTTTGCCATTCACCGTGCCGTCCAGCAGCATGATGTTGTATTCCTTGCCGTCGGTTTCCACCTGTTGCAGGCGAACCAGCAGGTAGTCCCAGTCCTTGGCGAACCAGAGCACGGTAATACGCTTGCTTTGCGTCGGGTCGCGCACGCGCTCGACCTTGATGGCGTCGATCTGGCCAGCCTTGGTGGCGACCTTCTCGGAGCCCAGCACGCGGAAGTCGTAGGTATCAATTTCGTCACCGTCGACGACTTGATAGGTCATGGTCTTCTTGCCAGCGGCCACATCGTGCTGCAGGGCCAACTGGTAAGTGGATTTGTCCAGAACACCACGGTTCAGCGGCAGCTTGACGGCGTCGCCGCGATCCGTGCCGGTGATGAACTTGGTGGACCAGTCAAACGCCAGGTCAACTTTCTTGGATTTGCCCAGACCGCCACGCTCGAAGTTGTAGGTCTGCGGCAGCATGGTGTCCTTGTCGACCTTCAGCGTGCTGACTTCACTCAGGCTGGCGATCATCATGGAAGCTTTGAAATTCAGGGTCCAGACACCGTTCGGGCCGGAGGTCAGGCTACGTTCAGCCGTGCCGCTCATGGGCAGCTGTTTCCAGTCGGCGGTGTAGCTGGCGGAGAAGGGTTGCAGGTCTGCGGCCTGGGTGGCAGGCAATGCGAGCAGAGCGAAAGCGAACAGCAAAGCGCGACGCATAATATCTCCTAGGTTCGAATCAAGTGGCCATTGGCGGCGATCAACTGCCCGTCCAATAATGCGCCTTCTGCGCCAAGGCTCAAGCGGCCCTCGGCAAACCAGCGAATAGCCAGTGGGTAGATGTGGTGTTCCTGAACATGAACACGCTGGGCAAGGGTGCCCGGCGTATCGTCGGGCTCCACCGAAATCACTGATTGTACGACCAGTGGTCCACCGTCGAGTTCCTCGGTGACGAAGTGCACGGTACAGCCATGCTCGGCGTCGCCAGCATCCAGCACCCGTTGGTGGGTGTGCAAGCCTTTATAGAGAGGAAGCAGGGAAGGGTGGATGTTCAGCAGGCGTCCTTGATAGTGCCGGACGAAGCCCGCAGTCAGGATGCGCATGAAGCCGGCGAGGACAACCAGCTTCGGCTGATAGGTGTCGATCACTTCGATCAGCGCGGCATCGAATGCCTCGCGACCGTCGTAATCCTTGTGATCGAGAACGCAGGTATCGATACCTGCGTCTCTGGCGCGCTGCAAACCGAAGGCATCGGCGCGGTTGGAAATCACCGCGCGGATGCGGGCGGGGTGATCACCGCCCTTGAAACTGTCGATCATGGCTTGCAGGTTGCCGCCGGTGCCGGACAGCAGCACCACTACATCGCAGGTTGCAGGCATCAGTGCGCCTTGAGGTTTTTCAGCTCGACTTGCGCAGCGCCTTCGGCAGCCGTGGCGATCTGGCCGATCACCCAAGGCTGCTCGCCGGCTTCGCGCAGTACGTTCAGCGCGGTTTCAACGTGCTCTTGAGCAACGCAGATAACCATGCCAACGCCGCAGTTCAGCACGCGGTGCATTTCGTTTTCAGCGACGTTGCCTTGTTGCTGCAGCCAGTCGAATACGGCTGGACGCTGCCAGCTCGCCACGTCGACGACCGCCTGGGCACCAGCGGGCAGAACGCGGGGGATGTTGTCCAGCAGACCGCCGCCAGTGATGTGGGCCATGGCTTTGACAGCGCCAGTGTCCTTGATCAGCTTGAGCAGAGGTTTGACATAGATGCGGGTTGGCGCCATCAGCAGTTCGGTCAGCGGCTTGCCGTCCAGCTGGATGGTTTCGATATCGGCACCGGCGACTTCGATGATCTTGCGGATCAGCGAGTAACCGTTGGAGTGCGGACCGGAAGACGGCAGGGCGAGCAGAGCATCACCGGCAGCGACTTTCGAACCGTCGATGATCTCTGCCTTTTCCACGACGCCGACGCAGAAGCCGGCCAGGTCGTAGTCTTCGCCTTCGTACATGCCCGGCATTTCAGCGGTTTCGCCGCCCACCAGCGAGCAACCCGCCAGTTCACAGCCAGCGCCGATGCCGGTGACCACGTCAGCAGCGGTGTCGACGTTGAGTTTGCCGGTGGCGTAGTAGTCCAGGAAGAACAGCGGCTCTGCGCCGCAAACCACCAGGTCGTTGACGCACATGGCGACCAGATCGATGCCGATGGTGTCGTGCTTGTTCAGGTTCAGCGCCAGACGCAGTTTGGTGCCAACGCCGTCGGTGCCGGAAACCAGCACAGGCTGCTTGTAGCCAGCCGGGATTTCGCAGAGGGCGCCGAAGCCACCCAGGCCGCCCATGACTTCCGGCCGCTTGGTGCGCTTGGCGACGCTCTTGATGCGTTCGACCAATGCTTCACCGGCGTCGATGTCTACACCGGCGTCTTTGTAGCTCAGGGAGGGTTGCTTGCTCATAATCCAGGCCTTTAGGGGGGATTCGGGGGATCGACCGAAACAGCGGGGCCGCTGAAAGCTGTGTCCAGTTTTCGGGCCGCCACCGTCGCCAGTCTGCGAAGGCGCGCGATTTTATCAGGCTTGGGCCTTACCGGCCATCCTTAGGCCGACGGGCTGGCGCATTGAAAGTAAAAAAACCGATGTGTCTGTGTACTGGTTGATTCGATGTCGCCCCTATAAGGTGTAGCCTTTATCTGTATTGTGAATGTTCAGCTGCATGTTGCGGTCTCACTCACGCCAGTCATTTCGATGCGGTTCTTTAATTGCCGCTTTTCCGTTCGGGAACTGTCCATGCGTCTTTCGAATCTATTTTTTGCCGGCTGCCTGTCACTGCTCAGTCTGCCGACCTTCGCTGAAACCGTTAACAATCTTTACCAGGTCCGTGAAACCGTGAGTGGCCAGACGCCTGACGAACGCGCACGTGCGACCCAGGCTGCGCTGGAAACCATGGTCCTGCGCCTGACCGGCGATGCTCGTGCTCCGCAGAGTTCGTCGCTGACCGAGTTGCGCAAGGATCCGCAGCAGGTCATCAGTCAATACGGCTACGACGCCGGACCTCCGGAAACCTTGCTGGTGGATTTCGACCCGGCCAGCACTGATCGTGCGTTGCGTCAGGCCGGTTATTCGCTGTGGGGCAGCAATCGGCCGACTATCCTTGGTTGGTGGCTGAATGACGCAACCGAAGGTTCCAATCTGGTCGGCGACGGTCAGGCGTCTGCCGAACCCTTGCGGCGTGCGGCCCAGCACCGTGCGTTGCCATTGCGTCTGCCCCTGGCGGATCTCGAAGAGCAGGGCGTAGGCACCGCGAAAAATATTGAAGGCACTGATCCCACTGCGTTGAAGCAGGCTTCAGAGCGTTACGGCGCGGATGCCTTGTTGGCCGTACACGCCAAGGAAGAGGCCGGACAATGGCAGGGCAAATGGCGGTTATGGATGGGCGACAAGCGCGAGCAGGGCACCGCGACGGCTGCCAGCTCCGAGGCCCTGGCTGACGCTGTGTTGCTGGCCGTCAGCGAACGACTGGCGCCGCGCTTCGTGACCAAGCCAGGCGCTTCCAGCGGATTGCTGATGCAGGTGCAAGGCATGAATCTGGAACGCTATGCGCAACTGATGGCGTTACTCGAACCGTTCGGCGCGCGTCTGAAACGGGTTGAAGGCGATCGCATCGTTTATGAAGTGAATGGCAGTGCCGAACAACTGCGCTCGCAACTGTCGCTGGCCAAACTGCAGGAGGTTCCGGCGGCCGAGGCAGCACAGGCAGCACAGGCAGAGGCACCGGTTGACGCTACAGCAGCTGTTCAGGCGCCGGGGTCGACAATTATGCCAACGGCGACACCACAGATTTACTTCCGCTGGTAAACACGCATGACATCTCTATTAGTAGTCGAGGGACTTTGATGACTGACACACGGCGCTGGTTCTGGATTGGCGGGGTTGTTCTGCTGTTCCTGTTTGTATTCTTGCTGCACGGGATCCTGACCCCTTTTCTGGTGGCGCTGTTGTTGGCTTACATGGGCGACCCGTTGACCGACAAGCTGGAGAAGATGGGGCTGTCGCGGACGTTGAGCGTGGTGGCCGTGTTTGGTCTCTTTACGCTGATCCTGATGGGCTTGTTGCTGGTGCTGGTACCGATGCTCGCCAAGCAGTTGTTCCGTCTGTATGAGCTGGCGCCACAAATACTGGACTGGTTGCAGCACACCGCTTTGCCATGGGTGCAGACCAAGTTCGGTCTGGCCGACGGCTTCTGGAAGTTCGACAAGGTCAAGGCGGCGATTTCCGAGCACATGGGCCAGACCGGCGATATCGTCAGCGCTGTATTGTCCAGGGCGACGGCCTCCAGCCTTGCGCTGATCGGTTGGGTCACCAATCTGGTGCTGATACCCGTGGTGTGTTTTTACCTGCTGCGGGACTGGGACGTGATGATGGCCAAGATTCGTGGCCTGTTGCCGCGCCATCGCGAAGAGCAGATCGTCAAGCTGGCGGGCGAATGTCATGAAGTGCTGGGGGCGTTCATTCGCGGCCAGTTGCTGGTGATGGTTGGTCTGGGCGTAATCTACGCCGCGGGCTTGATGCTGGTCGGGCTTGAGTTGGGTCTGTTGATCGGGGTGATCGCCGGTCTGGCCGCCATCGTGCCTTACATGGGCTTCGTGATCGGTATCGGCGCAGCGCTGGTGGCCGGGTTGTTCCAGTTTGGCGGCGATCTGTACCCGCTGCTGGGCATCGCGGCAGTGTTCATGGTCGGTCAGGCGCTTGAAGGCATGGTGCTCACGCCACTGCTGGTCGGTGATCGGATCGGCCTGCATCCGGTGGCGGTGATCTTCGCGATTCTGGCGGGCGGTGAGCTGTTCGGCTTCACCGGCATCCTGCTGGCGCTGCCGGTGGCAGCGGTGATCATGGTTCTGGTCCGCCATGCGCATGACGTCTATAAAGAGTCGGATGTTTACGGCGGGGCGGAAGATCCGGAGTTGTAGAAAACGACTGGCTCTTGCAAGTGGTCGCGATCTAACTGTGGGAGCGGTGCTTGCCCGCGATAAACGATAACTCGGTGTATTGCTGAACACCGTAGCGTCTGTATCGCGGGCAAGCACCGCTCCCACAATGAGATTGCAACCTCATGTGAGACGAGTGCCAGCCCTCAATCATCTCTGAGCATTTACCCGAAAATGCCCGCAGCTCACGCAAACCTTTGATTTTGCTTATGGTCTGGCGCATTGTGCCCCCAGCGTCACGGGTATAAACTTTGCGCACTTTACACAGAGGCCCCTAGCGGTTCACTTGAACCGTTCAGCCAGCATGAAACCTATTCAGCTGCCCCTGGGTGTGCGTCTGCGTGATGACGCCACCTTCATCAATTACTATCCCGGCGCCAATGCTGCGGCACTCGGCTACGTCGAGCGGCTGTGCGAAGCCGAGGCGGGCTGGACCGAAAGCCTTATTTATCTGTGGGGCAAGGACGGCGTGGGGCGTACCCATCTGTTGCAGGCCGCGTGCCTGCGTTTCGAGCAGATGGGCGAGCCGGCGGTTTACCTGCCACTGGCTGAAGTGATCGATGAAGGCGTCGAGCTGTTCGACAACCTGGAGCAGTACGAGCTGGTCTGCCTCGACGACCTGCAAGCCATCGTCGGCAAGCCTGAGTGGGAAGAAGCACTCTTTCACCTGTTCAATCGATTGCGCGACAGCGGTCGGCGTCTGCTGATTGCCGCGTCGCAGTCTCCCCGCGAATTGCCGGTCAAACTTCCCGACCTCAAATCACGCCTGACCATGGCGCTGGTGTTCCAGATGCGTGGTTTGTCTGATGAGGACAAGCTGCGTGCGCTGCAACTGCGCGCATCGCGACGGGGTTTGCACCTGACCGACGAGGTTGGGCATTTCATCCTGACCCGCGGTACGCGCAGCATGAGCGCGCTGTTCGATCTGCTGGAAACCCTGGATCAGGCCTCGTTGCAGGCCCAGCGCAAGCTGACCATTCCCTTCCTTAAAGAGACGCTTGGGTGGTAGACCCCGCGTTGCTGCTACAAACCGCCTCGGCGTTGCGTCATGCCCGGCGAATTCTGGTTATTACCGGTGCAGGTTTGTCTGCGGATTCGGGGTTACCGACCTATCGTGGCGTCGGTGGCTTGTATAACGGCGAAACCGACGACGGTATTCCTATCGAAATGGCTTTATCAGGCCCCATGCTGCGCCGCGATCCTGCGCTGTGCTGGAAGTACATCGCGCAACTGGGAAGGGCGTGCCTGGGCGGCCAGCCCAATGCCGCGCATTACGCCATTGCCGAGCTGCAACGCAAAAAGCCGGAATGCTGGGTGCTCACGCAAAATGTCGATGGCTATCATCTGGCGGCGGGTAGTCCGCCTGAACGACTGATTGAAATCCATGGGCAGATGGCTCCGCTTTTTTGCCAGTCATGCGGTGCAAAAGATCCTGAGCTGAGTAAGCAACTGGAGCGACCTCTTCCACCACTTTGCTCGTTTTGTGGTGGCGTAATGCGACCATCCGTCGTTTTGTTTCAAGAGATGTTGCCCGAGCAAGCGATGCAAACGCTCTATGATGAGATGGCTAAAGGCTTCGATGCAGTGTTGAGTATCGGGACCACCGCAAGCTTCCCCTACATCCACGAACCCGTAGTAAGAACAAGGGTTTGCGGCGGTTTTACGGCGCTAGTAAATTTGACGCCTACCGATCATAGCGCCCAAATGGACGTGTTTTTTGCCTGCCGAGCGGTACATGTCATGGACGATCTGGTAAGTCACATTTAGTTCGATTGAATTTGCAAATCAGTTTGAGAGTGGGCATAGTCGCGGCTTCTTAATCTTTAACAGCCACGGTCGTGCCCATGCTAGCTCGCTTCGCACCCCTCGTGCCTCTCGCACTTGTCACCCTGCTCATAGGTTGCGCCGCCAATTCACCGGTCTCGCAACAACAGCAAGTACAGCAGCAAACCGCCAGATCGGTCAGCGCTCCCAATGCAAACGTGCGTTCAGATCGCTCGGTTTTGCAGGAAGAGCTGGCGACAGAAGCTGAACTGGCGCGTTTCTCCGACAACAAGCCTTATCAGTTGCCGGTACTGGCTGACAGCATTCTTGAACGTGGCAAATCCCTGATCGGTACCCGTTACCGTTTCGGCGGTACGTCCACCAAGTCCGGTTTTGATTGCAGCGGCTTCATTGGTTATCTGTTCCGTGAAGAGGCGGGCATGAGCCTGCCGCGTTCTTCGCGGGAAATGATCAACATCGATGCACCGCTGGTTAAGCGCAATGACCTCGAACCAGGCGATCTGCTGTTCTTCAGCACTGCTGGTCGCGGTCGCGTCAGCCACGCCGCTATCTACCTGGGCGACAATCAGTTCATCCACTCCAGCAGTCGTCGCAGTGGCGGTGTCCGTGTAGACAGCCTGGACGATGTGTACTGGAGCAAGACTTTTATCGAAGCCAAGCGTGCCCTGGCGATGGAGTCGCCAACCGCGCCAGCTCAGACCACCGCGATGACGGCGACGACGCTCAAGACGCCTGCGGTCAAAAAGCGTAGTCACAAATAATTAGCGTCCCGTACAAAGACAGGCTATAAGCCTGTCTTGTGCTTTTCGGGCTCCCGGCAAAGTAAGCCGCATCCACCTCGGGTTGTTGTGTTTATGTCGATTACGCTACGTATTGTGGTCATTTCTCTTGCAGCGTTACTGGGTGCTTGCGCCAGTGCGCCGCCGCCTCAGCCACGGGTCGTTCAACGCCCGGTAATCGTTGCTCCCGCCGAGAACACCAATCCAGCTGCCGAAGATGTGCTGTTCCGCGCGCTTGGGCTCGTGGGCACGCCCTATCGATGGGGCGGCAACACCCCTGACTCGGGTTTTGACTGCAGTGGTTTGATAGGTTTTGTTTATCGTGATGCGGCGGGTATCGCCTTGCCACGGTCGACCCGCGACATGATTGTGATGCGTGCGCCAAGTGTGGGCCGCCAGCAGTTACAGTCTGGCGATCTGGTGTTCTTTGCCACGGGCGGTGGTTCGCAAGTCAGTCATGCTGGTATTTACGTGGGCGAAGGCCGCTTCGTGCATGCACCTGCTACTGGCGGCACCGTGAAACTCGATAGCTTGGACAAGCCTTATTGGCAGAAGGCTTATCTGGACGCCAAGCGAGTGATTCAGCCTTCGAATCTGGCACGCAATCAGTAGCGCTACGGAAGCGGTAATCAAGCCGCTACGAAGTGTATTGAAACCGTCAATCCTGCCGCCGCAGCCAGATCAACCAAAGCATCAAGGCTAAACAGATCGACTCTGCCAGCTTTCAGATTAGAGAAGCGCGGTTTGGTAATACCGAGTCTACTGGCCTTAACCGTGTCGTTACCCGGCCATTGCCTGATCTGTTCGTTCAGTTCAATCATGAGCTGCGAGCGAGCTTTCAGATGCGCAGCCTCTTGGGCCGTATCCGCCAAAGCGTCCCAGACACTGGCAAAGGTTTGTTCTTCGGTCATGCTCTGTTCCTCATCAAATAACCTAGTCTATGCGTCGCAAGCGCAATATCCCTGTTGGCTGTCTTCTGTGTGGTTTTACGGAAAGCGTGCAGCACATAGACGGCATTTGGCAGCGTTGCCAGATAGACCACTCTGAATGCACCTGAGATTTCTCGAACTCGAATCTCCCGTACCCCCGCGCCAATACTGGCCATAGGTTTCCAATCCTCTGGCGCGATACCTCTTTGCACCCTGTCTAGCTGGAAGCCCGCTATTGACTGGGCTGGAATTGGAAACTCCCGCAGTTGCTCCAAAGAGTCCCCCAAGAATATCAGTGGCTTCATGCTTCACTTCCGATAAGGATGTGAAGCAATTGTTATCGATTTCAATAACAAACTTTAGCAGCTCTTTCGGAATCGGTGTCAGGAAAAATCAGCGAGTTTTGTAGGGGGGTAGTGCGTATACGTCAGAGCATTAGGCTGACCTTGTCGCGGGCAAGCACCGCTCCCACAGGGGAAATGAAATCTAATGTGGGAGCGGTGCTTGCCCGCGATTGGGTCGCCTCAAGTCCGGAGGCAGGCCGCTAAGGCTTCGCCCCCGTCACCCGCCAGATTTTGTTGCCCACGTCATCGGCCACCAACAACCCACCCTGATGGTCATTCACCACGCCAACCGGGCGGCCTTGCGCTTTTTCGTCGGCGTTGAGGAAACCGCTCAGCAGGTCGATTGGTGTACCGGCTGGTTTGCCGTCTTTGAACGGCACGAACAGCACCTTGTATCCGCTGTGTGGCTTGCGGTTCCACGAGCCGTGCTGGCCGATGAACATCCCTTCATTGAACGGTGCAGGTAAGGTTTTGCCGTCGGCGAAGACCAGGCCTAACGAAGCCGTGTGGGGACCCACCGCGAAGTCAGGCGCAATCGCCTTGGCGACCAGGTCCGGATTTTGTGGCTTCACGCGCTCATCCACATGCTGCCCGTAATAACTGTACGGCCAGCCATAAAAGGCTCCGTCCTGAACCGAGGTCACGTAATCAGGCACCAGGTCGCTGCCGATTTCGTCGCGCTCGTTGACCGCGGTCCACAGCTTGCCGGTGGTCGGTTCCCAGTCCATGCCGTTCGGGTTGCGCAGGCCCGAAGCGAAGATGCGATGGGTTTTGCTCGCCGGGTCCACTTCCCAGATTGCCGCCCGACCTTCTTCAGCTGCCATGCCGTTTTCCGCCACGTTGCTGTTCGAGCCAACCGTCACGTAGAGCTTGCTGCCGTCTTTGCTGGCGATGACGTTTTTGGTCCAGTGGTGATTCAGCGTGCCGCCCGGCAAGTCGACGATCTTGGTCGGTTGCGCGGTGATCGCCGTCTGGCCGTCTTTATAGGGGAAGCTGATCAGGCGGTCGGTGTCGGCGACGTATAGCGTGTTGCCGACCATCGTCATGCCAAACGGTGAGTTGAGGTTCTCCAGAAACACGGTACGGGTTTCTGCGACGCCGTCGTGATCCTTGTCTCGCAGCAGGGTGATTCGATTAGCGCTGGGCACGCCGGCTCCGGCGCGTCCCATGACTTTTTTCATGACCCAGCCACGGACGCCTTGATCGTCATCGGGCTTGGGCGGCGAATTGGTTTCGGCGACCAATACATCGCCGTTGGGCAGCACGTACAACCAGCGTGGGTGATCGAGGTTTTCAGCAAAGGCGGCGACCTGGGTGCCCGGGGCCGCAACAGGTTTGCCACCCTGCGGCCAGCCGACGGCCGGTGCAATGTTGACGGTCGGGATCAGGGTCTTGTTGGGCTCCGGCAGCTTCGGAGACGGGCCTGTGCCGTCGGTGACTTGCAAGGTCGAGGACTCGCCACAGCCCGCGAGGCCAGCGGCAAGCACGAGCAAGACGGCGTAATGCGGTTTGAGCGTGAACATGGTGGATCTCCGTTACGGGCAGTGGTGCATTAAGGGGTAGAGGCCCTCACTCTGTTGAGGTTCAACCCCTGTGTTGATTGACGCTCCCGGGTCAACGCTCTAACCTGCGCGCTTGTTTCAGGTGCTCAACGTCTGCGGACTGATTGAGTGAAACAGGGAAGCCGGTGCGTTCGCTTTTTTTCGAGCCATTCCGGCGCTGCCCCCGCAACGGTAAATGAGTGAAAACTGCGCAATCTGCCACTGTGCTCAGGCATGGGAAGGCGCGCAGCCGGGTTCGCCCGCTCATGAGCCCGGAGACCGGCCTGATCCATTCAACAGCATCACGGCGGGCGATGCTCTGCGCATGACCTGTGGTCGTGCTGTCAGTCTTTGTTGCGCCCTCCGTCTGCTTTCGCGTGCCCTCAAGCGGAGAGCTGAGATGAACGAATCCCCTGAACGTGACGAACGCCATCTGGCGCGCATGCTGCGCAAGAAAGCCGTCATGGACGAGCGCATTGCCAGCGCCCCTAACGAATGCGGTTTGCTGCTGGTCTTGACCGGCAATGGCAAAGGCAAAAGCAGCTCCGCGTTCGGCATGCTCGCCCGGGCCATGGGCCACGACATCCAGTGCGGCGTTGTGCAGTTCATCAAAGGCAGTCACAGCACCGGTGAAGAGTTCTTCTTTCGGCGTTTCCCGGAACAGGTTCGTTACTACGTGATGGGCGAGGGCTACACCTGGGAAACCCAGGACCGAAAGCGCGATATCGCTGCAGCCGAAGCCGCCTGGGAAGTGTCTCTGGAAATGCTCCGCGATCCGTCCATTGGCCTGGTGGTGCTGGACGAACTGAACATCGCCCTCAAGCACGGTTATCTGGATATCGAGCGAGTCCTCAGCGACTTGCAGGCGCGTCCGCCGATGCAGCACGTGATCGTCACCGGTCGCGGTGCCAAGCCGGAAATGATCGACATGGCTGACACGGTTTCCGAGATCACCGTGGTCAAGCACGCCTTCCAGGCAGGTATTCGTGCCCAGAAAGGCATTGAGCTGTGAGCGCACTGTCATGAGCGAGCCGCGTCACTGTCCGGCGGTATTGATCGCCGCGCCCGCGTCGGGTCAGGGCAAAACCACTGTCACCGCCGCATTGGCTCGCCTGCATCGCAATCAGGGCCGCAAGGTTCGCGTGTTCAAATGTGGGCCGGACTTTCTCGACCCCATGATTCTTGAGCGGGCCAGCGGTGCGCCGGTCTATCAGCTCGACCTGTGGATGGTGGGCGCTGATGAAAGCCGTCGCCTGTTGTGGCAGGCCGCGGGCGAGGCTGATCTGATTCTGATTGAAGGCGTGATGGGCCTGTTTGACGGTACGCCGTCCAGTGCTGACCTGGCCCGTCATTTTGGTGTCCCTGTATTGGGTGTGATCGACGGTACGGCCATGGCCCAGACTTTTGGCGCGTTGGCCTTGGGGCTGGCGCGTTATCAGCCGGACCTGCCGTTCGCCGGTGTACTGGCCAACCGCGTCGGCACCGTGCGGCACGCGCAGTTACTTGAAGGCAGCCTTACCGAAGGTCTGCGCTGGTACGGCGCATTGTCCCGGGAAACCGGAATCGAACTGCCAAGCCGTCATCTCGGATTGGTACAGGCCAGCGAGCTGAATGACCTGGACCTGCGCCTGGACGCTGCGGCAGATGCCTTGGCCAGCACCTGTGAAGTGGCCTTGCCGCCCGCCGTGACCTTCGCCGCCCCGGACATTATTCCCGCCGAACCACTGCTGGAAGGTGTACGCATCGCCATCGCTCATGATGAGGCCTTCGCCTTTACCTATGGCGCGAGCCTGGATTTGTTCCGGGCAATGGGCGCGGAGCTGGTGTTCTTCTCGCCGATCCGCGACAGCGTTCTGCCCGAGGCGGACAGCCTGTATCTGCCCGGCGGTTATCCCGAACTGCACCACGTCGCCTTGAGCCAGAACACGCCCATGCTGACCGCGATCCGCGAACACCACCAGGCTGGCAAACCGTTGCTGGCCGAGTGCGGCGGCATGCTGTATCTGCTGGATGCCTTGACCGATGTCGACGGGCTGCGGGTTGAACTGGTTGGCTTGCTGAAGGGCGAGGCCGTGATGCAGAAACGTCTGGCAGCCCTGGCGCTACAAAACGTCGCATTGCCCGAAGGCGAGCTGCGCGGCCACACTTATCACCATTCATTGACCAGCACCGAGTTGCAGCCAATCGCCCGGGGCTTGAGCCCTAACGGTGGGCGCGGCGCGGAGGCGGTCTATCGCGACGGGCGCATGACGGCGTCCTATGTGCATTTCTATTTCCCTTCCAATCCCCAGGCGATTGCGGCGCTTTTCAAACCATGAGTGATCACGCGTACAGCGCCGAAGAACGTGCTGCGGTCTATCGCGCCATTGCCGAGCGACGGGACATGCGGCATTTCAGCGGTGGCAGCGTAGCGCCCGAGTTGCTGACGCGTCTGCTTGAAGCCGCGCATCAGGCACCCAGTGTGGGCCTGATGCAGCCATGGCGGTTTATCCGCATCACCGACCGCACGTTGCGCACGCGTATTCAGGCGCAGGTCGAAGCCGAGCGGATTCGGACTGCCGAAGCGCTGGGCGAGCGCGCCGATGACTTCATGAAGCTTAAAGTCGAAGGCATCAGCGATTGCGCGGAAGTGCTGGTTGCCGCGCTGATGGATGATCGCGAAAAACACATCTTCGGCCGTCGCACGTTGCCGGAGATGGATTTGGCGTCATTGTCCTGTGCTATCCAGAACATGTGGCTGGCAGCGCGTGCCGAAGGTTTGGGTATGGGCTGGGTTTCTCTGTTTGAACCACAGGCTCTGGCTGACTTGCTAGGAATGCCCGAGGGCGCGAAACCCTTGGCGATTCTGTGTCTGGGGCCGGTGACCGAGTTCTATCCGGTGCCGATGCTGGTCATGGAAGGCTGGGGTAAAGAGCGCCCGTTGAACGAAATGCTGTTTGAAAACCAATGGGGAGTCGGTCAATGAGTGTGGCGCTGTTAAGTGTTGCCGGGGTGGCGCTGGATGCGTTGCTGGGCGAGCCGAAGCGCGCTCATCCATTGGTGGCTTTCGGTCGTTACGCTGACCGTATCGAGCGGCGTTTCAATTCGGCCGGTCGCGGCTGGCGCAGTCATGGCGTTACGGCCTGGTTCATTGCGGTCATCCCGTTGACACTGCTGGCCACGGCGTTGAGCTGGCTACCTTACATTGGCTGGCTGGTGGAAATCCTCGCGCTGTATTGCGCGCTGGGTTTACGCAGTCTGGGCGAGCACGTTGAGCCCGTGGCACAGGCGCTGCGCTCGGATGACATTGAGGAGGCGCGGCGTCGCGTCGGCTATCTGGTCAGTCGCCAGACCTCGGAACTGGACGCCACCGAAGTCGCCCGTGCCGCCACTGAATCAGTGCTGGAGAACGGCAGCGATGCGGTGTTTGCTGCGCTGTTCTGGTTTGCCGTTGCCGGTGCGCCGGGCGTGGTGTTGTACCGGTTGAGCAATACGCTGGACGCCATGTGGGGTTATCGCAACGAGCGTTTCGAGCGTTTTGGCTGGGCGGCGGCAAGGATTGACGACGTGCTCAACTACATTCCTGCAAGGCTGGTGGCGCTGACTTACGCGTTGCTGGGCAAAACCCGTCTGGCCCTGCGCTGCTGGCGCACTCAAGGCCCGACTTGGGACAGCCCAAATGCCGGGCCGGTGATGGCCGCTGGCGCGGGTGCGCTGGGTGTCGAACTGGGCGGTGCCGCGATTTATCACGGCGAACTGCATCAGCGTCCGCAGTTGGGTGAAGGCGTGCCCGCTGACGCTAATTCCATTGATCGCGGCTGGCAGTTGGTGCAGCGCGGTGTGTGGTTATGGTTGTTGGTGTTGTGCATTGGAGCCGAATTTTATGCTTGAACATGGCGGTCGCCTGCGCAGGGCAGCCAGGCAATACGGCATTGCTGAAGCTGACTGGCTGGATCTGTCCACCGGCATTGCGCCCTGGGCGTTCCCGATTCCGGCGATCCCGGCAGCCGCCTGGCATCGCCTGCCCGAAGCCGATGACGGACTGGAGCAAGCCGCCTGTACTTATTACGGCGCAGCGCGCGCCTTACCGGTCGCCGGATCCCAGGCAGCGATTCAGGCCCTGCCGCGTTTACGCTCTGCCGGTAAGGTCGGCGTGTTATCGCCTTGTTATGCCGAGCACGCTCACGCCTGGCGCAGCGCGGGTTTTCTGGTGCGCGAAGTGCTTGAGCATGAAGTGGATTACTTCCTCGACAGCCTCGACGTGCTGGTAGTGGTTAATCCGAATAACCCGACCGGCCTGATGCTCACCCAGGAATGCTTGTTGAAGTGGCATGGGCGACTGGCGGAGCGGGGCGGCTGGCTGGTGGTCGATGAAGCCTTCATGGACAATACGCCGGACTTGAGCCTTGCAGCCCACACCGGCCTCGCCGGTCTGATCGTGCTGCGCTCGTTTGGCAAATTCTTCGGGCTTGCCGGTGTGCGGTTGGGGTTCGTCCTGGCTGAGCCGGGTTTGCTCAAATCACTGGCTCAGGAAATCGGCCCCTGGACCGTCAGCGGTCCCACGCGAATCATCGGCGAAGCGTGCCTGAAAGATGTCCATGGGCACCTCGCGCAACGTGCCCGCACCGATCAGGCCAGCGACCGTCTTGTGCAGGTACTGACTCGCCACGGGCTAAAGCCGGACGGCGGCTGCGCGCTGTTTCAACGGGTGATCACCCCGCTCGCGGAGTCGCTGCACGAATTCTGCGCCCGACGCGGCATTCTGTTGCGTTTGTTCGTCAGCGATAATCCGCTCGAAGGCAGTCTGCGTTTCGGCCTGCCGGACACTGAAGCCCACTGGCAGCGTCTGGAAAAGGCGCTGGTCGAGTTCAATCAAAGCCTGCCAGGCCAGGAGCAGCCATGACCACGTTGATGGTGCAGGGCACCACGTCCGATGCAGGCAAAAGTACGCTGGTAACGGCGCTGTGCCGCTGGCTGACGCGCCAGGGTGTGGCCGTTGTGCCGTTCAAGCCGCAGAACATGGCGCTCAACAGCGCGGTGACGGCGGACGGCGGTGAAATCGGTCGCGCCCAGGCGGTTCAGGCCCAGGCCTGCGGGCTGCAGCCGCATACCGACATGAATCCGGTATTGCTCAAGCCCAACAGCGATACCGGCGCGCAGGTGATTATTCATGGTCGTGCGGTTACCACCATGAACGCGGTGGCGTATCACGGCTATAAAGAGATCGCCATGAAGGCGGTGCTTGAATCACACGAGCGGCTGGGCCAGACCTATCCGGTGATCATGGTTGAAGGTGCCGGTTCGCCTGCCGAAATCAATCTGCGCGCCAACGACATCGCCAACATGGGCTTCGCCGAAGCGGTGGATTGCCCGGTGCTGCTGATTGCCGATATCAACCGTGGCGGGGTGTTCGCTCATCTGGTCGGCACGCTGGAATTGCTCTCGCCCAGCGAGCAGGCGCGGGTCAAAGGCTTCATCATCAACCGCTTTCGTGGCGATATTGCCCTGCTGCAACCGGGTCTGGACTGGCTGGAAGCGCGGACCGGCAAACCGGTAGTCGGTGTGCTGCCGTACGTGATGGACCTGCATCTTGAGGCCGAAGACGGTCTCGATCAGCGCCAGACCGACAAGGTCGAACAAGTGCTCAACGTGGTGGTGCCGATTCTGCCGCGCATCAGTAACCACACCGATTTTGATCCGCTGCGCCTGCATCCGCAGGTCAATCTGCAATTTATCGGGCCGGGTCAGGCCATTCCTTCGGCTGACCTGATCATCCTGCCCGGCTCGAAGAGCGTGCGCAGCGACATGGCTTATCTGCGCGCCAATGGCTGGGACAGTGCCATCGCCCGGCACCTGCGCTATGGCGGCAAGGTAATGGGGATTTGTGGCGGTTTGCAGATGCTTGGTGAGCAGTTGCATGATCCGCTGGGCCTGGAAGGCGCGCCGGGTTCCAGCGCCGGTCTTGGTTTGCTGGCGATGAGCACGGTGCTCGAAGAAGAGAAGCAATTGCGCAATGTGAAAGGGCGTCTGCTGCTGGAAGGCGTGCAGGTCAGCGGCTATGAAATCCATGCCGGCGTGACCACCGGCGCAGCCCTGGAAAACCCGGCCGTGCTATTGGACGACGACCGCTGCGACGGAGCGCAAAGCGCCGACGGGCAGATATTCGGCACCTACCTGCACGGGCTGTTCGAAACCCCGGCGGCCTGCAGTGCCTTACTGCGCTGGGCCGGTTTGCAGGACGTGCAGCAGGTGGATTACCACGCATTACGCGAGCGGGACATCGAGCGGCTGGCGGATCTGGTGGAGAACCATCTGGATGGCAAGTTGCTGCGTGAGTTGTGTGGATTGGATGCTGTAGTGGGTTGAATGTGGTTTTTATCAAACACGATATAAATCACTGAATGGATGCGATTTATGTGGGAGCGGTGCTTGCCCGCGATAAGGCTGGATGAGGTTCACTTTAGATCGCACCCAGCCTTATCGCGGGCAAGCACCGCTCCCACCGGTATTGCGTTTCAATCGAGATGGACGCATTTTTTCTTAAGAGAGTCCCGCACATGCAACAGCTGATCCTCGGTGGCGCACGCTCCGGCAAGAGCAAGCTGGCTGAAAGCCTTGCCGCTGGCTCAGGGCTGGAAGTGATTTACATCGCCACCAGCCAGCCGGTAGATGGCGAACTGAATCAACGCGTCGCCTTGCATCGCGAGCGTCGGCCTGACACCTGGGGCCTGATCGAAGAACCCATCGAGCTGGCGCGGGTTCTGCGTGACAACGCCAGCGTCGATCGCTGCTTGCTCGTGGATTGCCTGACCCTGTGGTTGACCAATTTGCTGATGCTTGAAAACACCGAGCGTCTGGTGCAAGAACGCCAGGCGCTGCTCGACTGCCTGGCGCAATTGCCGGGCGAAATCATTTTTGTCAGTAACGAAACCGGGCTGGGCGTGGTGCCCCTCGGTGAGCTGACTCGTCGTTATGTCGATGAAGCGGGCCTGTTGCACCAAGCCCTGGCCGAGCGTTGCCAGCGCGTGGTGCTGACCGTTGCCGGTTTGCCACTGACATTGAAAGGATCCGCATTATGAGTAACTCGTGGTGGCTTGAGCCCGCGCAGGCGATCAACGTTCCGGTCCGGGAGGAAGCCCTGGCGCGTCAGCAACAACTGACCAAACCCACCGGTTCCCTCGGGCAACTGGAGCGCGTCGCGGTGCAGTTGGCCGGTCTGCAAGGTCGAGTCAAACCCAAGGTCGACGCGGTGTGGATCGCTATTTTTGCCGGTGACCACGGTGTCGTTGCGGAAGGCGTTTCAGCTTACCCGCAGGAAGTCACCGGGCAGATGCTGCACAACTTCGTCACCGGTGGGGCGGCGATCAGCGTGCTTGCCCAGCAGTTGTCGGCGCAACTGGATGTTGTGGATCTGGGGACTGTCAGCCCGTTGGATTTGCCGGGAGTACGCCATCTGCGCATCGGTGCCGGTACCGCGAACTTCGCCAAAGCCCCTGCGATGACTCAAGAGCAAGGCCTTCTGGCATTGCAGGCCGGGCGCGACAGCGTGCTGCGGGCCAAGGCGGTGGGCACTGAACTGTTTGTTGGTGGCGAGATGGGCATCGGCAATACCGCCGCGGCCAGTGCTGTGGCCTGTTCGTTGCTCGAGTGCGCGGCGCAGTTGTTGGTCGGGCCGGGTACCGGTTTGAATGCAGCGGGCATCAGCCATAAGACGGACGTCATCGAGCGAGCGTTGAAGTTGCACGCCGAGCAGGCTGGCGATCCGTTGCAGAGTCTGTTCTGTCTGGGCGGCTTTGAAATTGCGGCGCTGGTTGGTGCGTATCTGGCCTGTGCTCAGGAAGGCATTACCGTGCTGGTGGACGGTTTCATTTGCAGCGTCGCGGCACTGGTCGCCGTGCGTCTGAACCCTGCGTGCCGTGACTGGCTGTTGTTCGGTCACCGCGGCGCTGAGCCGGGCCATCGTCACCTTCTGGAGACCTTGCAGGCCGATCCTCTGTTGGATCTGGGCTTGCGTCTCGGTGAGGGCAGCGGCGCAGCATTGGCGGTGCCGCTGGTGCGTCTGGCCTGTCAGTTGCACAACGGCATGGCGACTTTCGCTGAAGCCGCAGTGGCAGATCGTCCCGCATGATCCTGCAGCTTGATATGTTGCGTCACGGTGAGACCGAACTGGGCGGCGGCATGCGTGGCAGCCTGGACGACGCCTTGACCGACATCGGCTGGGCGCAGATGCGTACAGCGGTGGCGCAGGCGGGTCCATGGGACCGGATCGTCAGTTCGCCGTTGCAACGTTGCGCGCGTTTTGCTGAAGAACTGGCCGAGCGTCTGGCATTGTCGTTGAGCCTGGAGCCGGGCTTGCAGGAATTGCATTTCGGCGATTGGGAAGGGCACAGTGCCGCGCAGTTGATGGAAACCGACGCTGAAGGTCTGGGCCTGTTCTGGAATGATCCTTACGGCTTCACGCCACCCAATGGCGAACCTGTCATTGAGTTTTCGGCGCGGGTGTTGGCTGCTGTCGAACAACTGCATCAAGCCTATGCGGGCGAACGTGTTTTGTTGATCAGCCATGGCGGCGTCATGCGCCTGTTGCTGGCAAAGGCCCGCGGCTTGCCTCGTGAGCAACTGCTGCAAGTCACGGTCGGGCATGGCGCGCTGTTGGCGATTAATGTTGCTGCTGGTGGTGTGTTGAAGCCGGCCTTATAGCAAATCGATGACCTGTAGAAGCCGTCCCGGTGCCCCTGACACCGCTCTGCCTCGCAGCACATAGGGCCCTGTAGGAGTGAGCTTGCTCGCGATAGCGTCAGGCCAGGCGGTAATTTTTCAACAGGTCTACCGTTATCGCGAGCAAGCTCACTCCTACAGGTTACGTGTTTGCTGCGAGACTGCGCGGGCAGTTCCTACAGTGGCAGCATTCCAATTTTAGTTATGGGTTTGATAGCGGGGAAGCCTGACATGTTGCCGTTCTGGATCGCTCTGCAGTTCCTCAGCAGTTTGCCCGTCACCTTGCCCGGCATGCCCAAGCCGGAGGAGATGGGGCGTTCGTTGCTGTTCTATCCGCTGGTGGGCGTGCTGTTCGGTGTGGTGCTGTTGGGCTTGAATACGCTGCTCAGTGGCGCGCCTGTCATGCTTCATGCTGCATTGCTCTTGACCGCCTGGGTGTTGCTCAGCGGCGGACTGCATCTGGACGGTCTTGCCGACAGCGCTGATGCCTGGCTCGGTGGTTTTGGCGACCGCGAACGCACCTTGACCATCATGAAAGATCCCCGCAGTGGACCGATTGCGGTGGTCACACTGATTCTGGTGCTGCTGCTTAAATTCACTGCGCTGCTGGCGTTGATTGAAAGTCAGAACTCCATCGCGTTACTGCTGGCACCAGTGCTGGGCCGTAGCGCCATGCTCGGTCTGTTTCTGTGCACGCCTTACGTCAGGGCTGGCGGGTTGGGGCAGGCGCTGGCTGACCATTTGCCGCGCTCGGCGGGTAAACAGGTGCTGGTGATCTGCGCGGTGGGCTGCGTGCTGGTTGCCGGTTTATCGGGCCTGTACGTTCTGGCTGCCGCCGCTGTCTGTTTCTTCTGGCTGCGGCACCTCATGCTCAAGCGCCTGGGCGGCACCACCGGAGACACGGCGGGTGCATTGCTGGAGTTACTCGAAGTGGCGGTTTTGATCGTGCTAGCAGTGGCGCTTGCTGATTGGTAATGCAATTCCTGTGGGAGCGGTGCTTGCCCGCGATACAGACGCCTCGGTCCAACAGACACACCGCGTTATCGTTCTTCGTCGGAATGCCGCCCAGACCAAGCACCGCTCCCACAGGAGATCGCATTACCAATCAAGCAGCAGAGTTGTGTGCCTGCTGGAAAGAGCCAGCCCGATCACATTGACACCCCCATCCCCCACCGCGTAGCTTTCACACATTCTGTTACGGGTATATCCACGTAATAATGCTTCAGCGTGTGAGCGGGAGAACAACAATGACATCCGTGTGGCGTACCAGTGGCTGGATCCTGCTAGGCAGTGCGTTGATTCTGGCGCTGTCGTTGGGTACGCGGCATGGCTTTGGTTTGTTCCTCGCCCCCATGAGTGCAGACTTCGGTTGGGGCCGTGAGGTCTTTGCGTTTGCTATCGCTTTTCAGAACCTGATGTGGGGTCTGGCGCAGCCGTTCGCAGGTGCGCTGGCCGACCGTTTCGGCGCAGCGAAAGTGGTATTCATCGGTGGCATTCTTTATGCCGTCGGCCTGATGTTGATGAGCATGGCCGACACGCCGCTTAGTCTGTCATTGAGCGCGGGGCTGCTGATCGGTATTGGTCTGTCCGGCACTTCGTTTTCAGTGATCCTGGGTGTCGTCGGCCGTGCACTGCCCGCTGAAAAGCGCAGCATGGGCATGGGGATCGCCAGTGCAGCAGGTTCCTTCGGTCAGTTCGCGATGCTGCCCGGTACTCTGGGGCTGATTGGCTGGCTGGGCTGGTCCAGTGCCTTGCTGGTGCTTGGCGTATTGGTAGCGCTGATTCTGCCGTTGGTGATGATGCTCAGGGATAGCCCGGCGCCGCTTGTGGGGGGCGAGCAAACTCTGAGTGAAGCGTTGAAGGAAGCCTGTTCGCACTCGGGCTTCTGGTTGCTGGCGCTGGGTTTTTTCGTTTGTGGTTTTCAAGTAGTGTTCATCGGCGTGCATTTGCCAGCGTATCTGGTGGATCAGCATCTACCCGCCAAGGTCGGTACCACTGTGCTGGCGCTGATCGGTCTGTTTAATATCTTCGGCACGTACACCGCAGGCTGGCTGGGCGGGCGCATGTCCAAGCCGCGCTTACTGACCGTGCTGTATTTGCTGCGCGCTGTGGTGATCGTGTTGTTTATCACGCTGCCCCTCAGTGAAACCTCTGCTTATCTGTTTGGCGTGGCCATGGGTCTGCTATGGCTCTCTACAGTCCCGCTGACCAACGGCACCGTCGCCACCTTGTTCGGCGTGCGTAACCTGTCGATGCTCGGTGGTATCGTGTTCCTGTTCCATCAGTTGGGTGCTTTCCTCGGCGGATGGCTGGGAGGTGTTGTGTACGATCGGACCGGGAATTACGACTTGATCTGGCAAGTGTCGATACTGTTGAGCCTGCTGGCGGCGGGGTTGAACTGGCCCGTGCGTGAACGCCCGGTTGCCCGATTGCAGGCGCACGCAGCATGAGCCGATTGTGGTTCTGGGGCGCAGGCCTGACCGGGGCACTGACGCTGGCACTGATCTGGTGGGCGTGGCAAAACGTCGGACTCGCTGCTTTGCAACTGGGCGTGGGTTCTTGCCTCTAGGCATTTGGCCGGGCGCGGGTTAGTTTGTCCCATAGACAACAATGACTGCGCCGCACGGGCGCTCGGGATGCCTTATGCACATTCGCTGGATTGCTCTGCCCGTTCTTATGTTCGCTTTAGGCGGCACAGCCATGGCTGCCGATTGTCCGGCGCTGCTGCAAGGCGAGTTGCCCAAGCTGCGCGCCAAGGAAAATATCAACCTGTGCGAGCGCTTTGCCGGCAAGCCAATGCTGGTGGTCAACACCGCCAGTTTTTGCGGTTTCGCCCCTCAGTTCAAAAGCCTTGAAGCATTGAATCAGCGTTTCAAAGGGCAGGGCCTTGAAGTGCTTGGCGTGCCTTCCAATGACTTCAAGCAAGAGTCCAAGGATGGCGAAGAAACCGCCAAGGTTTGCTACGTCAATTACGGCGTGACCTTCACCATGACCGAGCCACAACCCGTCAGAGGCGACGACGCTACCCACCTGTTCAAAGTGCTGGCCGAGCAGAGCAACGCGCCGCGCTGGAATTTCTACAAGTACGTGGTGGATCGCAAAGGCAATGTAGTCGCCAGCTTTTCCAGCATGACCACCCCGGATGACCCGGAGGTGATTGCCGCCGTGGAAAAGGCTATCGCCTCCAAACCTTGATTCAGTTGTAACGAAAAAGCCCCGCAACCATTGCTGATTGCGGGGCTTTTTGTTGACTCGCAAACGGCTGGGTCAGCCCGTTGCGGTCGATGGATCAGAAGCGGTAGGTGATCGAGCTGCCCACACCGTGAGCGGTGTTGCGGAAGTCCGCGTTGTAAGTGCCTTTTTGCGCGCTGGAATCGCGGATCTTCGCTTCATCTTCGCGCAGATACGAGTACGCAACATCGATGGTCAAGTTGTCATTCGGGCTCCAGCCAGCGCCGAAGCTGATCGCTTTGCGGTCACCGGTAGGAATGCGCGGCGAGCGGTTTTCATTATTGGTGGGCGATTGATCCACCGAGAAACCGGTGCGCAAGGTCCATTCCTTATTGACCTTATAGGCGGCACCAATGGCGTGAGCCCAGGTGTCATGCCAGTTCTGAGGCTCGGAGATGGTGCCGATAGTTGGGGTCAGCGGGCCTGGTACGCCGCTGTTTTTCACGTCGATGCTTTCCAGACGACTCCAGCGAGTCCAGGTACTGCCCGCATAAAGTGTCCAGTTTGCGTCCAGCTCATGGGTGACCGAGAAGTCGACGGATTCAGGCGTGGTCAGATCCAGCGAGGCGTCATACTTCTGGCCGCTGAATGGACCGAAGTTAGGGCCGGAGATCTTGGTGTCGCCGTCGAGCTTGTATTTAACCTTGGAGTGGTAGGTAGCGCCCACTCGGGTGCTGTCGGTGGCCTGAACCAGAATACCCACGTTGAAACCCAACGCAGTGTCATCACCTTTGACCTTGACCTTGCCGTCGTTGATCGGCCCGGTTACGCGGTTAAGGGCTGAGGAGGTCAGCTCGCCATCGATACGGTTGATGGTTGGGCCAAAACCAATGGACACCTTGTCGTTGAATGCATAGCTGATGGTGGGCTGGAAGGTGACGACCTGAACGTGGCTCTTATCCGCAAAATAGCGACCGGCGAAGCTGCTTTCGTAGTCAGTGACCAGACCAAATGGAACGTAAACCCCCACGCCAAAAGCCCAGTGATCATCAATTGGCTTGACGTAATACCCCATCGGAACTCCGACGACCGGTACCATATCGCCATCATTGCTACCGCCAAAAGAGCTGCTGGCGTTATCAATATCGGTCTTGGCGATGATTGCTGCTGCGCCAACGCTGACTTGTTCGCGCTTGAGACGGGACATACCGGCAGGGTTGCCGAATACCGTGCTTGCATCATCGGCAGAGGAGGAGCGGCCCGCAAAACCGGTACCCATTCCGCTGATGCTTTGTTCGTTGATAGCGAAGCCAGCGGCGAACAGCTGAGAGGCAGCCAGGCTGACGGTGAGGCCAAGTGTGGTCTTGAGCATTACTTTTTTCATTATTAGAACTCCATGTTGATCACCGCGCGAAAACTACCAACATTTCTCAGATTGCGCCATAGTCCGAATGGCCTGATCTAGAGCGTTTTTTGTAGGACAATCCGCGGAAGATGTCGCGATCTGTTTGTATTGATATCTGCTTTAAAGTCATTCACGCCGGGTGCGAAAGTGGGGTCACACAGGTTTGCCACGCGCTCATGAAATCCCGTAAACGGCCTTGGGGCTGAAATATTTCGCGCCATATTTTGGCCATTATGCGGGGATCTTCATCGGCGGGCAGACGAGATCCTTGAGCCTCGACCATCAACCAGGCGATGGCGGTGGAGTAACGCAGATTGACGGTCAGCTCCAGGTGCGGCCCGGTGAGAAAAGCATGCTGACTGGCCAGACCACGAACCAGACTGGCCAGTTCGGGATCGAGCGCCAGATAGTTATCCCAGAGCTGCCGATGACGGCCTTCGGATATGCTGTAGAGGCCATGTCCGCGGCGGCTGTCCAGCGCAGCACCGAGATGGGATTGACTGGCGGCGACGGCGAGCAGGAATGACTCGGCGCGCGGGCTATGCCGACCCAGATACAACAAAGTGGGCCGGATCACGTGGCGGGATAAATCTCTGGCATCGATTCCCATGACATCCTCGGGAAGAAGTGACCGGCGGGCCCGGACGTATGGCAGCGACAACAGGATCGGGCCCGACGGAAGCGATCTCTATCGCCTGAGTTGAAGTGTAGTGTCATATTCCGCGTGTAAAGGACTGTTTTTAAGTTAATTCCTGCCGGTCATCGGCTCCTATATAGCCCTTGGCGATAGCGGGTGTGAGCAACGTCGGGACGAAAAAAAGCCCCGCCTTGATGGGCGGGGCTTTTTATTCCAGCGAAAACGAACGGCGTATCAGGCGATGAGGGCCTGACGGGTACGCTCGATCACGGCCTGCAGCGGCTCTGCGCTGGAGTACTGATCGGGGTACAGACGCTCGGTGTGACGAGCGATGCCGTGTTCGTTGACCAGGGTGAAGCTGAAGCAGCCTTTGCGAGCGGCCATGATCAGGCAGTTCATTGGGGCAAAAGCGTTGGTCAGTGTATGGATAGCGTGTTGAGTCTGATGATGAGTAGTCATTATTAAGGTGTTTCCTAAAACGACACGGAACATTACCGTGCAAAAATAAACGTTCCAGTAAACGCGGGCGATCCTGATATGCAGGATATGGCTGGGCGAAGAACCTGTCTGGAACAAAAGCAGCCAGTTGAAGCGCACTTTATCGTATGGCGCTCGGGCTGACCGGTAGGTACTTAGGAGGGCAGGCAACACAACAAGAGCAAAGGTTCGACGCTCTGGGTGCAGATCCTGATCAATTGCAGGCTGGTTTGGTCAGGCCATGGGTGATTGCACTGCCACTCCCGTCTGAAGGTAGTCGGCATACAGGCCATGTCTGGAAACCATCGAGGTGGTCGATCCCTTGTTGTCAGCAACTTCCTTACGTTTTGAAGAAAGTTTGCCGGGGGACTTTTTCGACCAAAAAAATTGACTTTCAGCTTGGTACTAACGGCGATGATGGTAACGGAGTTGCCAAGGCATTGGAAGTACGCTGGTGAAAAAATATACAGAGAAGGGCGTCCGTTCGTCGCCGACCCCGCGCAAACCATGGCTCCAGTTGAGATCGACTTTCAGTTGTGAGCACCGTGTCGCGCGATTTCAGGAAAAAAATCCCGGCCCGCGATTGACTTGTGCACATTGGCGCAAACTGCTGCCACATCACTGTCATATGCGCTTCTAAGGGCTTGATTTAGCGTGGTGAATTATTAAGTCAATGAAAAACATCAAATTTTTTTGCTGGTGAAAAAATCGTCAGTTTGAGCGCAGGCCCCATTCTATCTATGTTTGCGAGGCGCGAGGGGCGGTTGTCCACTGAGTTATCCACAGCTTCTGTGGATTGTCCCGAGCGCTCGCTCTACAACGCACCTTTCGCTGCCTGCCTCTTTACCTCTGTGAGAAAAAGTGTAGAGTTGCGCGCCTCCTGATTTGCCCCCGTTGTGTTTATGAAGTCTCGTCCTGATCCATCGCACGAATCTCAAGCTGTCGCCCGCGAACCCGCACGTTTCTCCCTGCGTGTTGCGTTATGGTTGCTGGATAACCCGCGCTTGAATCAAAAGCCCAGCATCAAACACTTCGCCGGTCGCCTGCTCAAACAACCTGCGCGCAGCGGAGTGGTGGTTGCACAAAGCCGCTTGGGGCAAATGCTCTGTCGTGATTGCGGCAACACCCGTGACCGTCGCATTGGCCACGAGCTGTTGCGGCAGGCGGCTCGTGCCGGAGATTGCAGCGCTCAATTCGAATACGGTCGGCTGTGTGCTCAAGCGCCTATCAACGAGCCGCAGCAGGCACGCCACTGGCTGGAACTGGCCTCGGCCAAGGGCTCGCAGGACGCCCGGCATTTGCTCGGTCAACTGGACCGCCGCTAGGCCCCGCGCAATCCGCTGCTGACGCACACGCTGCATCGCGCATAATGCTGCATGAATCCGGCATCTGGAGTCCCTATGGCAATGGATTTGAACAGCCTGCTACTTGGGCTTGGTGCAGCGGCTTTGCCATTGTTGGCTTTGGCCTGGCAACTGCAGCGCAAACTGACTCAGCAACAAGCGGACACCGCGCTGCTCGACGAGCGACTGAGCACTGCGCAAATGGCTCAGGACGGATTGAATGCGCAGCTTGATGCCAGCCGCGATGAGATCAGTGATCTGAGTCAGGCCAACTCCGTCAAGCAAGCTGACCTGGCCGCAACGCGTCGTGAAGTCGAGCTGCTGCGCCATGAGCGCGATAATGCTCAGGCCGCTGCCCAGGACTGGAATCACGAGCGCGCTAATAAAGAGGCGGAGTTGCGTCGTCTGGATGTGCAATGCGCGGCGTTGACTGCCGAACTGCGCGAGCAACAGGAAAACCATCAACAACGCCTGAACGATCTGCAGAGTTCTCGGGATGAGCTGCGGGCTCAGTTCGCGGAAATGGCCAGCAAGATTTTCGACGAGCGCGAGCAGCGCTTTGCCGAGACCAGTCAGCAGCAGCTCGGCCAACTGCTTGACCCTCTCAAGGAGCGTATTCAGTCGTTCGAAAAGCGCGTGGAGGAGAGTTATCAGGCCGAAGCCCGTGAACGGTTTTCTCTGGGCAAAGAGCTGGAGCGCCTGCAGCAGCTCAATCTGCGACTCAGCGATGAAGCGACCAATCTGACGCGCGCCCTAAAAGGGCAGAAGACCCAGGGTAACTGGGGTGAACTGATTCTTGAGCGCGTGCTTGAACATGCCGGTCTGGAAAAGGGACGCGAATATCAGACCCAAGTCAGCCTGAAGGGACCGGACGGCGAGCGCTTTCAGCCTGACGTGTTGATCATGTTGCCCGGCGACAAACAAGTGGTGGTGGATGCCAAAGTCAGCCTCACGGCCTATCAGCAGTACATCAGTGCCGACGACGATGTGATCGGTCAGACCGCGCTGAAGCAGCATGTGCTCTCGCTGCGCAATCATGTCAAAGGCTTGTCAGGCAAGGATTACAAACGTCTGGAAGGGCTGCACAGTCTGGATTTCGTGCTGCTGTTTGTGCCGATAGAAGCGGCATTTTCCGCAGCCCTGCAAGCTGAGCCCAATCTGTTTCAGGAAGCTTTTGATCGCAACATCGTGATCGTCAGCCCGACGACCTTGCTGGCTACCTTGCGGGTTATCGACAGCTTGTGGAAGCAGGAGCGTCAAAGCCAGAACGCCCGGGAAATCGCCGAGCGTGCCGGATGGCTGTACGACAAGTTCGTGTTGTTCATCCAGGACCTGGATGAAGTCGGCAGCCGCTTGCAGCAACTGGACAAGGCCTACAGCGCCGCCCGTAACAAACTGACTGACGGGCGAGGCAACCTGGTAAGCCGCAGTGAACAGCTCAAATTACTTGGCGCCCGCGCCAGCAAGAACCTGCCTGCTGATTTGCTGGAGAGAGCCATGACCGATGATGAGGGACTGGTGCAGTTGCCGGAGTGATGTGGTGGTTTATTCATGGCTGACCGCGTCATCGTTCATTGTCGGAATGCCGCTCAATTATTGGCGAGAAGGGCTGCGCGGTGTTTCAGGCATGACGCCTCGCGAACAAGTTCGCTCCTACCGTTTGGCGCGGTGTCAGGTTGTCCGGGTAGGAGGCAACTTGTTGGCGAGAAGGGCTGTGCGGTGTTTCAGGCATGACGCCTCGCGAACAAGTTCGCTCCTACCGTTTGGCGCGGTGTCGGTCGTTCGGGTAGGAGGCAACTTGTTGGCGAGAGGGCTGCGCGGTGTTTCAGGCATGACGCCTCGCGAACAAGTTCGCTCCTACCGTTTGGCGTGGTGCCAGGTTGTTGGGGTAGGAGGCAACTTGTTGGCGAGAGGGGGCTGCGCGGTGTCACCGTCTGTCGCATAAATACGCGGCATCGACACAAGAAATGTCACATTGAACACATCGTGAAAGATGTTTTTCCGCAAGACTGCGCGAGCAGGCGTAAAGTGTGAGTTGGCACTACTATTTATCTGTAACAAGCGGCTTGAAAATAGGGTCGTTAAGTATTTCCCTGAAGGGGGGCTATATGGACACTAAATTGCAAGATTGGCTTCATGATCTCGGGGTTGCTCTGGGTTTGATCGAGCGCCCTAAATTGCAACCTGTACCGGTGCGCACCGACGACGACAAGCGGCGCCGTCAGCCTCAGCGTCGGTAGTCATAACCGCGCCACATCCCTCCCGGGACGCGTCCGCGTCCCGCAGCAGTGTTCAGGTCTGATGACCTTGAAACTACCTGAATGCGCTTTTGCCGACGAATAATGCACATCGCCGTTATTTCTGCAGGCTGACAAAGATGTGATCAATCAACGCCATCACCGTTGTGCTCTCAGGGTGCTTTAGCGCTTCCTCTTTTTCCCGTTTCTTGACGTTGATTCCAGATTCGTGAAGTTTCTTGAAAAGCTCATCAATATCTTCTTCGTCAAGAACGAGGTCTTCGAGCGTTCGACTCTCTCGAATCACTGACTTGTCGACGAGGATAACCCCAAGGGCACCCTCGACATGCCGCCGAACTTCGTCTCGATCCATGATAATCCCCTGTTCTGTCGTTGGAGATCAGCCCTGACTTCCGTAAAAACAGAGGGTGTGTCCATTCGATCATGCCTTTAAGGCTAGCTCATATTCGCCAATATCCTTGTCATCCGTCGTCTTCGCGGGCAAATAAAAAAGGATGCCCTGAGGCATCCTTTTTGTAGCGAAGTGCAGATCAGCGATGTGCCACGCCCGGCAATACGCAGAGCATTTCGTAGAGCAGGTTGGCACCCAGTAAAGAAGTGTTACCGGTGGTGTCGTAAGGCGGAGAGACTTCCACCAGATCGCAACCAATGAGATCCAGACCCTGGCAGCCGCGAATGATCTCGATAGCCTGAATCGTGGTCAGCCCGCCAATTTCCGGGGTGCCGGTACCAGGTGCCCAGGCCGGGTCGATGCCATCGATGTCGAAACTCAGATAAACCGGGCCGTCGCCGACTTTTTCTCGCACTTCGGCCATCAAAGGTGCCAGCGACTTGTGCCAGCATTCCTCGGCCTGGACCACACGGAAACCCTGTTTGCGGCTCCAGTTGAAGTCTTCGGCGGTGTAACCCTGAGCGCGCAGACCAATCTGCACGACACGGTCGCAATCCAGCAGACCTTCTTCAACGGCGCGGCGGAATGTGGTGCCGTGGGCGATTTTTTCGCCAAACATGTGATCGTTGACGTCGGCGTGGGCGTCGATATGCACCAGTCCGACTTTGCCGTGCTTCTTGTGGATGGCCCGCAGGATCGGCAGGGTGATGGTGTGGTCGCCCCCCAGCGTCAGGGGGATTACGTCATGGCTGAGGATTTCGTCGTAGGCTTCTTCGATGATGCGTACGGCATCCAGCAGGTTGAACGTATTGATGGCGACATCACCGATGTCCGCTACGGACAGCGAATCAAACGGCGCAGCCCCAGTGGCCATGTTGTAGGGGCGAATCATCACCGACTCGGCGCGAATCTCCCGAGGACCGAAGCGAGTACCTGCGCGCAATGAAGTGCCGATATCCAGCGGAACCCCGACAAATGCGGCGTCCAGGCCTGCGGCGGTTTGCAAATGCGGCAAGCGCATCATGGTGGCGATACCGGCGAAGCGCGGCATTTCGTTGCCGCCCAGTGGCTGGTGAAAAATCTTGTCCACGAGAGTGCCTCAGCGTTGGTTTCAATGAGGTCGATTTTGCGAAGCATAGGGATGAGGAACAATCGCTGGGGCGAAATACTTAGTTCAGGAATTTCAGAACTAAAGGGGTTTTGGGCTAAGCTGCATGGCGTTCCGGGCTGTTGTTGGAGCGAGGCTTGCCCGCGAATTGGCTATCACATCCACCGAATATCAGTGGTCAGATCCCTCATTCGCGGGCAAGACGAATTGCCGCCTACTCGCCGCAAAAGACCCGGTATCACTTCGAAAATATATATTCTGGACCCCTCACATGCCCAGCGCTTTACCCGACCTCAAACTCCTGCGGATTTTCGCCAGCGTGGTGCGTCATCAAGGCTTTGCCAGTGCGCAACAGGAGTTGAACCTGTCGACCTCGGCAATCAGCACTTATATGAGTCAACTCGAAGCGGCGCTGGGCATCGTCCTGTGTCATCGAGGCCGGGGTGGCTTCAGCCTGACCAGCAAAGGTGAGCTGTTCCATCAGGAAACCCTGCGTCTTTTGGGGGAGCTGGAAGGCTTCGAGCTCTACGCCGCAGCGCTCAAGGGCGAACTGCGCGGTACCTTGAACCTCGGGGTGCTGGATTCCACCGTCAGCGACCGGGCTTTGCCGTTTGCTGAAGTGATCGGTGCATATAGCGCCGAGCATCCCGCTGTGCATTTGCATTTGTCAGTGATGAGTCCTTACGAGTTACAACTGGGCGTGCTGGATAACCGTCTGGATCTGGCCATTGGTTCGTTTTCCACACGCATGAACGGCTTGCTTTATCAGCCGCTGTATCGCGAGCAGCACTGGCTGTATTGCAGTAATCGCCATCCGCTGTTTACCGAGCGACGTATCCCTGAGCCTGTCATCGCCCAGCAACGGATGGTTGGACGCGGTTACTGGAGCCAGGCCGAGCTGGCCCGACACGGTTTCAAGCACAGCGCTGCCACCGTGGAAAGTATGGAGGCGCAGTTGATCCTGGTGCTGTCGGGCGCTTACATCGGTTACTTGCCGGAGCACTACGCGCAATCCTGGGTGGACTCCGGGCACCTGCGCGTTCTGCTGCCAGCGACGTTCGGCTATCAGGCACCGTTCTCCATGATCGTGCGACGCGGACGCAGCCGCGAGCCATTGATTCAGACCTTCCGCGATTTGCTCAAAGCGCAACTCAACCCGATCTAAGGAACACCGATGTCCCGCCCGCGTTGCGAACGCTGTTTGCGTCCCGAAAGCCATTGCCTGTGCTCACTGATCCCGCAGTTGGATAGCCGCACGCGTGTACTGATTTTGCAGCATCCCAGTGAAGTGAACCATGCGCTGAATACCGCGCGGTTGGCGGCGCTGGGCCTGAACAATTCGCAGTGGATAGTGGGTGAGGTTTTCGAGGATCTGCACGCGTTGCTTCATCCACCGGGCTATCGGCCGTGCCTGTTGTTTCCGGGGGAGGGCGCACAGCATCTGGTTGCTGAGCCGCCGGACAGTTTGCCGATTCTGTTGGTGGTTCCTGACGGGACCTGGCGCAAGGCGCGCAAGCTGTTGCATCTGAATCCGGAGCTGGCTGCGTTGCCGCGAGTGACGCTGGGCACCGCTCCTGAATCGCGCTACCGCCTGCGAAAAGCACCGGGACCGGATGCGCTATCGACCCTGGAGGCGATTACCTATGCCTTGCAGATTATCGAAGCCCCGCGTTCATTCGCGCCCTTGATGGTGCCGTTCGAGGCGCTGATCGACCAGCAGATCGCAGCCATGGGCGATGAAACCTACCAACGCAATCACGTTGAACCGCGCAAAGCTGATGCTGACTAAAACACTTGTCAGCATTCTCACTGCGCAACTGTAACTGTGTCATCAGGCTCATAGGGCCTAGACTGTCGCTCTGCTTTATATCCGGGACTTCTTCATGCATATTTCTTCTGGCCGTTGGGTCTATGGCCTGTGTCTGGCGCTGGTCACGGCGTTCCTGTGGGGCATTCTGCCGATCAAGCTCAAGCAGGTTTTGCAGGTGATGGACCCGGTCACGGTGACCTGGTTTCGGCTGATGGTATCGGGGATGTTGTTGTTCATCTGGCTGGCCGCAAAACGGCAACTGCCCAGTTTCAAAGTGCTGGGCGTGCGCGGCAAAGCCCTCGTAGCGCTGGCCGTGTTCGGTCTGGTCGGTAATTACATTCTGTACCTGCTGGGTCTGCAGATTCTCAGCCCCGGCACCGCGCAACTGATCATTCAGGTTGGCCCGATCCTGCTGCTGATTGGCAGCGTGTTCCTGTTCAAGGAGCGTTTTACCATCGCTCAGGGTTTCGGCCTGGCGGTGCTGCTGATCGGTTTCACGTTGTTCTTCAATCAGCGGCTCGCAGAGCTGCTGACATCCATGAGCGAATACACCACAGGCGTGCTGATTGCCTTCCTGGCGGCGACGGTCTGGACGTTCTACGGTCTGAGCCAGAAGCAACTGCTGACGGTATGGAATTCATTCCAGGTAATGATGGTGATCTACCTGTTTTGTGCCTTGGTGATCACACCCTGGGCGCACCCGATGGAAGTCTTGCAACTCAGCCCCGTGCAGGGCTGGCTGCTGCTGGCATGTTGCCTGAATACGCTGGTCGCCTATGGCGCTTTTGCTGAAGCGCTGGCGCATTGGGAAGCATCCCGGGTCAGTGCAACCCTCGCGTTGACGCCTTTAGTGACCTTCGCATCGGTTGCCGTCGCCGCCTGGCTGTGGCCGGATTTCGTCAAGCATGAAGAGATCAACGCGTTGGGGTATGGCGGGGCAGTGCTGGTGGTAGTGGGTTCTGCCGTGGTAGCGCTGGGGCCGTCTTTGCTGGCTGGCCTGCGCGCACGCAAAGCCAGGCTGGCGAGTCAGGCTTAACGTTTGCCGAGCTGTTCGGCTTCCTTGAGCCATTGCTGGCGTTGCTCTTCACTCGAAGTTTGCACCGGTGCGAACTCACTCAAACGTTTGGTTTTGATGCCACAGAAGGCCAGCACCGTGCGGACCATCTGCCGGTGTGCCGGAGCGCCGTATACCCAGCGGAAGTAGCGCGGCGGTGTGTCCATGGTGACCAGCAGTTCCGCGGTGCGGCCTCTGAGCAACTCGTTGGCCGCGCTCTTGCGGCCGTGGCTCTTGAAGGCAAAACCGGGCATCAGCACCCGGTCCAGAAAACCTGTCAGCAGGCTCGGCAGGCCACCCCACCAGACCGGATAGACAAACACCAGATGCTCGGCCCAGTGAATCTCCCGCTGAGCTTCCAGCAAATCATGCTCAAGCGTCTGACTTTGCTGATAGCCGTTATGCAGTACCGGGTCGAAATCCAGTTCGCTCAGTTTCAGCATACGCACCACATGCCCGCCGCTGCGGGCACCTTGTGCATAAGCTTCGCCCAAGGCATGGCCGAAGCTGGCGCTTTTCGGCGTACCGAAAATCATCAGAATCCGTTTGCCGTCACCTTCCAGCCGGGTCGCGCCGTGTCTGGCCTCAACCATTGCTGCCTGCCTCAAGCATTTTTTCCGGTCGCACCCAGGCGTCGAACTGTTCATCGGTGAGGTAGCCCAGCGCCAGCGCCGCTTCACGCAGGGTCAGGCCTTCGCTGTATGCTTTTTTGGCGATTTGCGCGGACTTGTCATAACCGATATGCGGGTTCAGCGCAGTCACCAACATCAGGCCACGTTCAAGATGTTCAGCCATTTTCTCGGCATCGGGTTCCATGCCCGCTACGCAATGCTCGTTGAAGTTACGGCAGCCATCACCCAGCAGGCGAATCGACTGGAGCAGGTTGTGGATCAGAACCGGCTTGAACACGTTCAATTGCAGGTGGCCCTGGCTGGCGGCGAAACCAATAGTGACGTCGTTACCCATCACCTGACAGGCCAGCATCGACAGCGCTTCGCACTGCGTCGGGTTGACCTTGCCGGGCATGATCGAACTGCCGGGCTCATTGGCAGGCAGCTTCACCTCGGCAAACCCGGCTCGTGGACCGGAGCCCAGCAAGCGTAGGTCGTTGGCGATTTTCATCAGGGTCCCGGCCAGGGTTTTCAGCGCGCCGGATAAGGCCATCAACGGTTCATGACCCGCCAGAGCGGCAAACTTGTTGGGGGCCGTCACAAACGGCAGACCGGACAACGCCGCCAACTCCGCAGCCACTGCTTCAGCAAAGCCATGGGGCGAATTCAACCCGGTGCCGACCGCTGTACCGCCTTGGGCCAGTTCGTAAACCGCCGGAAGGGTGGCGCGAATCGCTTTCTCGGAGTAATCCAGCTGCGCGACGTAGGCCGACAGCTCCTGACCGAAGGTGATCGGCGTCGCGTCCATCATGTGCGTGCGCCCGGTTTTCACCAGCTTCATGTGGCGCGCCGATTGCTCGGCCAGACCGGTAGACAGTTCTGCAATCGCAGGCAAAAGCTGTTCTTTGACGGCCTGCGCCGCTGCGATGTGCATGGCGGTCGGGAAGCAATCGTTGGAGCTTTGCGAGCGGTTGACGTGGTCGTTGGGGTGGACAGGCGTCTTGCCGCCGCGGCCCTGACCGGCCAGTTCGTTGGCGCGTCCGGCGATCACTTCATTGACGTTCATGTTGCTCTGGGTACCACTGCCGGTCTGCCAGACCACCAGCGGAAACTGCGTGTCGAGGTCGCCTGCGAGTACTTCGTTGGCGGCTTGTTCGATCAGCCGGGCGATGTCTGCGGGCAGGTCGCCATTGCGGTCGTTGACACGGGCGGCGGCCTTCTTGATCAGGGCCAGGGCATGCAGCACCGGCAACGGCATATGCTCGTCGCCGATGGCGAAATTGATCAGTGAGCGTTGAGTCTGGGCTCCCCAGTAAGCGTCATCGGGAACGTCGATCGGACCAATGCTATCGGTTTCTGTGCGGCTCACTGGACTCACTCCTTAAGTTTGTATGCGCAGTTTAGGCTGCGTGATCCCATCTGGGTTCCCCCAATCGCGTTTTTAACCGCTTGGGCAGTCAGGGGTTGAGCCTTTAGCAAACATGAGCGCAGAATGGTCGGCCCTGAGGTTCTGCCTCGCCTGCTAGAAAGGAAATTCGATGACCCGTCTTCGCGCCATCTGTACTGCGGCTGTTCTGGTATGCGCCAGCGGCCAGGTTCTTGCCGATACCGCCAGCCACAACGCCAGCGCTGAAACCTTCTTGAAACTGGCTAACGCCGACAAGCTGGGCACCCCGGTGTACATGCAAGTACAACAGATGTTTGCTCAGCGTTTCGCCGAAACCAAAGCGCCAGAAGCGAAAAAAGCCGTTCTTGAAACTTACCAGGCCAAAGCCAACGCTGCTTTGGACCAGGCCATTGGCTGGAACAAGCTGAAGCCTGACATGGTCAAGCTTTACACGGCGAACTTCACTGAAAGTGAGCTGAAGGACCTGGTTGCGTTCTATCAGTCGCCACTGGGCAAGAAGGTTCTGACCAAGATGCCTGAACTGACTCAGCAGTCTGCTCAGTTGACTCAGGGCAAGCTGGAAAGCGCTGTGCCGGTGGTCAACAAGTTGCTGGCTGACATGACCACTGAACTGGAACCTGCCAAGAAAGCAGCTCCTGCTCCTGCCAAAAAGCCATAAGCGAAGCCCGTCATGACTATGCAAACGCGAATCGAGTCAGCACTGGCTGTGTTTCAACCCTTGCATCTGCAGGTGCTTGATGAGAGTCACATGCATAGCCGTGGCGAGCAGACTCACTACAAGGCTGTCATTGTCAGTGAGCAATTCGAAGGGCTTAACGCGGTCAAGCGGCACCAGAAGGTCTACGGCATCCTGGGCGGCTTGATGGGCGAGTTTCATGCCCTGGCGTTGCACACCTATACGCCAGTCGAGTGGGCGAAAACCGGCGCTGCGCCGGTTTCGCCTGTTTGTGCGGGTGGGGAGTGATGCGGTGATTTAGTACTCGTATTTTTGGGTACATATCCGTTGTCGCGGTAAAGGCATCCATTGGTGGCGCTTTTACAGCGCCTCACTTTTGAAAATCCGGAAGCCGGCCCAGACAAAAGTAAGCGAAACGCTCTTGCCCCACCACTAGGTGCCTCGCTGTCGCTCGGCATGCCCGTAATCCGACATTGCTGCGTGGGGCCGCCGCCACCGGCCATCCATGGCCTGAGGCGGCTAAACCGGCATCCCTGCCGCCCCCTCCTTTAACAAGAGCCCCCACGCATCAATATCGAATTCCAGCCGTCGTGGTTTAACGGGGCGCCTAAGATCAAAATCAAAAGCGCGGCGGCCTGAGAGCCGACCTTGTTGTGTGAGCTTGCTACCTCAGCTCCGATCAACACGGACTTTGTGGGAGCGTGGCTTGCCCGCGATTCAGGCGCCGCGGTATATCTGACGTACCGCTGCGCCTGAATCGCGGGCAAGCACCGCTCCCACATAAAACCGCGTGTATCCAGAGCCGTGCTCTTGATCTGCTTTTGATTTTGATCTTAGGCGCCCTGTTAAACCACGCTGGCCGAACGCAGATTCTGAAGCGTGGGGCGCTCTTGAGTTGAAGAGTGGCAGGACGCCGGGTTAGCCGCACCGGGCCATGGATGGCCCGTTGCGGCGGCCCACGGTTCAGGATCTGTGGGCGGGTACACCGAGCGACAGCGAGGTGCCGAGTGGTGGGGTAAGAGCGCTTTGCTTACTTTCGCGCTCTTCGAAAGTGAGGCGCTGTAAAAGCGCAACCAATAGTAGCCGTGACCACGGTAACGGATATGTACAAAGATATAGATGCTGCGGATCCTACGCTTATCGCGGGTCTCTCATCCCACCCATCCCCCCATCTTTGCTAGAATCCGCCCCGCGCTGCACACCCTGCGCGTTTTTATTGAATTATTTTCTATCCGGTAGGCCCTTTGCGAGGGTCGCCACCTGGAGATACACATGACCCAACAGCCGATGAATCAGCCGATCGTCGTAGCGGCGCTATACAAATTCGTCACCCTCAGCGACTACGTCCAACTGCGCGAGCCGCTGTTGCAAGCAATGGTCGACAACGGCATCAAAGGCACCTTGCTGATCGCCGAAGAAGGCATCAACGGCACCGTCTCCGGTAGCCGTGAAGGCATCGACGGCCTGCTGGCCTGGCTCAAGAATGACCCGCGCATGATCGACATCGATCACAAGGAATCGTACTGCGAAGAACAGCCGTTCTATCGCACCAAGGTCAAACTCAAGAAAGAAATCGTGACCCTGGGCGTCGAAGGCGTGGACCCCAACAAAGCCGTCGGCACCTACGTTGAACCCAAAGACTGGAACGCCATCATCAGCGATCCGGAAGTGCTGGTCATCGACACCCGTAACGACTACGAAGTGTCCATCGGCACGTTCGAGGGTGCCATTGACCCCAAGACCACCAGTTTCCGCGAGTTTCCCGAGTACATCAAAGAACACTTCAACCCTGAAGTGCACAAGAAAGTCGCGATGTTCTGCACCGGTGGCATCCGTTGCGAAAAAGCATCCAGCTACATGCTGGGTGAAGGCTACGGCGAGGTCTATCACCTCAAGGGCGGCATTCTCAAGTACCTCGAAGAAGTCCCGCAGGATGAAAGCCTGTGGCGTGGCGAGTGTTTCGTGTTCGACAATCGTGTCACCGTCCGCCATGACCTGACCGAAGGCGACTACGATCAATGTCATGCATGCCGTACGCCGATCAGCGCTGAAGACCGTGCCAGTGAGCATTACTCGGCGGGCATCAGTTGCCCGTATTGCTGGGACAGCCTGAGTGAGAAAACCCGTCGCAGCGCCATCGACCGCCAGAAGCAGATCGAACTGGCCAAAGCGCGTAATCAGCCGCACCCGATCGGTCGCAATTATCGTTTAGAAGACCGCCAGCCAGACGAGGTTTGATCCATGTCCACCCGCCTGCTTTATGTAATGGACCCCATGTGCTCATGGTGCTGGGGTTTTGCTCCCGTGGCGCAAGCGCTGGTTCAGCAGGCGCAGGCGAGTGGTGTGGCGTTGCATCTGGTGATGGGCGGTTTGCGCACCGGCAGCGGGGCGGCGCTTGATCCGACCACCCGGCGTTACATCCTCGAGCACTGGCAAGCGGTTGAGAAAGCCACCGGGCAGACGTTCCGTTTCGACGATGCGTTGCCCGACGGTTTTGTCTATGACACCGAGCCCGCATGCCGGGCCATCGTCGCCGCGCGCCATCTTGAGCCAGAGTTTGCCTGGAAACTGGTCGGCCTGATTCAACAGGCGTTTTATGTTCAGGGGCGTGACGTCACCCGTGCAGCGGTGCTGGCCGAACTCGCCGAGCAGGCTGGCTTGCCGCGTATCGAATTCGCCGCAGCCTTCGACAGCGCTGAACAGTTGGCCGCCACCCAGGCAGATTTCGCCTGGGTCCAGGATTTGGGTATTGCGGGTTTCCCGACCTTGCTGGCTGAGCGCAACGGTCAACTGGCTTTGTTGACCAATGGCTATCAGCCGCTGGAAGAGCTCTCACCTTTACTGGGTCGCTGGCTTGAGCGTGCTGCCAGTGCCTGAGCCTCTCAACACTGATCAGCACGAGCCCGGTACGACGTTCAATCGCTTGAGTTGGGCGCAAATTCGTCGTTTGGCTGCACGGCATAAAAAAGCGCTGTGGATCGCCAATGGTGTAGCGGTGCTGGCTACGCTGTGTACCGTGCCGATTCCTCTGCTGTTGCCCTTGTTGGTGGATGAAGTGTTGTTGGGGCATGGCGACGGCGCGTTGAAGTTCATGAACAACTTCCTGCCCGACAGCCTGCAAAAACCTGCCGGTTACATTGGCCTGATGCTGCTGTTCACCTTCGGTCTGCGCCTTGGTGCACTGGTGTTCAACGTGGTGCAGGCCAAGCTGTTCGCCCGGCTGTCCAAAGACATTGTCTACCGCGTACGAATTCGCCTGATCGAGCGCCTCAAGCGCATTTCTTTGGGGGAGTACGAAAGCCTGGGCGGCGGCACGGTCACTGCGCACCTCGTCACCGATCTGGACACGCTGGACAAATTCATTGGCGATACGTTGAGCCGTTTTCTGGTGGCGATGCTGACGCTGACAGGCACCGCGTCGATTCTGATGTGGATGCACTGGAAGCTGGCGCTGCTGATTCTGCTGTTCAACCCGCTGGTGATCTACGCCACGGTGCAGTTGGGCAAGCGGGTCAAACACCTGAAAAAACAGGAAAACGACAGCACCTCGCGGTTTACCCAGGCACTGACCGAAACGCTGGACTCGATTCAGGAAGTCCGCGCCGGTAACCGCCAAGGATATTTCCTCGGTCGCCTGGGCGTGCGTGCCCGGGAAGTCCGTGATTACGCCACCGCTTCACAATGGAAAAGCGATGCGTCCAATCGCGCCAGTGGGCTGTTGTTCCAGTTCGGAATCGATGTGTTCCGCGCAGCTGCCATGCTGACGGTGCTGTTTTCAGACCTGTCCATTGGTCACATGTTGGCGGTGTTCAGTTACCTATGGTTCATGATCGGTCCGGTGGAACAGCTACTGAACCTGCAATATGCTTATTACGCAGCAGGCGGGGCGCTGACCCGAATCAACGAACTCCTCGCTCGTGCCGATGAGCCGCAGTATCCGGGCGGCGTCAATCCGTTCGCCGGTCAGAAGACCGTGGGCATCGAAGTGCGTGGTTTGAGTTTCGGTTATGGCGAGGAGAACATTCTCGATCAACTAAACCTGACGATTGCGCCCGGTGAGAAGATCGCTATTGTCGGCGCCAGTGGCGGCGGTAAAAGTACGTTGGTGCAGCTGCTGCTCGGGTTGTACACGCCACAGTCCGGAACCATCAGCTTTGGTGGTGCCACCCAGCAGGAGATCGGTCTGGAAACCGTTCGGGAGAATGTCGCGGTGGTGCTTCAGCATCCGGCGCTGTTCAACGATACCGTGCGCGCCAATCTCACCATGGGGCGCGAGCGTAGCGACGAAGCGTGTTGGCGAGCGCTGGAAATTGCCCAGCTCGAATCGACTATTCGCAGCTTGCCCCAAGGGCTCGACAGTGTCGTGGGCCGCTCGGGGGTGCGATTGTCTGGCGGCCAGCGTCAGCGTCTGGCTATCGCTCGTATGGTATTGGCCGATCCCTGCGTGGTGATCCTCGACGAGGCCACCTCGGCACTCGACGCTGCGACGGAATACAGCCTGCATCAGGCGCTGTCGCGGTTTCTCACTGGCCGTACCACATTGATCATTGCTCACCGTTTATCCGCGGTGAAGCAGGCCGATAAGGTGCTGGTTTTCGACGGCGGGCGTATTGCAGAGCAGGGCGATCACCAGCAATTGATTGCCGAAGGCGGGCTCTACGCAAAACTCTACGGTCACCTGCAGCACATTTAATTCCCCCGGTTACTTGCCAAGACTCGATTAAGGGTCTTTCTTGGTAGTAAGTAATGGCGCGTTAACAGCGTTCTCTCACTAACTTAACAATCTCTGATTCCTCTTTTATGTGCTCTGCATCGCGATTCCAACACGCGAGGCGGTAGTGTGTTTCGGATTCGAGAAATTTCCCTGAACGGTTTCACAGATTTGACCTAGGCTCTGGGCAGGACGAATTGAAGACAGCTGGTTGAGCATCTGGCATCGCTTATGAAAGGGAACCCATGAAGCAAAAGCGGATCCTCGAAAAGCCCCGCCTGTTGGGCATCGTATGGCCATTTATCGCTGTCGCGCTGTTTCAGGCCTTATTGGGCTGTGTCAGCCTTTATATGCTTTCGGCCGTGCGCAGCTATGTCGGCGGCGAAAGTCTATGGTCCAAGGGCCAGAAGGATGCCATTTACTACCTGAATCTCTATGCCGACGGCCACGATGAGATCAATTTCCAGCGCTATGAGCAGGCGATTTCTATTCCCAAAGGCGGCCATGCGCTACGCATAGCCCTGGATAAGCCCGTCCCGGATATCGAAAAAGCGACAGACGGCTTCCTGCAAGGGGGTAATCACCCTGATGACGCCGCGGGCGTCATTTGGCTGTATGTGAATTTTCGTGAACTTGGCTACATGAAAAAAGCCGTCGACCAATGGCGGCTCGGCGATGATTTTCTGATGCAGCTGGACACGCTTGCTCATCGGATGCATGAGGGTATTTCGTCGGGTGCGGCAACCGAGGCGGATATTGCCGAGTGGCGTGGCCAGATCACCGCCATCAATGAACGCGTCACGCCGGTTGCCAGAGCGTTCAGTGACGCGCTGGGCGAAGGCTCTCGAGGGATTCTGCGGTGGCTGCTGGTCATCAACCTGGCCACGGCGGTGGTGCTGATTATCCTGGCGCTGCTCAGGACGCACAAACTGCTGGCTCAGCGGCATGCCTTTGCAGATGCCCTTCAAGTGGAAAAAGAGCGTGCGCAGGTAACGTTGGAGTCCATCGGTGATGGCGTGATTACGACTGACGTCGAGGGCGCAATTGTTTACATGAATCCCGCTGCCGAAGGGCTGACTCACTGGAAAAACGCTCAGGCCAGCGGTCTTCCACTTGCGGCGTTGTTCAACCTGCTCGACGAGAATGACCGCAAGGACAGCTCAACCCTGATCGAGCATATTCTCAGTGGTCAGCTCAGCGGCGGCAGCGAGCACTCAAAACTGATCCAGCGTCTGGATGGCAGCACCGTTTCGGTGGCATTGGTCGGTTCGCCGATCTTTACCGATGGCAAGGTCAGCGGCACCGTGCTGGTGCTGCACGACATGACGCGGGAGCGGCAGTACATCGCCAATCTTTCCTGGCAGGCGACCCACGATGCTCTGACAGGGCTGGCCAACAGGCGTGAGTTTGAATATCGACTTGAGCAGGCGCTCGATGAACTGGGGCGGCAAGCCAGTCAGCATTCGGTGATGTACCTGGATCTGGATCAGTTCAAGCTGGTCAATGACACCAGCGGACATGCGGCCGGTGATGAGTTGCTGCGGCATATCTGCACACTGCTGCAACAGGGCTTGCGTGAAGGCGATACGCTTGCACGGTTAGGCGGTGACGAGTTCGGTATCTTGCTGGAGCACTGCCCGCCGGAGACGGCTGAAACGATCGCGGAGTCCCTGCGCCAGACTGTCCAGAGCCTGAACTTCGTCTGGAAGGGCAGGCCGTTTGTCAGCACGGTCAGTGTGGGTCTGGTGCACATCTCCCAGCTTCCGACGACGCTGGAGGCGCTGCTGCGTTCGGCGGATATGGCGTGTTACATGGCCAAGGAAAAAGGTCGTAACCGGGTTCAGGTCTATCATGCCGAGGACTCCGAAGTGTCCATTCGTTTTGGTGAGATGGCGTGGGTGCAGCGCTTGCACATGGCGCTGGACGAAAACCGCTTCTGCCTGTTCTCCCAGCAGATCGCGAGTATCGGTCAGCACGGCCAGGATGACAGCGGGCACATCGAAATCCTGCTGCGCCTGCGCGATGAGACGGGGCGGATGATCTTGCCCGAGAACTTTATTCCGGCCGCCGAGCGTTATGGTTTGATGACCCAGCTGGACCGCTGGGTGGTGCGCAATGTTTTCGAGATCATCGCCCAGTGCAGGGACGACGAGCGTTACCACGGACCCATGATGGTGTGTGCGATCAATCTCTCCGGGGCGAGCATCGGTGATGATGCCTTTCTCGACTACCTGAAGCAGCAATTCCGGACTTACAACATCCCGCCGTCATTGATTTGTTTTGAAATCACCGAAACCATCGCGATTGCCAATCTGGGCTGTGCGATCCGTTTCATCAACGATTTGAAGTCGCTGGGCTGCAAGTTCTCCCTCGACGACTTCTGCGCCGGGATGTCGTCGTTTGCCTACCTCAAACACCTGCCAGTGGATTACTTGAAGATCGATGGCAGCTTCGTCAAAGACATGCTCGACAACCCGATCAATCGCGCAATGGTCGAGGTGATCAATCACATCGGCCATGTCATGGGCAAACGCACCATTGCCGAATTCGTCGAAACGCCCCAGATCGAGATTGCACTGCGTGAGATTGGAGTTGACTTCGCTCAGGGATATCTGATTGAACGTCCTCAGTTGTTCACGTGCCAAAGTCTTCATTCACGCCCTTCAAGGGCCGTCCCGCTTTTGTTCAGCACGCCAGGAACATTCCGCTAAGCCATCAACTTCACGAAAAAAGGAGCTACACAGTGATCGATACTTTCAGCAGAACCGGTCCGCTCATGGAAGCCAGCAGTTATCCGGCATGGGCACAGCAGTTGATCAAGGATTGCAGTTTCGCCAAATCCAGAGTCGTCGAGCACGAGCTTTATCAACGCATGCGTGACGGGTGCCTGAGCCCTAAAGTCATGCGTCACTATTTGATTGGTGGCTGGCCGGTGGTTGAGCAGTTCGCCATCTACATGGCCAACAGCCTGGCGAAAACCCGCTTTGCCCGCCATCCCGGCGAGGACATGGCGCGCCGCTGGTTGATGCGCAATATTCGCGTGGAGCTTAATCATGCCGACTATTGGGTGAATTGGGCGGATGCCCACGGTGTCAGCCTTGATGACCTCAAGGCTCAGCATGTTTCTCCCGAGTTGCATGCGCTGAGTCACTGGTGCTGGCACACCAGTTCGTCTGATTCACTGGTGGTCGGCATGGCCGCAACCAACTACGCTATTGAAGGGGCCACTGGGGAGTGGGCGGCTGTCGTGTGCTCCTCGGACGTGTATGCCGACGGGTTTCCCGAGGAGTCGCGCAAGCGTGCGATGAAGTGGTTGAAGATGCACGCGCAGTATGACGACTCGCACCCTTGGGAAGCGCTGGAAATCATCTGCACGCTGGCGGGCAATAACCCAAGCGTGCAATTGCAGACTGAACTGCGGCAGGCCGTCACTAAAAGCTACGACTACATGTATCTCTTTCTGGAGCATTGCATGCAGTTGGAAAAGGCCAAGTCAGCGCGCACCCGAGTGGCCGAGCTGGAAACCTGAGTTCAGCCTGCCATCGCGAGACGATTACGTCCTTGCCGCTTAGCGACATATAGAGCGATATCGGCGCGGCGCATGAGGCTGCCGGCGGATTCCGCCGGCAGCAGCGTTGAGCCGCCCAGGCTGATTGTCAGTTCCATAGTTTGATCCAGACCTGGGTGCATCAGCGCTTGAGCTGCCCGACGCAAGCGTTCCCCCATCAAACCTGCCGCATCACGACCCGTGTTGGACAGCACGATCAGAAACTCTTCGCCGCCATAGCGAAATATCTGGTCGACGTTTCTCAACTCGCTTTTGATCGCCTGGGCGATGGATTTGAGCACATCGTCACCGGTGGCGTGGCCGTAGGTGTCGTTGACGCGCTTGAAATGATCGATATCCAGCATCAGCACTGACAACGGTTGGGCGTTGCGTCGCGCGAGTTCTATTTCGCGGGCCAGAGTCTGGTCCATGGCGACACGGTTGCCAGTCTCGGTCAGCGGGTCGCGCAACGCACTTTGCATGGCGGCCCGGTAGAGCAGCGCGTTGCGCAGCGGGAACAGTATGCAGGTCATGAGGGATTCCAGCGCCGCAAACTCCTCCTCGCTGAAGCGCACGCTACGCTCGAAGGTAAACAGTCCCAGAACTTCGCCTTCATTGCTCAGGTTGTAACTGACGCTGTGTGGAGCGCGTTCGCCCATCTGCATGTAAAGGTCACTTTCAGCGTATTCGTAGTTGAGCCCGTCAAGCGGGACCAGACGTTGAACACCCCGAAAGAACATCCCCAGGATTCGCTCCGCTTCCAGGCTGGTTTGCAATTGCTGGCCGAGCTGCTGCACCAGCTGCGTCAAGCCAACTGTCGGCTGGGCGTTGTTCTGAACCTGTCTTTGATGCATGCCCAATCGTTTCAATTTGGCTGCATCGAAATTAATAGCTTTAGGTGGATTAGGAGAAATCATGGCGTCATTCCTCAGCGCATATTGCTGGATTGGCTGAGTCAGAGCGAAAGTCGTGCCAGTCTTGAAAATTAAATAGAACGCTTTAAATACAAGGGTTTGGGCGGGGGCTGAAGCCGATATGCGGTCTTGCGTGACATAACCTTGACTTGCGGGACCCGTCAGTCACCCGCCGACGACGGTTTTCCGTCGCGGCGGGTGCAGGGCGATATTACTGAGCGTTGAGGGCCTGGCCGTTGACGTCGCTGCTGTCCGGGCCCATCAGGTACAGATAGACCGGCATGATCTCTTCCGGAGTCGGATTGTTCTCCGGGTTTTCTGCCGGGTAAGCCTGGGCGCGCATGCTGGTCCGTGTGGCGCCCGGGTTGATGCTGTTGGAGCGTACCGAGGCCACGGTGTCGAGTTCGTCAGCGAGGGTTTGCATCAGGCCTTCCGTTGCAAACTTCGAAACCCCGTAAGCGCCCCAATACGCACGGCCCTTGCGGCCAACGCTGCTGGAGGTGAAAACCACCGAGGCATCCCTGGACAGCTTGAGCAGCGGCAGTAGCGTGCTGGTCAGCATGAACATCGCATTGACGTTGATGTGCATGACCCGCATGAAGTTCTCCCCGGACAACTGCTCCAGAGGCGTGCGCGGACCGATGATCGAGGCGTTATGCAACAAGCCGTCGAGGTGGCCGAATTCTTTTTCGATCATGGCTGCCAGCTCATCGTATTGATGGGGCAGGGCAGTTTCCAGATCGAAAGGGATGACCGCTGGCTTGGCATGACCCGCGGCTTCGATTTCGTCATACACCTGAGTCAGATTGGCTTCGGTGCGACCCAGCAACAAGACGGTCGCGCCATGGGCCGCGTAGGTTTTCGCCGCCGCAGCACCAATGCCGCGTCCAGCACCCGTGACCAGAATGACCCGGCCAGTGAGCAGGTCGGGGCGAGGGGAGTAATCGAACATGGGTTACCTCGGGTGAATATGATCCGGAGTGACAGCTGACTCTTTTGGGCGCGATGTCGTGGGACCGGCTTTAGCCGGGAAGAGGCCTGTACAGTCACTGAAAATCAGTTGTCAGAAATACCGCCTTCCCGGCTAAAGCCGGTCCCACGTCTGTTTGCGCACACATATGGAGTCTCCCACAGGTCAGCGCTTTGCATGCAGTTCTGAAGTGACTTCAGCAGCTACACAGCGCGTTATCCAGCACCTTGCGCAGTTCCAGCGGGTGATCCACTACCACGTCGGCACCCCAATGATCAGGGTTGTCGTCAGGGTGGATGTAGCCATAGCGCACCGCTGCGGTTTTGGTGCCCGCGTCGCGGCCGGATTCGATGTCTCGCAGATCGTCGCCGACAAACAGCACGCTCGCCGGGTCCAGATCAAGCATCTTGCAGGCCAGGGTCAGCGGCTCTGGATCGGGTTTGCTGCGCGTTACGTGATCCGGGCAGATCAGCAAGGCCGAGCGTTGCGAAAGCCCCAACTGGTCCATGATCGGCTGCGCAAAGCGTACGGGTTTGTTGGTGACAACCCCCCAGATCAGATTGGCCTTTTCGATATCGGCCAACAACTCCGCCATACCATCGAACAGCTTGCTGTGTACGGCGCAGTCACGCTGGTAGCGTTCGAGGAACTCAAGGCGCAGCGCCTCGAATCCTTCGGCGTCCGGGGACATGGCAAAAGTCGCAGCAACCATCGCCTTGGCACCGCCGGAAACCTCATCGCGAATCAACTTGTCCGGCACTGCAGGCAAGCCGCGTTCGGCAAGCATGGCCTGGCAAATGGCGATGAAATCCGGAGCGGTATCGAGCAGGGTACCGTCCATGTCGAATAGAACTGCTCTCAAGCGCATGGTTTATGCCTCCCGGAGCGTCTGGATCATGTAGTTGACGTCAACGTCCGAAGCCAGTTTGTAGTGCTTGGTCAGCGGGTTGTAAGTCAAACCGATGATGTCCTTGACCTGAAGGCCAGCGGCACGGCTCCAGGCACCCAGCTCGGAAGGGCGGATGAATTTCTTGAAGTCGTGAGTGCCGCGCGGCAGCAGGCCCATGATGTATTCCGCGCCGACGATGGCAAACAGAAAAGCCTTCGGGTTGCGGTTGATGGTCGAGAAAAACACCTGGCCGCCGGGCTTGACCATGCGGTAGCAGGCGCGAATCACCGACGATGGGTCGGGTACGTGCTCAAGCATTTCCAGGCAGGTCACGACGTCGAACTGCCCGGGCATTTCTTCGGCCAGGTCTTCGGCAGTGATCTGCCGGTATTCAACCTGCACGCCCGATTCCAGCTGGTGCAACTGGGCGACCGCCAGTGGCGCTTCACCCATGTCGATACCGGTTACGGTTGCGCCGCGCAGTGCCATGGCTTCGGAGAGAATCCCGCCGCCGCAACCGACGTCCAGAACCTTCTTGCCCGCCAGATTGACGCGCTCGTCGATCCAGTTGACCCGCAACGGGTTGATGTCGTGCAACGGCTTGAATTCGCTGTTGCGATCCCACCAGCGATGGGCCAATGCCTCGAATTTGGCGATTTCTGCGTGATCGACGTTGCTCATGGGATGTCCTCTTGAACTCAAAATACGTGCAGCGGGCTGGCTGATGAGCAACCAGCCCGTTCTTTATTCGGTGCGCCCGGAAATACGCTTGCCCCAGGCTTTGGCGGTGTCGCACAACGCCTGTTCATCCATACGGGTCAGGCGGCGATCGTCGAGCAATTGCTTGCCTGCTACCCAGACGTGGCTGACGCAGTCGCGGCCAGTGGCGTATATAAGCTGTGACACCGGATCATAAATCGGTTGCCGGGCCAGCCCGGACAGGTCGAAAGCGACCATGTCGGCAGCCTTGCCGATCTCCAGCGAGCCGACTTCGTTCTGAATACCCAGCGCCCGTGCGCCATTCAGGGTAGCCATGCGTAACGCGCGATGAGCATCCAGTGCGGCAGCCGAGCCTGCCACGGCCTTGGCCAGCAGCGCAGCGGTGCGGGTCTCGCCCAGCAGATCCAGATCGTTGTTGCTGGCTGCACCATCAGTGCCTACTGCTACATTGACGCCAGCCTGCCACAGTCGTTCGACCGGACAGAAACCGCTGGCCAGTTTCAGGTTCGATTCCGGGCAATGAATCACGCTGGTGTTGCTTTCTACCAGCAACTCCAGATCTTCATCGTTTATCTGCGTCATGTGCACGGCTTGAAAGCGCGGACCGAGCATGCCCAAACGGTTCAGGCGCGCCAGCGGGCGCTCACCTGAATGGTCTACAGCCTGCTCCACTTCGAAGGCAGTCTCGTGAACATGCATCTGGATCATCGCGTCCAGCTCGTCGGCAATAACCCGGATTTTTTCCAGATTCTCATCGCCAACGGTGTACGGTGCATGAGGACCGAACGCGATTTTAATGCGCGGGTGATGGACCAGGTCATTGAACAGCTGCACGCCCATGTGCAGGGCTTCGTCGGTATCCCGTGCCCCAGGGATCGGAAAATCCAGAATCGGCACGGTGATCTGTGCGCGAATTCCACTGTTGTGCACGCGGTCCGCTGCCACTGAGGGGTAGAAGTACATGTCCGAGAAACAGGTAATGCCGCCTTTGAGCTGCTCGGCAATGGCCAGGTCCGTGCCGTCGCGAATGAAATCCTCATTCACCCATTTGCTTTCTGCGGGCCAGATATGGTCGTGCAGCCAGGTCATCAGCGGCAGATCGTCGGCCAGGCCACGGAACAAGGTCATGGCCGCATGTCCGTGGGCGTTGATCAGTCCCGGGCTGAGCAGCATTTCAGGCAGTTCAAGGGTTTGCAGAGCGGTTTGCTTCAAGGCCTCGGCGCGTGGGCCGATGTAAACGATGCAGCCATCGCGAATGCCCAGGCCATGATCCTTGAGTACCACGCCAGCGGGTTCGACCGGCACCAGCCAGGCGGGCAGGAGCAGGAGGTCGAGCGGGGCAGCGGCGTTAGGCATGACTGGGCTTCCGGGGCTTATTATGGGGACGGCGCAGTATACCCGAGCGTCTTCGCCGACGGCTCGCTATAATCGGCAGCTTTTGATGTCCGGTTTGGGTTTTTTGAGTATGGAGTGTGCAATGCGCGATCGATTGTTGGCTGCTGAGAAGGTGAAAGCCATCGATTGGCGGGATGACGCTCTGTATCTGCTGGATCAGCGCATCTTGCCTTTCGAGGAAACCTGGCTCGCTTATCAAAACGCGGCGGGGGTGGCCGAGGCCATTCGCTCCATGGTTGTCCGTGGCGCTCCGGCTATTGGCATCACTGCGGCTTATGGCGTTGTCCTGGGTGCTCGCGCCCGTATCGCCGCCGGTGGTGACTGGAAGGCGGCCCTGGAAGAAGATTTCAAAGTGCTGGCAGACTCGCGCCCCACGGCCGTGAATCTGTTCTGGGCGCTGAACCGGATGCGCGAACGTCTGCAGCGTATCAAGAAAGGCGATGACCCTCTCGTCGTGCTGGAAGCTGAAGCGGTGTCCATCCACCTCAGTGATCGCGAAGCCAACCTGACCATGGCGCAACTGGGTGCCGACCTTATCCGCAAGAATCAGGGCAACCTGCAGGCGGTTCTGACCCACTGCAACACGGGGGCCCTTGCTACCGGTGGTTTCGGTACCGCGCTGGGCGTTATCCGTGCGGCGCATCTGGAAGGGATGATCGAACGTGTCTACGCCGATGAAACCCGTCCATGGTTGCAGGGCTCACGGCTGACCGCCTGGGAGCTGGCCAACGAAGGTATCCCCGTGACCCTCAATGCCGATTCGGCAGCCGCGCATTTGATGCGCACCAAAGGCATTACCTGGGTGATCGTGGGGGCCGACCGCATCACCGCCAATGGCGATGTGGCCAACAAGATCGGTACTTACCATCTGGCCGTCGCCGCCATGCACCACGGCGTGCGCTTCATGGTGGTCGCGCCCAGCTCGACGATTGATATGGACATGGCCAGCGGTGACGAAATCGTCATCGAAGAGCGCGACGGTCGTGAGCTGCTGGAAGTGGGCGGTCAACGGGTGGGGGCGGATGTCGAGGCATTCAATCCGGTGTTCGACGTCACTCCGGCCGATCTGATTGACGTGATCGTCACTGAAAAGGGCATTGTCGAGCGCCCGGACACCGCAAAAATGACTCAATTGATGTGTCGCAAACGCTTGCACTGATCCCTTTGAAGACGAGCGGAAGTTTGGCCGCAAGGGCGCTAAGCGGGCCTGTAAGCGCTTCTCAGCGGTCTTGCGACAGACAAGCTCGTTTTCAGGGCTTTCAAAGGATAGGTGCTTAGCGGCGATTGTGGTAACATCCGGCGGTTTCCAGGGGCGCACGCAGTAGTCGTCCCTACTGCGCAGATCCAGTGCATAACTCGTTGATTTGTCGTAAGTCGTTGCCAGGCAAACGTGCCGGTAACGGCGAGCTTCGTTCCTCCCGGATGGATGTTCGAAGTTTCACCAGAAAAAGGAATCGAGCTTCTCATGGGCGAACTGGCCAAAGAAATCCTCCCGGTCAATATCGAAGACGAGCTGAAGCAGTCCTACCTCGACTACGCAATGAGCGTAATCGTCGGGCGGGCACTGCCCGATGCACGTGATGGCTTGAAGCCCGTGCACCGGCGTGTACTGTTCGCGATGAGTGAACTGGGTAACGACTGGAACAAGCCGTACAAGAAATCCGCCCGTGTGGTCGGTGACGTTATCGGTAAGTATCACCCGCACGGCGACACTGCCGTGTACGACACCATCGTTCGCATGGCCCAGCCTTTCTCGCTGCGCTATCTGCTGGTAGACGGTCAGGGCAACTTCGGTTCGGTCGACGGCGATAACGCTGCGGCCATGCGATACACCGAAGTGCGCATGACCAAGCTGGCTCACGAGCTGTTGGCCGACCTGCATAAAGAAACCGTGGACTGGGTGCCGAACTACGACGGCACCGAAATGATCCCGGCGGTCATGCCGACCCGTATTCCCAATCTGTTGGTCAACGGTTCCAGCGGTATCGCCGTGGGCATGGCGACCAACATCCCGCCGCACAACCTCGGTGAAGTCATCGACGGTTGCCTGGCGCTGATCGACAACCCGGAAATCTCCATTGATGAGCTGATGCAGTTCATCCCGGGCCCTGACTTCCCGACTGCCGCGATCATCAACGGTCGTGCCGGTATCGTCGAAGCCTACCGCACCGGTCGCGGTCGCATTTATATGCGTGCCCGTTCGATGGTTGAAGACATCGACAAGGTCGGTGGCCGTCAGCAGATCGTCATCACCGAGCTGCCGTATCAATTGAACAAGGCTCGTCTGATCGAAAAGATCGCCGAGCTGGTTAAAGAGAAGAAGCTGGAAGGCATCACCGAACTGCGCGACGAGTCCGACAAGGACGGTATGCGCGTCGTGATCGAACTGCGTCGCGGCGAAGTGCCTGAGGTTATCCTCAACAACCTCTATGCCCAGACCCAGCTGCAAAGCGTTTTCGGCATCAACATCGTTGCACTGATCGATGGCCGTCCGCGCATCCTGAACCTCAAGGATCTGCTCGAAGCCTTCGTTCGTCACCGTCGCGAAGTGGTCACCCGTCGTACCGTCTTCGAACTGCGTAAAGCCCGCGAGCGTGGTCATTTGCTCGAAGGTCAGGCAGTGGCGCTGTCGAACATCGATCCGGTTATCGCCCTGATCAAAGCCTCGCCAACACCTGCGGAAGCCAAGGTCGGATTGATTTCGACGCCTTGGGAATCCAGCGCAGTCGTGGAAATGGTCGAGCGCGCCGGTGCGGATTCATGCCGTCCGGAAAACCTTGATCCGCAGTACGGTCTGCGTGACGGCAAGTATTTCCTGTCACCTGAGCAGGCTCAGGCCATTCTCGAATTGCGTCTGCACCGCCTGACCGGTCTTGAGCACGAAAAACTGCTCACCGAGTATCAGGAAATCCTCAGCCAGATCGGCGAACTGTTGCGCATCCTCAACAGCGCCGTGCGTCTGATGGAAGTGATCCGCGAAGAGCTGGAACTGATCCGCGTCGAATACGGCGATGTGCGTCGTACTGAAATTCTCGATGCGCGTCTGGACCTGACACTGGGCGACATGATTCCTGAAGAGGAACGCGTCGTAACGATTTCCCACGGCGGTTATGCCAAGACTCAGCCTCTGGCGGTCTATCAGGCTCAGCGTCGCGGCGGTAAAGGTAAGTCGGCCACCGGCATCAAGGATGAGGACTACATTGCTCACCTGCTGGTCGCCAATAGCCATACCACATTGCTGATGTTCTCCAGCAAGGGCAAGGTTTACTGGCTCAAGACCTACGAGATCCCGGAAGCGTCCCGCGCTGCCCGTGGCCGTCCGCTGGTCAACCTGCTGCCGCTGAGCGACGGCGAGTACATCACCACCATGTTGCCGGTCGACCTGGAAGCCATGCGCAAGCGGGCTGACGAGGAAGAAGAGGCTGGCATCGAAGGCGAACTCGACGAAGCAGAAAACAGCAACGAGACCGAAGAAGAGCGCAAAGCGCGCATAAAGGCTGCAGACAAGAAGAAGGCCCCGTTCATCTTCATGTCCACCGCCAACGGTACCGTGAAGAAAACCCCGCTGGTGGCCTTCAGCCGTCAGCGTAGCGTGGGTCTCATCGCCCTTGAGCTGGACGAAGGCGACATCCTGATCTCCGCAGCCATCACTGACGGCGAGCAGGAAATCATGCTGTTCTCCGACGGCGGCAAGGTAACACGCTTCAAGGAATCCGACGTTCGTGCCATGGGCCGTACTGCCCGCGGTGTGCGCGGCATGCGTCTGCCAGAAGGGCAGAAGCTGATTTCGATGCTGATCCCGGAAGAAGGCAGCCAGATCCTCACCGCTTCCGAGCGTGGTTATGGCAAGCGTACGGCGATTTCCGAGTTCCCGGAGTACAAGCGTGGCGGTCAGGGCGTTATCGCCATGGTCAGCAACGAGCGTAACGGCCGACTGGTTGGCGCGGTACAGGTACTCGACGGTGAAGAAATCATGCTGATTTCCGATCAGGGCACCCTGGTTCGTACCCGCGTCAGTGAAGTGTCCAGCCTGGGTCGTAACACCCAGGGCGTGACGCTGATCAAACTGGCCAGCGACGAAAAACTGGTTGGCCTGGAGCGTGTACAGGAGCCTTCGGAAGTCGAAGGCGAAGAGCTGGTGATCGGTGAAGACGGCGAAATCATTGAAGGCGAAGCGCTGAGCATCGCTGACGAGGATACCTCCGCCGATGAGCTGCAAGCCGACGCTGCTTCTGACGACGAAGAACCGCAGGAGTAACGCGTAACCTGTAGGAGCCAACTTGTTGGCGAGGCGGTGTGTCATTCAAGCCCCTCTCGCGAACAAGTTCGCTCCTACCGAGATCAGTTAAATTCAGACAACCCTGCGTTGTTTGACAGAAGTAGCCAAAGGCTGCGAACGGTTCTGAACTGTGTCGCGGCCTTTGCCATCTTCGACTCCAGATGACCCAAGCCTGAGAAAATCAGAGCGTAGTGAGAGTGGATATGAGCAAGCGAGCCTTTAACTTCTGCGCAGGTCCTGCTGCGCTTCCTGAAGCTGTTCTGCTGCGTGCCCAGGCGGAACTTCTGGACTGGCATGGCAAAGGCCTGTCCGTCATGGAAATGAGCCATCGCAGTGATGAGTTCACGTCCATCGCCAACAAGGCCGAGCAGGATCTGCGTGACCTGCTGACCATCCCCTCGAACTACAAAGTGTTGTTTCTGCAAGGCGGCGCAAGCCAGCAGTTCGCCCAGATTCCTCTGAATTTGCTGCCTGAAAACGGCTCTGCCGACTATATCGATACCGGTATCTGGTCGCAGAAAGCCATTGAAGAAGCTTCGCGTTATGGTCACGTCAATGTGGCTGCCAGCGCCAAGCCTTACGATTACTTCGCCATTCCGGGCCAGAACGAGTGGACGCTGTCCGAAGACGCTGCCTACGTTCATTACGCCCCGAATGAAACCATTGGCGGTCTGGAATTCGACTGGATTCCTGAGACCGGTGATGTACCGCTGGTGGCGGACATGTCTTCGGACATCCTGTCCCGTCCGGTGGACGTCTCGCGCTTTGGCATGATCTACGCGGGCGCCCAGAAAAACATCGGCCCAAGCGGTATCGTCGTCGTGATCATCCGCGAAGACTTGCTGGGTCGCGCCCGTTCGCTGTGCCCGACCATGCTCAACTACAAGGTCGCGGCCGATAACAGCTCGATGTACAACACGCCGCCGACCCTGGCTTGGTACCTGTCCGGTCTGGTCTTCGAGTGGCTGAAAGAGCAGGGCGGTGTTGAAGCCATCGGCAAGCTCAATGAAGTCAAAAAGCGCACGCTTTACGACTTCATCGATGCCAGCGGCCTGTACAGCAACCCGATCAACAAGTCTGACCGCTCGTGGATGAACGTGCCGTTCCGCCTTGCTGATGATCGTCTGGACAAGCCATTTCTGGCGGGCGCTGATGCGCGCGGGTTGCTCAATCTCAAAGGTCACCGTTCGGTCGGTGGCATGCGTGCCTCTATCTATAATGCCGTGGACATCAACGCGATCAACGCGCTGGTGGCGTACATGGCAGAGTTCGAGAAGGAACACGGCTAATGTCCGAGCAAGAACTCAAGGCGCTGCGCGTCCGCATCGACAGTCTGGACGAAAAAGTCCTGGAGTTGATCAGCGAGCGTGCACGCTGCGCCCAGGAAGTAGCACGGGTAAAAATGGCCAATCTGGCTGAAGGCGAAGTGCCGGTTTTCTACCGTCCCGAGCGTGAAGCCCAGGTGCTCAAGCGGGTTATGGAGCGCAATCGTGGTCCATTGAGCAACGAAGAGATGGCGCGTCTGTTTCGCGAAATCATGTCTTCGTGCCTGGCGCTGGAGCAGCCGCTGAAGGTCGCTTACCTCGGCCCTGAAGGGACTTTCACTCAGGCTGCTGCCATCAAGCACTTTGGTAACGCAGTTATCAGTCTGCCGATGGCCGCGATTGATGAAGTGTTCCGTGAAGTGGCGGCCGGTGCTGTGAACTTTGGCGTCGTGCCGGTGGAAAACTCCACCGAAGGCGCGGTCAATCACACGCTGGACAGCTTCCTTGAGCATGACATGGTGATCTGTGGCGAAGTTGAGCTGCGTATTCACCATCATCTGTTGATCGGTGAAAACACCAAGACTGAAAGCATCAGCCGCATCTACTCCCACGCTCAGTCGCTGGCTCAGTGCCGCAAGTGGCTGGATGCGCATTACCCGAATGTCGAGCGGATCGCCGTTGCGAGCAACGCCGAAGCTGCCAAGCGGGTGAAAGGTGAGTGGAACTCCGCAGCGATTGCCGGTGATATGAGTGCAAACTTGTACGGTTTGACGCGCATCGCGGAAAAAATCGAAGACCGTCCGGACAACTCCACCCGGTTCCTGATCATCGGCAGTCAGGAAGTGCCGCCAACTGGCGACGACAAGACTTCAATCATCGTATCCATGAGCAACAAGCCGGGCGCTCTGCATGAATTGCTGGTGCCATTCCATGAGAACGGCCTGGATCTGACCCGCATCGAGACTCGCCCGTCGCGCAGCGGTAAATGGACCTACGTGTTCTTTATCGACTTCGTTGGCCACCATCGCGACCCATTGGTCAAAGCGGTGTTGGAGCGGATCAGTCAGGAAGCGGTGGCGCTCAAGGTGCTGGGTTCTTACCCGAAAGCGGTTCTCTGAGGATTGAGCTGATACCTATATAAGCTCACGAGCAGCGCGAGGCAGCGATAGCGGTTACGTCATCGCTGGCCTCGTAACCTCGGTGAGCTCCTACAGGATTTGGGTCAACTCAGAGGATTGCATTTTGTTAACAGCAGCGGCCCTGTATCTCTGACACTGCGTTGTCGCGCGGCGGACAATGGACCTGTAGGAGCGCACGAGCACCGCGAGGCCGCGATAGCGGTGTATCAGACAGGTCGCCATCGCTGCCTCGCGGTGCTCGTGAGCTCCTACAGATGATTGTTCCAATTCAGTAGATTGCATTTTGTTGATAAGAGGTTAGCGACACATGACTGGCGACTTCCTCGCACTGGCTCAGCCGGGTGTGCAAAAACTTTCGCCTTATGTTCCGGGTAAGCCTGTGAACGAGTTGGCGCGTGAGTTGGGCATCGATCCCGCAAAGATCATCAAGCTGGCGAGCAACGAAAACCCGTTGGGTCCCAGCCCCAAAGCGCTGGCTGCGATTCGCGAAGAGTTGGCCGAGCTGACGCGCTATCCGGATGGCAATGGCTTCGAGCTGAAAAAGCGCCTTGCAGAACGTTGTGGTGTGCAGATCGATCAAGTGACGCTGGGCAATGGCTCCAACGACATTCTTGAGTTGGTCGCCCGGGCGTACCTGGCACCCGGCCTGAATGCGGTATTCAGCGAATTCGCTTTCGCGGTTTATCCGATTGTTACCCAGGCTATCGGCGCGACAGCCCGCGTCACGCCAGCCAGGGAATGGGGGCATGATCTGCCTGCAATGCTGGCGGCAATTGATGCCGACACCCGCGTGGTGTTCATCGCCAACCCGAACAACCCGACCGGGACATGGTTCGGGCCGGATGCATTGAGCCGCTTTCTTGCCGCTGTCCCTGAACATGTGCTGGTAGTGCTGGACGAAGCCTATATCGAATACGCCCAGGGCGGCGATTTGCCCGATGGCCTCGATTATCTGGCTGAGTACCCGAACCTGCTGGTGTCGCGTACCTTCTCCAAGGCCTACGGTCTCGCGTCATTGCGCGTGGGTTACGGCTTGTCGTCTCCGGCTGTGGCAGACGTGCTGAACCGCGTTCGTCAGCCGTTCAACGTCAACAGTCTTGCCTTGGCCGCCGCATGCGCGGCGCTGGATGACGCTGAATACCTGACTAAAAGTCGCCAGTTGAATGAAGTCGGCATGGAGCAGCTTGAGGGTGGCTTGCGCTTGCTAGGTCTGAGCTGGATTCCCTCCAAAGGCAATTTCATTGCGGTAGACCTGGGGCGTGACAGCGGTCCGGTTTATCAAGGTTTGCTGCGCGAGGGGGTGATTGTTCGCCCCGTCGCTGGCTACGGTATGCCCAATCATTTGCGTGTGAGTATCGGTTTGTTGGAAGAAAACACTCGTTTCCTTGAGGCATTGGCCAGGGTTCTGGCGCGTGATTGATGTCATCTCAGTGAAACCAAATCCACCTATGATTCGGCGCTTGGTGGTAGTCGGGCTTGGCCTGATTGGCGGGTCTTTTGCCAAAGGCATTCGTGAAAGCGGCTTGTGTGGCGAGGTGGTTGGCGTTGATCTCGATCCCCAGTCCCGCAAGCTGGCCGTTGAGCTGGGTGTCGTAGATCGCTGTGAAGCTGATCTGGCTGTGGCGTGCCGTGATGCTGATGTGATTCAGCTCGCTGTGCCGATTCTTGCGATGGAAAAAGTGCTGGCACTGCTGGCAACCTTCGACCTGGGCGATGCCGTGCTGACGGATGTCGGCAGTGCCAAAGGCAACGTAGTCAACGCTGCGCGCTTGGCTTTCGGCGGAATGCCTGCGCGATTTGTGCCGGGCCATCCGATTGCGGGCTCCGAACAGAGCGGCGTCGAAGCCTCCAATGCGCAGTTGTTCAAACGACACAAAGTAATCCTTACCCCATTGCCCGAGACTGATCCTGAAGCTCTGGCGGTGGTCGATCGACTCTGGTCCGAACTGGGTGCTGACGTGGAACACATGGAGGTCGAACGTCACGATGAGGTGCTGGCCGCAACCAGCCATTTGCCTCATCTATTGGCATTTGGCCTGGTGGACTCGTTGGCCAAGCGTAACGAAAATCTCGACATCTTCAGATACGCGGCCGGTGGCTTTCGCGATTTCACGCGTATTGCGGGCAGCGATCCGGTGATGTGGCACGACATCTTTCTGGCCAACCGTGAAGCTGTGCTGCGCACACTGGATACCTTTCGAACGGATCTGGATGCGCTGCGTGACGCGATGGTCGCGGGTGATGGTCATCAGCTGTTGGGTGTGTTCACTCGCGCGCGAATGGCCCGTGAGCACTTCGGTAAGATCCTTGCCCAGCGTGCCTACGTAGAGCCCGTGGAAGCTGAGGACCTGGTATTTCTCGCCAGTCCTGGCGGTAGCGTTACGGGTCGCGTTCGCGTGCCGGGCGACAAATCCATCTCCCATCGCTCCATCATGCTCGGCTCGTTGGCCGAGGGCATCACGGAAGTTGAAGGCTTCCTTGAGGGTGAGGACGCGCTGGCGACGCTGCAAGCGTTCCGTGACATGGGCGTCGTGATCGAAGGCCCGCATCATGGTCGCCTGACGATTCACGGTGTCGGGCTGCACGGGCTCAAATCTGCGCCTGGACCGATTTATCTGGGCAACTCCGGTACGTCCATGCGCTTGCTGGCAGGATTGCTGGCTGCGCAGAGTTTCGACAGCACATTGACCGGCGATGCTTCGCTTTCCCGACGCCCAATGGGCCGAGTGGCTGAGCCGTTGCGGGCAATGGGCGCAGTGATTGAAACTGCCGCCGAGGGACGTCCGCCTTTGAAGATCAAGGGTGGGCGAACGCTCAACGGCATGAACTACGAAATGCCAGTTGCCAGCGCACAGGTCAAATCGTCGCTGTTGTTGGCCGGCCTTTACGCGCAGGGCACTACGACCGTGATCGAGCCCGCTCCGACCCGGGACCACACCGAGCGTATGCTGCGTGGCTTCGGTCATCCGGTATCGGTTGATGGGGCGAAGGTTTCGGTGACGTCTGATTCTGGATTGAAGGCTGCGCGCATTGAAGTACCTGCCGACATTTCGTCTGCTGCATTCTTTATGGTGGCTGCGTCTATTGCCGAAGGCTCTGACCTGGTGCTCGAACATGTCGGCATCAATCCCACGCGCACAGGTGTCATCGACATCCTGCGCCTGATGGGGGCGGACATCACGCTGGATAATCAGCGCGAGGCGGGTGGCGAGCCTGTGGCTGACGTGCGGGTACGCTCGGCGTCACTCAAAGGTATCGAGATCCCGGAAGCGTTGGTGCCGCTGGCCATCGACGAGTTCCCGGTTATCTTCGTGGCCGCCGCCTGTGCGCAGGGGCGTACGGTGTTGCGGGGCGCTCAAGAGTTACGCGTCAAGGAGTCGGATCGTATTCAAGCCATGGCCGACGGTCTGTTAAAGCTGGGCGTCAGTGTCGAGCCTACGCCGGACGGCATTATCATTGACGGCGGTCAGATAGGTGGTGGTGTGGTTGATGCCCAGGGCGATCATCGTATTGCCATGGCTTTCAGTGTTGCGGCGCTGCGTGCACAGGCGCCGATTCAGATCCATGATTGTGCGAACGTCGCTACGTCGTTCCCAAATTTTCTCGCGCTTAGCGCTCAAGTCGGCATGCGTGTAGCGCAAGAGGGGCAGTTGTGAAAATTCAAGCACCGGTAATTACCATTGATGGACCTAGCGGTTCCGGGAAGGGCACAGTTGCAGGGCTGCTGGCTAAACGCCTCGGCTGGAGCCTGCTCGATTCCGGCGCGCTGTATCGCTTGCTGGCGTTCGCCGCCCGCAACCACGGCGTGGACCTGACCAACGAAGAGGCCTTGAAGTTGCTGGCTGCGCATCTGGATGTGCAGTTCGTAAGCGGAACGGCAGGGCAGGAGCAGCGGATCATTCTGGAAGGTGAGGACGTCACTCACTCCATTCGCAATGAGCAGGTCGGCAGCGGCGCTTCGCAGGTGGCTTCATTGCCTGCGGTGCGTGATGCATTGCTGCAACGCCAACGTGCTTTTCAGGAGGAGCCAGGCCTTGTGGCAGACGGTCGCGACATGGGAACCGTCGTGTTTCCGGACGCTCCGCTGAAGATTTTCCTGACCGCCAGCGCCGAGGAACGTGCCCGTCGACGTTACTTGCAGTTGAAGGCCAAGGGGGATGATGTTAGTCTGTCGAGTCTGCTAGATGAGATAAGTGCACGCGACGAGCGTGACACCCAGCGAGCGGTAGCCCCGCTCAAGCCAGCGCATGACGCTATTCAGCTGGATTCCACCGAATTGTCCATCGAGCAGGTGCTGGAACGCATTCTGAGTGAAATCGCGCTTCGCGATATTGCCGGGTGACAAAGAAGCATGTGGGAGACCAGAAATAGTCCCGCAGGCTTTCTTTTACTTGAACGTAACCCACGTTGTCTGGAACGTGGCAGATGGGCGTATCCTTCGCCCTTGATCAACAGGAATTAAAATGAGCGAAAGCTTTGCAGAACTTTTTGAAGAAAGCCTAAAGACCCTCAACCTTCAGGCCGGTTCGATCATCACCGCTATCATCGTTGATATCGATTACCAGGCAGGCTGGGTGACGGTTCACGCCGGTCTGAAATCTGAAGGCCTGATCCCGCTGGAACAGTTCCACAACGACGCTGGCGATCTGACCATCAAGATCGGCGACGAAGTTCACGTTGCTCTGGACGCGGTAGAAGACGGCTTTGGCGAAACCAAGCTGTCCCGCGAAAAAGCCAAGCGTGCCGAGTGCTGGATTGTTCTGGAAGCGGCTTTCGCAGCTGAAGAAGTGGTCAAGGGCGTTATCAACGGTAAGGTTAAAGGCGGCTTCACTGTCGACGTTAACGGCATCCGTGCGTTCCTGCCTGGTTCTTTGGTCGACGTCCGCCCAGTGCGCGACACGACTCACCTGGAAGGCAAAGAGCTCGAGTTCAAGGTCATCAAGCTGGACCAGAAGCGCAACAACGTTGTTGTTTCGCGTCGCAGCGTGCTGGAAGCCGAGAACAGTGCCGAGCGCGAAGCTCTGCTCGAGTCCCTGCAGGAAGGTCAACAAGTCAAAGGTATCGTCAAGAACCTCACCGATTACGGCGCATTCGTCGATCTGGGTGGCGTCGATGGCCTGCTGCACATCACCGACATGGCCTGGAAGCGCATCAAGCATCCATCGGAAATCGTCAATGTTGGCGATGAGATCGATGTAAAAGTGCTGAAGTACGATCGCGAGCGCAATCGTGTTTCCCTGGGTCTGAAGCAACTGGGCGAAGACCCATGGGTTGCTATCAAGGCTCGTTACCCGGAAAGCACTCGCGTAACTGCGCGTGTTACCAACCTGACCGACTACGGCTGCTTCGCAGAGCTGGAAGAAGGCGTGGAAGGCCTGGTACACGTTTCCGAAATGGACTGGACCAACAAGAACATCCACCCTTCGAAAGTCGTACAAGTCGGCGACGAAGTGGAAGTTATGGTTCTGGACATCGACGAAGAGCGTCGTCGTATTTCCCTCGGCATCAAGCAGTGCAAATCTAACCCATGGGAAGATTTCTCTGGCCAGTTCAACAAGGGCGATAAAATCTCCGGCACCATCAAGTCGATCACCGATTTCGGTATCTTCATTGGTCTGGACGGCGGCATCGACGGCCTGGTTCACCTGTCCGACATCTCCTGGAACGAAGTGGGCGAAGAAGCCGTACGTCGCTTCAAGAAGGGCGACGAGCTCGACACCGTGATCCTGTCTGTTGATCCAGAGCGTGAGCGTATCTCGCTGGGTATCAAGCAGCTGGAAAGCGATCCGTTCTCCGAGTACGTCACTGTCAATGACAAAGGCGCAATCGTTCGCGGTATCGTTAAAGAAGTTGACGCCAAGGGCGCCATCATCACTTTGGCCGACGACATCGAAGCTTCCCTGAAAGCCTCCGAAATCAGCCGTGACCGCGTTGAAGACGCGCGTAACGTTCTGAAAGAAGGCGAAGAGATCGAAGCCAAGATCATCAGCGTTGACCGCAAGAGCCGCGTGATCAGCTTGTCCATCAAGTCGAAAGACGTTGAAGACGAGAAAGAAGCGATCCAAAGCCTGCGTAGCAAGCCTGAGACCGCAGAAAACACTGGTCCTACCACTCTTGGTGACCTGTTGCGTGCTCAAATGGAAAAGCAGAACTAAGTTCTGGTTAACCATTAGAAAAAGGGCGACTTCGGTCGCCCTTTTTTGTGGGCGCGATTTGAGGGGGTACAGGCTCCAGCACCGATGCTGTCGATGTTTCCCACAAGCTGACCAACGACGTGGGACCGGCTTTAGCAGGGAAAGCGTTATTTTTGACGACCCGTTCTTATCGACCGCAACGGCCTCTTCCCGGCTAAAGCCAGTCCCACGACTTCACACCAATATCCGGGATTGCGCAGGCCTGCGGGGAATTCGATGTTTCCCCGCAAGCTGACCAACGACGTGGGACCGGCTTTAGCCGGGAAGGCGTTATTTCTGACGACCCATTCATGTTGAATGTAATGGACTGCTCTCGGCTAAGCCCGGTCCTGCGGAATAGAGCAGTCTATGCGTGTAAGGCTTGCCCGCAATGACTGCGCTTCGTTTCAGGGAGTACTGGTTCGATCAATAATGCTTCAAGGCAAATATCCTCAAGACCCTTGTACTGGCCGCATCACTTGTATTCCGCGGCCTGGCGCTCGGCGGCTAATACCCCTCAGTTGTGACCAACTCACATAAGTCAATACTCGGGCTGTTCAAATTCATCTGGTCATGCTAAAACCTTCGGAGCGCTTATCTAGCTGCTTGAAAAAGAAGGGAAAAATATGACGAAGTCGGAGTTGATCGAACGAATTGTCACCCATCAAGGGCTGCTCTCATCCAAAGATGTAGAGTTGGCTATCAAGACCATGCTTGAGCAAATGTCCCAGTGCCTGGCGACAGGTGATCGCATTGAGATACGGGGCTTTGGCAGCTTCTCCCTGCATTACCGTGCTCCACGAGTTGGGCGTAACCCCAAGACCGGTCAGTCGGTCAGCCTTGACGGCAAGTTCGTGCCGCATTTCAAGCCGGGTAAAGAGCTGCGTGATCGCGTAAACGAAGACGAAGAAGAGGGCCTCCTGGCCTCCCGATAGGAGTAACAGATGCGGATGTTCACACGAGTAATTGCGGCCCTGGTCGCGCTGGCGCTTATCGTGTCGACGATCGTTTTTATTCTGGAGAACCAGCAGAAAGTCTCACTGGTCTTTTTGGGTTGGTCTTCGCCTGAGCTGTTTCTCGCGGTACCCGTCATTATTGCGCTGCTTGCGGGCATGCTGATCGGTCCCCTCCTGGGGTGGGTCGTCGTACTGCGTAAAAAGCGGAAACTGGACCGTCGCTCAATCTGATCCAAGGCTATCTGCAACCCTGTAGCTACTCTTGATCATCATCAACAAAGCTCTTCAGCGCTGAATCTACGAACGTCGTACTCAGCTGGAAGCTTTGTTCATTCCGTTTATTCCTGCTGACACTGCTCGTAGTCCTCCCCATCAAGTTTTGTGGGAGTTGTTACCTAGTGCCGTCGGAAAAATCCACTGCTTACAGTCGCCCAAGCTCTAAAGCCCGCATTTGCGAGGTAATGGCCTCGCGCTGCAGGCTGCTGGGGAGATTTTCACGCCAAACCGTTACCCATTTGCGCCCTTGCAAAGGACTCTCAGCGCGGCAGAATGCGGCCGTTTAATCGGTTGGGATTCGACATTACACGCCGGAACGCATGTATTTCGAGTTCGAGCATTAGCTGCGTTTGAGTCAGAGGGTATTCATGAGTTATCCAAAAGTTGTCCATCATGGCGGCGTCCAGAGTGTGACGGGTTCGTGTCATCAGGTGAACTTTGACGAGCATCACAGCATGCTGGTTGACTGTGGTTTGCGTCTGGAATCTTCGGAGGTCGCCGGGCCGGGGCGGGATGCGAAGATTGATTTCCCCATAGACACGATAAAAGCCTTGTTGCTGACTCATGTCCATGTGGATCACGTTGGGCGTATCCCTGATCTGCTGGCCGCGGGTTACACCGGTCCGATAATCTGCAGCGAGCCCTCGGCAAAAATGTTGCCGCTCACCCTTGAGGATGCCTGGAAGTATCAGTTTGCTCATGACAGCAAACAGATTGAGCGGTATCTGGCTATTGTCCAGAAGCGGACCATCGCGTTGCCCTTCAATACCTGGCATGTACTGACCGATACCCCGGAACTGGTTGTGAAGGTCAGGCTGCAGCGCGCGGGTCACATACTCGGCTCTGCTTATGTCGAGTGCGATGTTCAGTACCCTACCGAGTCGCGACAGAGGCGCATCGTATTCTCCGGCGATCTGGGCTCTCGCCTCAATCCTCTGTTAATCAGTCCTGAGCCACCCGAGCAGGCAGACCTGCTGGTTCTTGAAAGCACCTATGGTGATCGTCTGCACGAGGACCGCGGTAGCCGTCAGACGCGCCTGGAAAAGATCATCGACAAGGCGTTAGCTGATCACGGCACGATCCTTATTCCAGCGTTCAGCATCGGTCGCACCCAGGAGCTGCTGTTTGAGATAGAAGATATCCTGCGCCGCAAAGCACTGATCGAAGACCGCGATCCCGTGTTTGACGCCGTTGATGCTGATGGCCTGCCCATTGATTGGCCGCAGTTGCCCGTCATCCTCGATTCCCCGCTGGCCAGCCGGTTTACCAAGGTCTACCAGGACTTCAATGGCTACTGGAATACCGCAGCTCAAGAGCGCTTGAGTGAAGGCCGCAACCCTTTGGGGTTCAAGCAACTCATCACAGTCGATAGTCATGACAAGCACCAGATGGTGGTGAACTACCTGTCCAGCACAGGCAGACCGGCAATCGTCATCGCGGGCAGTGGAATGTGCTCAGGTGGGCGGATCGTCAACTACCTGAAGGCCATGCTGGGCGACCCTCGTCACAATGTCGTATTCGTCGGTTATCAGGCCAAAGGGACGCCCGGCGCCGCGATACAGAAATACGGACCGGTAGAGGGTTATGTAGAACTGGACAAGGAGCGATTCAAGATAAAGGCCGGCATCACCACGGTCGGTGGTTACTCGGCTCATGCTGATCAGACTGAGCTCGTCAGCTTTGTGACTGGAATGAAAGAGTGGCCTGAGCAAATAACCCTCGTTCACGGAGACGCAAACGCGAAAAAGACGTTGGGTGATGTGCTGGAAAGGAAGTATTCGCTCATGAAGAAAACTATCAAAGTGCATGTTCCGCGCTAGTGGTAGTAGGGCGTGGACCCGGTCCATCTGCGTAATGCAGGTATGCATGTTTGACTTTACGAACCTTGCTCAAGGTTGCTGACTGGCCAGTCGAAAGGTATTCTGCCGCCCTAATTAGCGATCTGATCGTATTTTGAGCGCTTACGTTGAGTCTGCGACGTGCGTACTCGCGGCCGTTGGCTGCGAAACCTCATATCGACGTCAGAGATTTGTCCGGGCTTTATATACGCGGCTCGGGCATTTCAGGCATTTGGCACAGATACTGTTTTGAACTGGCCAACGTTCGTGTAATCACGCAGCGTTATTTCATGGATCGGATAGCACGCACGGGGCGAGGCTGTCGAACACTCAGGATACGGATTCGCGTGAAAATTCTAGTCACCGGCGGCGCTGGTTTTATAGGCTCAGCCGTTATTCGCCATATCATTTCCAACACCGCTGATTCCGTTATTAACGTTGATAAGCTCACTTACGCTGGCAATCTTGAGTCGTTGGCTGAAGTTGCTAATGACCCACGCTACACCTTCGAGCGCGTAGATATCTGTGATCGAATAGAGGTGGATCGTGTGCTCAATGAGCACCAGCCTGATGCAATCATGCACCTCGCAGCGGAATCTCATGTTGATCGTTCGATTTCGGGCCCTTCCGAATTCGTGCAGACCAACATCATCGGTACATACACGCTGCTGGAAGCTGCACGCCACTACTGGTTGAACATGGACGAGGGGCGCAAAGCGGACTTCCGCTTCCATCACATCTCTACTGATGAAGTTTACGGTGATCTTGAAGGGCCTGAAGAGCTCTTCACTGAAACCACGCCTTATCAGCCGAGCTCGCCGTATTCAGCTAGTAAGGCTAGCTCCGATCACCTGGTTCGGGCATGGAGCAGAACCTACGGTTTGCCGACATTGATAACCAACTGTTCGAACAACTACGGGCCATGTCATTTCCCGGAGAAACTGATCCCATTGGTCATTCTCAATGCACTCGAAGGGAAGCCGCTGCCTGTGTACGGTAAAGGCAATCAGGTGCGTGACTGGCTCTACGTCGAAGATCATGCGCGGGCGCTGTACAAGGTTGTGACGCAAGGCGTTGTTGGCGAGACTTACAACATAGGCGGGCACAACGAGAAGCAGAACCTGGAGGTCGTACATACCCTCTGTGCGCTCTTGGATGAGCTGTGCCCTGATTCGGCCTACCGCCCTCATGCGAGCCTCATTACCTACGTGCAGGATCGTCCTGGTCACGACCAACGCTATGCGATTGACGCCAGCAAGATCCAGCGTGAACTGGGATGGACTCCCGAGGAGACATTCGAGTCCGGCATCCGTAAAACGGTCGAATGGTATCTGGGCAACGCTGAGTGGGTAGCGCACGTGAAGAGCGGCAGCTACCAGCTATGGATCGATCAGAACTACGCGGAACGTTCCGCAAAGGCTTAATGCTATCCAACGCCGGAACGTTTGGCTTCTTGACTGCTCCTATACTCCACGCCGCGCCCTGATGGGCAGCAGCACCGCACTCCCTTCTGCCCTCTGATTTTAGAAGTTAATTATCCACTTCTGAATCACGGTCAGTTGTCATGGAAGCGTTGCCAGAGTAGCAGCGTGGGGTGATCCGAATTTTTAGGGAATCTACGATAATGACCACGATCAACCGTAAAGGCATCATCCTCGCTGGCGGTTCAGGCACGCGCCTGCATCCACTGACTTTAGGCGTATCCAAGCAGATGCTGCCTATCTACGATAAACCGATGATTTTTTATCCGTTGTCAGTGCTGATGCTGGCCGGCATGCGCGAAATCCTGATCATATCCACACCAGAGGATCTGCCGAGCTTTCGCAAGTTGCTGGGTGATGGCAGCCTTTACGGCATTAAGCTCACGTACGCGGAGCAGCCCACGCCAGATGGCCTGGCCCAGGCATTTATCATCGGTGAAGAATTCATCGGCAACGATCCTTGCTGCCTGATTCTGGGCGACAACATTTTTTATGGTCAGCACTTCTCAGACAACCTGCGCGCCGCCAGCGAGCAAACCACAGGCGCCACTGTGTTCGGCTACCACGTAGCGGACCCTGAGCGTTTTGGTGTCGTTGAATTTGATTCGACCGGACGCGCACTGAGTATCGAAGAAAAGCCTGCCAATCCCAAGTCCAGCTACGCCGTGACCGGTTTGTATTTCTACGACAACACCGTTGTGGATATTGCTAAGAACATCAAGCCTTCCGAGCGTGGGGAGCTTGAAATTACTGACGTCAACCGTGCTTACCTTGAACAGAAAACCCTGACGGTACAGATGCTGGGCCGTGGTTTCGCTTGGCTGGATACCGGTACCCATGAGTCCTTGCTGGAGGCCAGTCATTTCGTGCATACCATCGAGCACCGTCAAGGGCTGAAAGTAGCATGCCTTGAAGAGATCGCTTTCCACGCAGGCTGGATCAGCGCTGATCAGCTCCGCGCTCAAGGTGAGAAGCTGAAGAAGACGGGTTATGGGCAGTATCTTCTGAAGGTATTAGAGGAAGATCGTCGTTAAGGCGCTGTGAGTATAGTCTCGCTGTTGTTCTGTGGTTGATTGCACATAATGGTACTCATATTCATTGATCGTGCGGTCCAGTACCATTGGTATGGATCGCAGTCCTTGGAGTTTTTGTTGGGACCTCATTTTCTAGCCCGGCTTCTATAGCAAAGCGACTAAATCACGCTGCTGGAAAAACAACCGTGCAGTCTCTCACTTTTACTCTCGCGTTTATTAATGAGATGCTCTGAAAAGCCCGATAGTATACGATGCTAATATTTTATTTCATGTGTTTTGACATTATGGCTGGCCAGTTTCCAGCGGTTCCGTCAGTCAGAGTGGTCAATGTGAGCCACTTCTTGTCCTTTGGTTGATAATGAGACCGCAAAAATGGGTAGTCCGCAATGCTAGCTGTAGGTACACCACATCCATTTAGAGTTATAAAACTATTGGGTGAAAAATCTACGCTAGTATCTTTCATCTCTGCTTTTATTATCTTCTTTTGTGCTCAACTGATATTAGATGCTCGCGATTTTAGAGGTGACGCAAGACTTTACTGGTCTCTGAGTGCCGATTTGCTGCAGTTTGACTATCCACAGACTATCAGGGGATATTTTTACCCCTTGGTGCTTGTGCCGTTCCGCTTCCTATTCGATTTTTCCGAATCAGTCGGGCTATTTTCGCTAAAGATTGGACAATCGGTCGCGTATGGATATTTATTTTCCATAGCTTTACCGAATTTGTATCATTCGGTCTTTGGAGGCACTTTATCTACGCTACGGCGAATAATCCCACCAATTTTGGTGGCTTTGATATTTCCCGGGCTTGTCTCCTATCCACTAAGTGATGCTCCCGCATTCGGGATGTTGGTGGCATCGGCCGTAATGGTTGTAAAGGCATTAGCTTCCCAATCGATCATGAGGTCGTTCTCATATATTCTGATAGCCGGGCTGCTTTCGTATTTTTCTTACAACACTCGAACTATATATATCTTCTCAGTCATCGCTTTAGCGCTGTTGGTTTTGGTGTTTTTTATAAGAGGCCCCCTGTATAAACTTATTGCTGTGTTCATATTTTTTGCAGGTGTGTCGCTGGGGTCTGCTCCTCAGATGGCAATAAACTACAAATACAGTAAGACGTTTTCCCCATTTGTTGAAACCGACCTCGGTGGTGGCTCTCTCTTCGTCCATCAGTTGGCTTGGGGCATGATAGTGGATAGGTACGAGACCTACATCGAGCCAGGAGCTGTGCGGGGTACTCCTGTGTTCTACGCAAATAAGGCTGGGGCAGAGATACTTCGGAATCATGGCGGTTTTGATTCTTTGTCGATTTCCCGATTTCTTGAAATGATGATTGAGCATCCATTGGTATTTTCTGGGATTTATGTCCGTCACATAGCATCAGGTCTCGATGCCCGAGATGGGGAAGTCTATACACAACGACCTTCTGCTGAAAAGTCTACGCGATCATTAATGTATTTATTTATTGTTATTTTTGGTCTTTCTCAGCTAGCGATTTCTTTTATATTCAAAGGTTATAATAACTTTGTGAGAAAGTTTTTATTTGGAATAGTCCTTCTGCTTCCCAGTGTGGCGATAATTCCAGGGGCTATTGAAACCAGATTTTTCTTTCCTGTATATTGTTTAGCTTATTGTGCCATCTCGTTAGAAAATATTGTTAGGTCAAAATTTCTTTTGCAAATGCTAGTCGTAGTGCTGTTTGTTATTCCTGTATATGCATTTGTCCAGCACTCGATCAAAAGTCCTATCTACCAGCGACCAGAATCCTATTTGATAGTACCCATCAACTCGCCCGAGTGAAAATGATTTAAAGTTGCGAGACTGAATGTTAGGGCCGGAAACGGCTCGGACGGCTCGTATAGAAGGCAGGGACACCGATAATCAGTAGACCAAAGCGTTTAGCATTCAAACGATTCATGGAAGTTGACTTGCTTAAATCTGAGAACTAAATTTTGCTTAGCGAATACTAAAAGTGGATGTTCTACTAATAGAGCAACGTGCCCGCCAACCACCAGCCATTTTTATCAGCTAATGCCAGACAAAAAGGTGTAAGTGAGTAGCCACTTCCAACCGATTGCTCTACACATTGGCGTGTGGGTGTTTTCAATCAATGTCTCGCAGTCGAGCATAAACCAAGATAACGTTAGTGTAAGTGAAGTCGCGGTGCATGCGGCGATTATGGGATTGGAAGACTTATGTGACTTGATGCAAAGTTACGGATTGGCTAATAAGGCATCAAGTATTAACTTTATCGTGTGAATATGAGGCATAATCTTAGATATGTGCGATTCAGATAAAGTATTGTAGTTGCGCTGCTGTTGTTGGCTATCCAAGTGGCGTGACGGCCACTATGACATTCGGGGGGAAATAGTGTTGAGAGCGATATAAGCTCGAAATTCAGGGAAGGTTACTCAAATATTAATAAAGGCAATGTTCGCTTGAAGTTAAGGATGATGATCTCATTTGATCGATTCAAACGTGATTGTCCGACCGCGTTTATTTGCTGTATGGTAAAAGTTTTTGCAACTTTGGCTTAAGGATCATATCCTGCGGCTGAAAAGATCGGCATCTCAAACCGAAAGCCGTTACGGATAGTTTGAGATGCCGCCGATAATACACTTGCCAAGTATAGCCAGTGGCTCGCTGATCCTTGGGCAAAATCAGCTGCAGGCCGCTTCAAAGGGGTAAATTTGCATGCTCTCAGAGAGTATATAATACTTATAATCGCATTTGGATAAGTTGTCAGGGTTATCTAGAATTAAGCTAAACCCGGAGCGTTCAGAGCGTGGCAAGCCAAGTATCTTCTTTACATCAGACCGCAGGCCGTCAATACGTGTTACCGATATAACTTCACCGGACTTAACGATTAGCAGATACTGCTGAGATTGTTCAGATTTTTCGTCTACATATCCCCAGCCTGAGACAATAGTGGTTGAACCCTGCGCAGAAAAAGAATCAATATAGCCATGAGCCTGAGTTAAAGCTCCCGAGAGACGTAGAGCGCCGCCATCGTTGGTCATCTGTAGGCTTTTTTTGATTACTGCTACACTTAGTCCTGTAGTAGCAGTATAAGCTTGAGTTAAAGCTCCCTCAGTAATGTTATCAATAGCGGTAACCAAGGGGGTAACGATAAAATTGTTATTTTCTTTAAGGTTTTTGCTAACTGCCATGATGTTTGCTGTTAGCAACCATGTCGTTATAACCACTAGAAAAATATTCACAATTTTTGGAGCATTCATTATGCATGCTCCGAGACGGATAGTTTTGACTTCATAGTAAATGCCCTACACGTCAGAGCTAGCATGTAAGCCATAAAGGGAATAGTCACGAATAGATATCTGCCCTGCGGCTGAGGCATTGCGAGCTGAGAACCTATAATGCTTAAGATCACTATCGAAGGTATCATGCCTAGTATCATTATTAAAGGTAATGCATGCTCCAGATAAAAATCTTTCTTTTCAAGTTTTTTATAGCTGAAGATAGTAGAGAGAAGCGCTGTTGCGATTGCCGTGCAGCCAACCACCTCGGCGATCATATATTGCCATGACTGAATATAGATATTCATCCATCCCGTGACGGAGAAATAGCTCATCGCGGACATACGAAGCCAAGGGGCGAGCGTTTGAAAGTTGATCAGTTTATCACCGCATATCAGATAGCATGTGCCGGCAGTTGAGCCCGGATCGTTTCGATGCATTTCGACAAATGCAACTTGACCTGATACTCCAGTGATTTCACCAAAAGTGCTATAGGTAAATATGAGCATCGGCGCCGCTACTATTAGGGCTGATGCCAGCAAAGCGGCCATTAATTTTAAATTGATCCCCTTAAAATATAGCCTGGAAATTATAATGGCGACGATAAAGACAATGCTCGGTAAAAAATATAGCTTGGCAAGTAAAAGTAGGCCAACGCAAGCTCCTAGCTGTATCGCATTATTGAGTGTTGGCCTGCTATTTAGATCTAAAAGTGCCGCCAAACTCATAGCTATTACGGTGATGCCATATGCGTCACTATTAAAGTAAGAAAAAATAAAGCTAACTTGTGGTATTAACGATACTGCAACAGCAATTAGAGCGGACGTCCGCGGCAGGAGTTCGTGGGCGCGCGCTATTCTGTAAAGTGCGGTGATGAACAGTCCAGCCAAAGTCCAGTTAAATATTCTCGCACCAAGATACAGTAGATTCTCAGGTAACAGATATGAAGCAATTGTCGTTGTGATCAAACCGCCGACAACATGTGGGAAAGGTAAGCCGTGATACCAGAACGAACCGGCTCGCCATGTGTGATGTGTCAATTCGCCTGAAAAGGCTTGTGGTGTGTTTATAGTGGTTGGGAATTCATGCAGCGTGAAAATGTAGTCCAGAAGATAAAAGTGGGTGGACTCATCAGGTGCCCCACTGAATGGAATAGTGAAAGACCAGATAATCACCAGTAATATGTAGCTCACCCCCAGCATTATCTTGTAACGCGCATCCTGTTGTGTAGCTGCCACACTCGTCAGGATGGCATTGTCTGTTCTATGTGGGGTTGCAATCATTTAGTGTACCATCTCGTTAAGTTTCTGGCTCTCGCCCCGCTGATTCTTTAGCCTCTATCATCTCTGCAAGGGGGGGCGTCTCTCTTTCGCATGAACTGATACGTTGCAAGAATTCATGAATTCGTGAACGTAAGAACATAGTAGCAAGGCCCCAAACTCCCCCGCGAGCTACATACTTCCTTTTCCGAGTTATTCAGATGCGCTCCACTTTTTTGGGCGAGAATAGCAGCTTTGAAAGGGAGTACGTGATTGGGATCGTTAGAATAATTGATGCCAAGGGGGCCAGCATTGCATTTAGATCAAGCTTCTCAACCCACAGCCAGATAATCATAAGGCTCGCGAGGTATTGAATCAGATATATGAAAGGAAACAGGATAGCTGCTTTCGCACCTCTGTGACTTTGAAAAACAAAGTAGCGGTTCAGTACAAATGCGAGCAGGATACCGAAGCCATAAGCAATGCTATACGCTACGGCATAACTAAACATCTGAAGCATTAAAAGGTAGACGAGGTAGGTTACGGCGGTATTAACTCCGCCAGACATCAAAAAACGGAGGAAGCTGATCTGACTCAGCTTCCCGAAAGCACCGCTGATCTTCACAATTGGTATTTTTTCAATGCAACGAACTCGTCATAGTTGCGTATATAGTCTGACGAGTCGTAGTAGTGGGATGCGAAGACTAGAAGCACGGCATCACTTGAATATCGATACTGGATGCCCCAAGTCATCGGCGGCAGGTGGATGCCGACGTTGGGTTTATCCAGAATGAACTCCTCCCGATTGGTGCCGTCGTCTGCGACTACGTGGACTGTTCCCTTAACCGCGATGAGAAATTGGTGGCAAACACGATGAGCATGCTCTCCACGTGTTTCCGCAGTGGGTACGTCATACACGAGAAAATATCGTTCAGCCTTGAAAGGTATTGAGCGGTCAAATTCACCCACAGACAAGCTGCCGCGTATATCGGTGACTTCCGTCAGTGAGTTCAGTGTCACACCCGAAACAGAGGTGTTCTGTGACGACTGATTAGCTGGCGCGGAAGTGTCTTGTTTGGTAGTGCCAGGCTTGGCATTAACGTAGCCTATGATTTTTGCGGGGTTCCCCACCACAATCGCGTTAGGGGGTACTGACCGGGTTACTACCGCACCTGCGCCCACCATCGCGTTGGTATCAATGGTGATCCCGGGCAAGATAGTGCAATTAGCGCCAAGCGAAGCGCCTTTGCGTATCACTGTTCTTGAGAAGGTTTCCGGGTATACCTTGCTTCTCGGAAAGCGATCATTGGTGAATGTGACGTTCGGACCGATGAAGACATCGTCTTCGATTTCAATCCCGTCCCAGATCTGCACACCGCACTTGATGGTTACACGATTGCCAATGATCACGTCGTTCTCGATGAAGACCTGATCACAGACATTGCACTCTTCGCCTAGCTTTGCAGACGGCAAAATATGAGCGAACGCCCAGACTCGTGTTCCCTTGCCAATATTCTTGCTCTCACACAGAGCATGGGAATGGACGAAAAAATCACGCGCCAACTCAGTCATTGCTTAACCCCATAACTCTCTACGCGCATTGGAATAGCCAATGGGCGATTTTTAGTATTCTCGTAAGTCCGCCAAGCATACGACCCTACGATTCCCAGCCCCATGAGGTTTGCACACCCCAGGAAGGTAGTGGTCAGCATGATCATTGCATAACCCGGCACTTCGATCATTCCGTTTAATTTCGCGATGGCCACAATTATCCCCATCATTGCTGCCAAACCTGCACCTACGCCGCCTACACGGATCAGAAGACGAATCGGGAGGTCGGTGAATGAGAAGACACTGTCCATCAAATAATTAACCTTCTTGCGGAAGGTCCACGCGGATGTGCCATGTTCGCGCTCATTGCGCGAATAGGTGATGCATTTGCGCCGATAACCCAGCCAGAAGATCTGAGCAATCAATGAACTATGACGTTCGTCCAGCGTTAGCAGAGTGTCCCGGAACGCGACATTGCAGCCGAACATATCGACGCCCCCAGGAGGAATCTCAGGGACGACATAGCGGCGATAAAAGCCCCAGAAAATGCGCGATGCAGTTCGCGATAATAAAGGGTCTTTGCGGCCTTCACGAGCGCCAACGACTACGTCTACAGGTTCAGTGCGCAGGATTCGATCCATCTCTGCGACGAGCGACGGAGGTTCTTGCAGATCCGCGGCCATCACAGCGAAACGGCTACCGGTCCCATGTTGAAGGCCAGTACGGATCGCCATGAACGAGCCAAAATTGCGCGAAAGCAGTATGAGCTTTGATACAAAGCTCTGCGTGGGTAAGGCGCTGCTCAGCAGCTCAAAACACCGGTCGGGACTGCCGTCCACGACAAACACTACCTCAAGCTCACCGTCGAGTTGGGTGTTCAGCCCCGTAACCGCCTTAAGCAGGTCCGGGATTGATCCTTCATTTTTGTATACCGGTATGACGAGGGTGAGCAAGCTTATCTCCTTATGAAAAATACTTTGTGACCGCAGCGATAACTCGGTCCACTTCCTCATCAGTGAGGCCAGGGAAGCAAGGCAGCGATATTACCTGATCACACGCTTTTTCGGTAACAGGCAGATCAAAGCTAACTGGATACGCAGGCTGATGATGGTCCGAAATGGGGTAGTGTATGTCGGTAGTTACCCCTTGATCTTTCAGGAACGCTGAAAATTTTGCGCGATCATCGGTGCGCACCACATACAGGTGGGCCACGTAGTCCACATCTACTGAGTGTGGGAGCTGCAAAGGCAGCTTGGAAAACGCATTATTGTAACGCTGCGCTATTGAGCGACGTTGCTCGTTGCACTTGTCTAGCAGTGGCAACTTAAGCCGAAGTACGGCGGCCTGAATCTCGTCCAGACGGCTATTTCGTCCTCCTGGGATTGCCACGGTGTACTTCGAAGACCAACCGTACTGGCGCAATTGACGTATGGTTGAGGCTAACTGCTCATCGTCAGTCACGATCGCGCCTCCGTCGCCTAAGGCTCCCAGATTTTTGGTCGGATAGAAACTAAAGCATGCGACTGTGCCGAAGCTGCCTGCTTGTTTTCCGTCCTTACGGGCCCCGTGAGACTGAGCGCAGTCTTCTAATACCGGTATGTTCGCGGCGGTGCTTATTCTGACAATCTCTTCAATGTTCGCCAATTGGCCGTACAAGTGAGTAACAATAATTGCATCAGGTTTCTGACTTATAGCTTCGCTCAACGCTACAGGACACATTGTTAGTGATTGGGGGTCAATATCAACGTAGATGGGAGACGCACCCAAGGCATGAATAGCGGTGCTCCCATAAAATCCTGCGTTGGCTACGGCCACTACTTTGGACGTCTCGTTGATGCCCAAGGCTTTGAGCGCAAGCTCAAGTGCATCGGAACCATTGGCCACTGACACGCAGTGTTTGGCGTTCAAGTATTCGGCAAACTCAGTTTCAAAGCCGTTTACTTCTTCACCCATCACATACCAGTGGCGCGACAAAACATTGCCAATTGCGCTCATCAAGTCAATACCATGATTGACCTTGACAGCCGAAAAAAGTGGAATTGTAGTGTTCATGTTCATCTCCTGAAAAATTAACGTGCTGTCGCTGCCCGGCATCTAATTTCTAGATCATCTATTGTGAATTTCTGAGGCTCAGTGACTGGGTCGAACCTTATTTCGTTCTTGAAGCCGCTGGAGCTATTTAAATCAAATTGGAGTAACTGTGATGTAGCCTGATTATGGATAGCCACGGTTTGCGAGTTCTCCTGCGCGTAGCCACTTGATTCTTTTGTTAGAAAAAAAACTTGGGCCAAACTATCTGTCGTGCTTCGAATTTTTGCCACCACTGTCAAGTGGCTGCAGTTTTCAATGCTGGAATTACCTGTTAGCGGTAAAATCATCATTGGATCATTGCCTGAAAGATAGGAAAGTTCGGTGCCCGATCCTGGTATGGTGGACATGTTGACGAGTTTAATATTTGCTAACTGATTGCTTAACCTGAAGAGGGGAGCCGGGTTATCCGTGCCAAGAGCAATAGGAAGGAACGGTATGATGCGCGAGAAGGACGCTCCAACAGCGAGACCGTTGTGCAAGCCCTTTCTGAGATCTGATAAGTATATTGTTTCACAATTTATAGCTTCCCCCGTTTGAAATTTCGGAAGAATGCAGGTTAGACCGGTGGTTCTGTAGTTTAGAGTCGCTCGGTAAAACGCAGGGTGGGCCATCAAGGGTGTATACATGATCGCACCCACTAACAAAGCGGCTATCATCGCAGAAAAAATCGCGGTACCTTTATGGCTCCACTGATCTGGAATTGCCTTCATGATCGAGAGTGCTAGCCAAGGCCATAATAAAGTCACCCAGATGAAATGAAATCGCTGAAATCCCGCTGCGAAAATATCCAATGGTTCATTCATGTTGTCTGGCCGTAAATTGGTTCGGCCTGCTGAGATCAGCAAAAGGTACACGAAGACGGTTGTAATCAACGCCACAAAAATAGCGATATTTTTGTTTTCCTGGTCGGTCGTCTCATTCTTGTAAACTTTCACAAGTCCGCGAACTGCCATGATGCCCGTCAACAAAACGACCAGCACAGTGATAACCAAGGACAGCTTCAGATGTCCCGCAGGTAACATTAATGATCTTGCAATTTTGCCAAGGAAAAATAACCAGAAATCTATCTGCCATGGGAAAGCCATCGGCGCATCGGCTCGATGTGTACCATGCTGTATTCCTATGATAACCCACGCCTGCGCCGCCGTCGTTATAGCGGTGCCTGGTAGCATCGCTATTATCATCCACCTAAGTCTTACTTTTAAGGGGGTGGATATAAGGTGTTGCATTAGTGTAAAGGTTAAAAGCACTGTCAGATTAGCGAATGCCCCGCTGATATATGAAAAGCCTGACAAAAATGTCATCGCCACAACCAAAGGAATTGCTCGCTTTAATCGCAGGTTTTCTGAAAAGGTAATCATTAAGATTGCGAGAGAAAATACAATAGGTAAGCCTTGGTGGTACGCAAGGTTTGACCATCCCCAGTAAGTGTCCGGCTGCACAAAAAATACGGTTATTGCAAATGATGCGGCAATTATGGTTGGGTTGTCAGTACTTTTTTTAATTAGCTTCCATTGCAGGGTTAGTACGCTTCCCAACACGGCAGTAAGTGATAAAAGCTGATAAACAACGGTGTTGCCGTTAAATAATCTGAAATTTAGTGAGTCTAGAAAGAGGCCCACGGCGTAAATGGTGTCATTTACAGGAGTAAAGAGATAACCAATGGCGAGGCGGCCCATGTCGTTGTGATCGTACTGGCGCCAGTCGTCGTAGAGGGGGATGTCCATACCATACTTCAGCCACGAGCCAATGTTCAATGCCAGACTTATAACCGGTATAGCGATTAAAAATATAGTTATGAGTCTAAGGACTACGCTTCTGCGGTTATTTTCTTTATGGCTAATAGTATCGTTCACTGACTAATTCCGTTTCGCAATTTCTGATTTTCAGTCCTATAACTCATCAGGGTGCACTACGGGCGGCTGCGTATGCACTGCCCCCCGTAGCGGCGCTTCAAACCCTGCTGATCCGAGGAACCGAGGCTATGCCAAAATCCTCTGTCTCAAAGCTCAAGTTCGGATTATAAACCGGATCCCATGCAATGATGTCCTTCCACTTTTGCTGCATGTAATGTACCTCACTCATAAACCGCTCGCGTTTATCCGGAGTGTCTTCTACCCCTCTCGTTGCGGATTCATGATGATAGAGGTCGGCATTGGGCGTCCAGATGTTCTGGTAACCAGCCCCTTTGATCTTGAGGCAAAGGTCCACGTCGTTGAACGCGATTTTCAGCTCGTTTTCATTTAGCCCGCCAACCTCTTGGAACACTGCCTTGCGAACGACCAGGCACGCAGCGGTCACGGCAGACATGCCTTGTATGAGAGAGGCACGACCGAAATATCCGTGGTGTCCCCGAGGCATGTGTTTGTGAGCGTGCCCCGCGAGGGTCAGCGGACCCATAATAATGCCGCCGTGTTGCAGGGTATCATCCGGATACCATAGACGTGCGCCTACAGCACCTGCACCGGGCTGTAGCGCAAGGGAGACCATTTCACCGAGCCATTCAGCGTTGATTACCTCGATATCGTTGTTGACCAAGCCAATCAGTTCGCCGTTGGCTACTGCAACTGCCCGGTTATTCAGTGCCGAGTAATTGAATGGGCCATCGTCACGAATCACCCGAATATTGGGTTGCTGATCCAATTCACTGAAATAGTTGAGGCTTTCTACTTCGTCCGAACCATTGTCAACGAGAATAATTTCATAGTTCTTATAGGCGGTTTTTTGAGCAATGCTGTCGATGCATTGCTTGACCAGCCCGTGCGCGTTGCGCGTCGGAATAATCAGACTTACCAGCGGTTCGGCCGGTGGCAGGTCGTAGTGGACGCGGTACATGCCGAAGTCCAGAAGTTCAGTATTTCCAGCTACGCCAATACGTTGCAGATGCTCGTCCAGTGCCTTTTGGCCTGCCAGTTGCGCGTAGGGTTTCTCACCCGGTGACAGGGCAGTGCTACCAGCGTGAATGCGCCAGTGATAAAGGACGCGGGGGATATGTACAATTTGTTCGTCTTTGACCTTTTCGACGCAACGCAGTGCGAGGTCGTAGTCCTGAGAACCCTCCATACCTAAGCGGAAGCGGCCAACCTGTTCAACCAGATCACGGCGATAAGCGCCCAGGTGGCTGATCATATTGTGAGAGCGGAAGAGGTACATATTCCAGTCTGTTTTGAAATAAGGCGCGGACCGGTTGCCGTGAACGTCGATTTTATCTTCGTCGGAGTAAATCAGCGCCACCCCCGGATTTTCCACGACTGTGCGGGCTATCCAGTAGAGGGCATGCTCGGGCAGAAGGTCATCGTTATCCATAAGTGCCACATACTCCCCTTTGGCAATATCAAGGGTGGAGTTGGTAGCGTTGCAGATATGACCGTTCTTTTCACGGTACACAACGTTGATGCGTTTGTCCGTCTTGCTCAGGCGTTTAAGACAAGCCTTCACTTGCGGGTTGGTCGAAGCGTCGTCTGCGATGCACAACTGCCAGTTGGTATAAAGCTGGGTCTGCACACTCTTGACTGCTTCTTCGAGCATCTCAAGTGGTGGGTTGTAGACAGGCATCAAAATTGAAATCAGTGGTGCATTATGCCATTGCGCAATATCAGTACGCGCTTTGTCTCTGTCTTCATTTGTAAGGGTGTCAAAAGCCCTCACCCATGCGGCGTAGCCTTCTTCTGGCGTTTCGTCCAGGTTGTTGGCTGTCGCAGTCTGACCGTAGCCGATGCGTGAATTCAGAATTCTGGCTTTAAGCTCTGAAATCCCACCAGACCGAAGTGTCTTCAGGGCTTTTTTCAGCGCGTTACTTAGGCCACCATTACGCTGAACTATGCTTCTTAGCAATGTTGTAGCGCGTTTCGCCATTCGCAAAGCCCGAGCTGCAGAGCGTAACGGCCGGGTTATCTTGAAACTCAGGGATGAATGCCACGCGATGGCCTGCAAATTCAGATTATGGATGTGCGTGTCTTTCTCGGCCAATTGCCTGGCGTGGTCACTGATAAGGTTCTGTATGTGCACCTCCTTATCATTCAACTGGCCTAGGTGAGTCTCACTGATGCTTAGCACCTGGTCTTCCATGATTTTTTTCTGAAGAGCCTGCTCCAGTTGCGTGGCTTTTAGATTCAGCTCTTCCTGCATTTTAAGCGCTTGGTCATTATGCTCTCTGCAAGCTTCAATCTCTTCTGCCGCTTCCTTGAGTCGTGCCTCTTTGTCTGTGAGAAGGTGGTTGAGCTTCTTGTTGATGCCCAGTAGAAGTTGCAGAGGCTCATGCATAATTTCTTGGGGGGCAATCTGGCTATCCAGCTTCAGTTCCTGAGCTACACGCTCGTCAGTATGAAGTACGATCTCCAACTCCAGTGCAAACTGCGCATTGGTTTGCAGATTCGTCAAATCTACCGGCAGCTGAAAGCTAGGATCGTCGTCCATGCTCAGCAAAAAACCGGAGCAATCAGGACGAGCTAACTGCAGCAGGCCGGAGGTATTACGCAGCTCATCCAATCGCCCGCTCCATGTCCAGACTACCTGGCCATTGCTTAACAAACGCATATGATTGATGGAAAAAGATATGCGGGTATCGACCGGATCTATCCTGATATGCTTCGGCACCTGCTCAAAGTCCGGGAAGTCAAAACTGATTGTCTGAACTCCAGGAGCAATTTTTATTGCTTCAGTAGATTCTTCAGAAAAATTACCGTGCTCATCACTATAGTAAATTTTCGCCTGCATATCAGCGCGACCGGACTGTTTTTTCTGGTTGATAGGCTCATCAGGCGCCCAGTTCAGAAATGTTTCGGCAGATCTGCCTGTCACTTGCTCTTGGAATTGAGCTTCTGTGGCAATGTAACCATCGAGCTCGGTGCTCGTAACCTGTAGACCACCGCTGCCAAAAATTTCGATGATGAATTGACGACGGCTGTAAGGCACTGAGCTTGTAACCTCTGGGGTTGCCGAAGCGATCAGAAGTAGCAGCGCTCTCATGAGCAGGTGACCCAGAGGTAATCCCGAGGTCATCTCCCACTCTATATCAATCAGTGCCGGCGTCTGATCTTCCTGGATGACGATGTTTTGCGGAACTGCATCGAGAAAATACCCTGGAAGTATTTGGGATACGTTATCTAGCGGCGTATCGATACCCTGTTCAAGCAGTAATGCTTGCAAGCAATCAACGTAGCGCTTGAGGAACTCTCCAAAATCCTGGATTGTCCAGTCAGGCGTCGCCGCGACTTTCAGAAAGTCTCCACTTAATACGTGACCACGAATATAAGATGCTCGCTCCGGGAGAATGTATCTGAACTCGCCTGTCTCTTTCTCGGCGGAGGCGCGTTGTATGCGACTATATTGAACTTCAATACCCGAAGCTGTTTCGACGAACGAGGATTCCTTACAGTACGCAGGCTTCCTGCCGGTACTGTAATGAAAAGCCAATATTTCAGCGGGTAAAGCTGGTTTATCATCCAGCGCGGCCGAAATCAAAAATGAGTTGGCCATGTCCATGCCAAGACCATTATCGATAACGACTGGCCAGGCCTGTTCAAGCTTGAAGAAAGTTTCGGCAGGTAGTTGTGGATCTTTTTTGACATTCTGCCATGCCAGCGCAGACGCATCGAAAGACTTGGACGCGAGTCCGCGCTCGGTGGTAATCGAGTTGGGCAGTTTGTAGTCGGGGCTTGGTGACAGAAAGTCAGTTCTGCTGAACCCTGCCTTTTTGATTAGCGCAGCAATTTCCAGACGGCCGAACGTTTTTGGCTGCCCTTTGATGTAGCGGCCTTCAATCCCGTACATGGGGACGCCCAAATGATCCTCGGGCGCACCGGCAAAATATTTCAGACCCAGCTGGTTCTCGATGGCGATGAACAGGTGACCGCCAGGCTTCAGCAGGCTTCGAATCCGTTGCAGCATCCCAAGTGCCGGGTCTTCAGCCGAGCTAAACATGCTCGCGTACTCAAGGACGCCGATCAAGGTTATGACATCGAACTTGTGCTCAGTTTTGAAATCATCGAAGCGTTCGGCGAGCACTACAACGTTATCGAGATCTCGAGTGCGGCTGGCGGCCATTTTCGCGCGCCTGGGGCTTCCTTCCAAACTCAGGACTTGTCCACCGCATTCACCCAGATAACGAGAAATTGCGCCACAACCGGCGCCGATTTCGAGGGTGCTACCGCCGAGGTAAGACTCGAACGGGCGCAGGATGTTGCCACGTGATGAACTCAGGTGGTAAAGCGTAGCCCAGTCGGTGCAGTGCTGGCTCAGCTCTTGAGACAAGACCGAAACATCATTGGCTTCACGAATTATTTTGGCCAACTTGACTTCTGATGCATCGCCGTCGCTGTATGCGATTCCTGCAAAGTTGGGGCGACCCCAGACCTTCGTGGATTCATCAAGGGCATAACCTTGCTGTTCAAGATCAAACATTTTTATTTACCTGATCAATTTCCATTGAAACAGCCAGATCAATCAGGCCAAGCAGTTTCGGAGTAGGGGCTACTACAAGATGTAATGAGTCATAACGACGGTCATGGGGCAAAATTTCTTCACCTTCACGGGACGCGATGCCCAGAGATATAAAATAGTCGCCAGCCGCGAGGCGAGCGATGAATTTGAGACTGCCGCGCGCGAACGTGCCAGCGCCACCTACGCTCTGCATACCCTCGCACTCAAGCATGAAGGAGTTGGTGCCATAAACGGTCACCCCTTCTTTTGTCTTGATGGTAAAGCCCAGGATTGGATTGACAATCAGGCGGTTAAAACGCACTGCAACATTGAGCACGACTTCTTCGCCAGATTCGACGCTATGGGGGAACGCCTTACCTCCTGCTGTGTAGTGGTAGTCGAGCAACGTAGCGCCGCCGTCCCCCCAGCGGTACTCATGGGGGTTGTATCCGATGCGGGTATGGAACATTTCTGACCCGAAATCCAGCAGCTCATCAGCAGCTGGTTCCTGAACATTGGCAGGCAATTGGGCTGTATCCGGGGCGGCAGATTCTTCAGGCCGCTTTTCACGGCCGAACAGAATATCGAGATAACGGTTAACAACAGGCCGGGAGCTGCCGATCATCTCGACACGACTGCGCTCCAGCAAGATCGCTCGGTTGCAATGAGTCACGACTTGTTCACTGGCATGTGTCACCAGCAAAATACTGGTTCCATTTTCTTTCAGTTGGCGTAGCCGTTCGAAGCATTTGGCTTGAAACCGGGCATCGCCTACCGATAAGGCCTCATCGACAATGAGGATATCGGGGTCTACTTGTGCCTGTACGGCAAACGCTAACCGAACGGCCATACCACTGGAATACAATTTGACGGGTTGATCGATAAACTCACCTATATCGGCGAATCCTGCGATGGCGTCGAACCGATCGTCAATTTCGTCTTTGCTCAATCCCAGCACCGCGCCATTCAGGTAGACATTCTCTCGGCCGGAGAACTCAGGATTGAAGCCTGAACCCAGTTCGAGCAGGGCGGCGATACGGCCTTGGGTTTCGATTTGCCCTGACGTAGGCATCAGTGTGCCGCAAATAATTTGCAGCAACGTCGATTTGCCTGAACCATTGCGTCCGACAATCCCGACGGTCTCGCCTTTTTTGACACTGAAGCTGACGTTGTTGAGTGCCCAGAACTCCTTCCCATAGGTGGATATCCTGTCGCCCACAAGGCGCTGTAGCCGAGGGACAAATGACTGTTTCAGACGGTCCGAGGGCTTCTCGTAAGTGTAAAAACACTTGGAGACGTCCTGCACGCTGATTGCAATTTCATCAGAGGACATCAGCAAATCCCTTACGAGTTTTTTGGAAAAGCCAGAAGCCTGATGTCGCAATCAGTACCCCTACGATCATGGCAATCCCGAGGTGATCCCACTGAGGCATATTCCCCATAAGCAACACGCTGCGGCTTTCCTCAATAATGTATGTCAGTGGATTGAGTTGTATCCAGGGACGGTAGATTTCCGGCAACGCTGCCGTGGGGTAAAGAACGGGAGAAAGGAACATCAAGACCGTGGTAAGCACACCAATTATCTGACCTACGTCACGGAGGTAGACACCCAGCGACGCAAGTAGCCAACTGATCCCCAGGGTTCCCAAAATCATCGGCACCATTATCAACGGGAAAAAAATCGCCGACCAATACAGCGTGTGGGTAAGAAGCAATTGCGCGAGTAGCAGTACAATCAGGCTTATGATCCCGTGAAAAATCGCCGAGCCGAGCGAGATAGCAGGGAGGATTTCTACCGGAAAAAGAACCTTCTTAACGTAGTTCGCGTTGGACATGATTAATGATGGGGCTCTGTTTGCGCACTCGGCGAAAATCCCGTGGACGATCATTCCGACGAATAACTGAATCGCGAAACCACCTTTCCCCAAGTCCTGCCCCACCCACCTTGCTTTGAAAATTTCAGAAAAAACAAAAGTGTAAACCGCCAGCATCAGGACCGGATTGAAAAATGACCACGCAAGACCCATGACCGAACCGCGATAACGGCCGATCACTTCTCTTTTGGTCATCTGAACAATTAATTGTTTATTGTGCCAAAGGCTGCGGACCATGCTCAGAGGGCCAGCAGAAGGTGCCAAATGCGGATTCACTGATCGAATACCTCCGCGTCACTCAGCAAACTGGCCAGTTGGTCCTTGGACGATAACGTCGGCAGCCCGTCAAGCTGCCAGTCGATACCCAATTCCGGATCATTCCAAGCCAGGCTTCGCTCAAACTGTGGGGCATAATAATCGGTCGTCTTGTATAAGAATTCGGCTTTTTCGGACAACACCAGAAAACCGTGTGCAAACCCTTCTGGTACCCAAAGCTGGTGTCGATTGGCCGCGCTGAGCTTCGCCGCGACCCATTTGCCAAAGGTAGGTGATTTTTTTCTGAGGTCTACAGCGACATCAAGGACTTCACCTTGGGAAACCCGAACGAGTTTCCCCTGCGGCTGCTTGATCTGGTAATGCAGTCCTCGCAGCACCCCACGCATTGAGCTCGAGTGGTTGTCCTGGACGAAGTTGATTGGTCGTCCCACCGCTTCTTCAAATACTTTCTGATTGAAGCTTTCGTAGAAGAACCCTCGGTCATCGCCAAAAATCTTTGGTTCGAAGAGAATGACTTCAGGTATCGCAAGAGGTGTCGCATTCATTAACGCATTGTCTCCACGAAAAAATTCAGAGTGGTTGGCGCGAATCCACGCGGTAGGGAGCACAGGAGTGACAGACGATTTTTCAGATTATTCGTCAAAGGCTGCAGCTCGACGCTTCGCTATGGTCGCGGTGTCAAGGCTTATCGCCCATGCCCTGGTTGTTGGCAGGTACGTCATGTTCAATGGGTTCCCTGTCGATGGTTTTGACGGAGCACCGCAGTTGGTTTGTGACGAGTAAGCCTGGCTGGGTATCGCGTTCATTCAGGACTCTTGTTATTCAATTACGACCAGCACCAGGTATTGGGAGCGGCGAGAGCTGACAAGCAGCGCGCTGGAGGAGCATTTCGACCACCGAAAAATTAGCGGCCAACCTTATCACAAAAGGTGGATTTCGGTCGTTTTGAAATACCTGATAAAGCTTGGATAGGGATGCCTGCAGGGGATGTTTCGAAAGCGTGGCATATGCTGGCGAGGCCTAAGAAGTGGTGAATTTGATCGAATTCCGGTGAATGAGCCATGTATGCCCGCGGCACGGCGTCACCTTGGTTAAGGCGTTTAAGGGCATGGGGCCGAGGTGTCGCCATGAGCTCTTTCGCCCCGTCACCCTTTCGATCATGGAGAGGCCACGTGTAAACGCTACTTCGTCGCCATATGCGCTAGATAGCAGGAGCTCATTCATTTGATTGGCGCACCTATGATCGCGGTGATGATGCACAGTATTCTGAACAGGCATCGGTCGCGTAGACGTCGTCGGCATTGACTTGGGCCCAGCCCCAGTGCCATCAAATCAATACGATTGAGCGCTCGCCAATGGGGTCTGGTCGACGATTCTTTTTGGTCGTTAACCAGTGCTTCAATCAGCTTTACCTGCCCAAACCACCAGCCGTTACGAATCATCCGATACCGCACGAACAGCGCCTGTACCCCTACGTTCGCACCCACCTGGTTATCTTGATGTTGCCGGTAGTCCATCCCGGGGGCGGGGTCGATGTACCAGCGATATCCGTTGCTACGCGCAAATGCATAGATGTACCAGTCATGTAGCGTAACGTTTTGTAGTGCGTCCCACTGGCGACGAATTTGGCTCTGCAAGTGGAGAACGAATGCCTTTTGCATGACGTAGGTGCAACCAGGCCCTGCTGCTTCAAAGTAGTGATCCCAACGGACTTGCGGCTGCGCTTTATCGAGAAGCTGCCTATTGCCGTCCGGCCAAAAAGCGGTGACGTTGCCTGAATAACAATTCACCGGGTATGTGGACAGATAATAAGCTGCGCGTAAAAGTTTATCGGGATGCCACCGATCGTCCTGATCTGCAAGTGCTATGAAGTCGAACTCGTCTATATCAACAGTACGAAGGAGATGAAAAAAATTGCGACTCGCTCCACCATTTCCTTCAGCCGGTGGCAGCAATGAGATATTCGCATGACCTGCTGCATAGTCGGCGCACCAAGCCTGTGTAGCATCCGATGAGGCATCGACGCTGATGAAGATATGGACCTTGACACCCGTTTGGGCCTGAATGCTGGCAATCTGCTCCTCGATCCACTGCATGCCGTTATACGCTGCGAGCAGCACTGCTATCTTAATCTGGGGGGCTGGCATCTTGCCTCTGCGTCGAAATAAAGATGAGAATTCAATCGCTCTGTCAGAGCTGATTCAGTGCTACCGCAACGTAAAGACTAATGGTCCCCGCAAGCGTCTGCCTGTAAAGACGCGCCTTTTTAACCAGGAACAGTCTCGTCCAGAGATTACTTTTCCGCAGTTGCTCGAAATAGCCCAGAAGCAGGCGATTGTGAGGTGTCAGTTCGGATGTGTATTCTCTCAGGATAAGCAGGTTTTTTTCATTCCAGTATTTGGACATGCCACCTAGCATGTCGCGTACACGGCGGATACGATTTTGGATGCCGGTGTTTGCACCAATTATATTGGCGCCGTGCTGACGGTAGAGCAGGGTCGGTTCCTGATCGAAAACTATGAGCCCGCCGCAGCCACTCACGATTAAGTAGGCGAGCCAGTCATGGGCGATAACGGTGGCTTGTAAATCTGTTCGTGCCAGTAGTTTTCGGGCCGACTCGTTGATTAACATTGTGTTTGCGCCAGCAAGGCTTTGCACCAACGCATTGCTAAAGCTTGGGGGCTTAATGAACGAAGGGCTTACGCTCGTCAAATTTCCTTCTGAGTCGATGTGCTGTGTTCTAGAGCAGTACAAAGAAGGAGCGTTCTGCTCATTATTTGCCAGCGCAGCGAGGCTTCTTTCCAGCTTGTCTGGCAGCCATATATCGTCTTGATCGCTGAAGGCGTAGTAATCGCAATTGATCGTTTTATTGCGAATCAACGACATGAAATTCTGAGCGAAACCCATCCTGGGTCCATTGAAAACGAGCATGCCCTCGCCCAGTAGCGCTTGGTAGTCCTGCAGAATTCTGCCCGTACCATCTGTAGAGCCGTCATCCGACACGAACAATTGCCAATGCTCATAGCTTTGGGCAATAAAAGATTCAATTTGCCCCTTCAGGTAAGTTTCACCATTGTAGGTGCAGAGCAATATCCCAACCATCGGAGGCTTCAGTAGATCGGATGGCGCGGTGCGATGATCTTTGATTGAGTGAGGAGGTGACTGATCTACCATGGTTACCAATGCTGCCGTTTTAAATGAAAGCTACTGTGAGTATCGTGTCCGTTCCAGGCAACGATGCGGTACGAGCATAGGGGGCTTTGACCGCTGCCGGTGGCGTTAGGGCAATGGCAATATTATCCTTGCGATACCGACTAAGGCTGAGCTCGATCAATTTTCATCACTTTCCTACCCCTACATTCGCCTTTTCCTACGCGCTATCTGTCACTTCTTTAACGGTTGTTTGTTCACAAGTGAGCGGTTACGACCAATACGCAGTGTCTTGGCGACAAAGTTACGCAGTCTGTTGTCGAAGAAGCCCAGTACGCGTCGTCCTGTTTCTTCCGGTCTGCCACTGAACGAGGTGACGTGAAAATAGTCAGTGTGGTCTGGCGATTGTTTGGAAAAATAGTAGTTCGAGACGCAGCAGCGCACGTCGTCCGTGACGACCCCGCTGACGGAATGCCAGGACGCTTTGTTGGTTTCCATGACCACCATTCGGTTGCAGGCCGATACGATGGTCTTAGGCGTTTTCACGTTTTCGTCCCACAGCTCAAAATTCCCACCGTTTTCCATTGCCCAGTCTGGGGTTACGTAGTAGAGAAGGTTGAGGCGTCGGTACAGGTCACGATCTGCGCCATGGCTGTTGTCAATGTGCGGGTTCAGAAAGCCGCCTTTGAACATCATGGACAACCCGCCCGCGTAAAGGCTCGGGTCAGGCTCGATGTGCTCGAATCGGGTCAGCTCCGCGACTTTTGAAACGACCGACGGATGCTGCATTGCGTAGGTGATTGCCGCGAGAATCGGCGGGAGCTGGGAAAGATCCGTCAGCGTCTTCTTCTGTTCGCGAAAAGTCGCGCGATCCAGAAAAGCTTCGGTATTGCGTGGGAAGGCTGCATAAATAGCTTGCACCGTCTCCTTCGGCAGAAGGTCATCAACAACAAAATGACGCGTGGGCGTGCCTTCAGGATTATCCCATTGCAGCTGAATTTTATCGCTGAGGCTGTCCAGTCGTTTGACTATGATCTCTGCTATTTCCGCAACTTCCATCAGTACTCCCATGCGCATCATGAATTCAGGGCACTACCCTAAGGTTCGAAGAGGTCGACATCTCCGTCTTCGTCAGTCGGATTAGATGGTCGTCGCGTCCACGATTCCCTCTGCGGGGCTTGCCTTGAACGGTCCTTTAACTAATCACCGCGGCTTGTGCCAACGCTGTCTTTGGCGTGATGTGGCCAATGTTAACCGGCAGGCCAAACAGATAGAAGTTTTTTACGGATACGCTGTGTATTCTGAGTACTTCATTGACAGCCAATTTCCCCTGCGCAGGTAGGTGCTTTTGTTGTTGAAAATACTCATACAGTCACCGGGCTTACCTTGAAATCTCTCGTTTACCTAATCACTGGCGCCACCGGTTTCATTGGCCGAGCTCTGTTCGATTACCTGTGTAACCAAGGCGCGGCGGTGCGCGGTACATCACGTCGCGCAGATAACGGCGCTGAAGGCTGGATACAAGTCGCCAGTATCGATCGCAACACCAATTGGGCTGCCGCGCTAACCCATTGTGACGTGGTTGTTCACACCGCAGGCAGAGCGCACGTTCTGCGCGAGCAAGAAGCGGATCCGCTTGAGCAATTTCGCAAGGTCAACGTCGAAGGCAGTTTGGCCTTGGCCCGTCAGGCAATGGACGCGGGTGTTCGACGATTTGTATTCATCAGTTCCATTGGTGTTAACGGTCCTGAAACCCCACTGGGTCAGCCTTTCACTGAGCTTTCCACTCCGGACCCGCAGCAGGCTTATGCCCAGTCGAAGCTTGAAGCCGAGCTGGCATTGCGTGATCTGGTGGCAGGGCAATCCATGGAATTGGTAATAGTTCGTCCGCCGCTGGTCTACGCGGCTCATGCGCCCGGTAACTTCGCCCGCCTGTTGGGACTTGTTGGCAAGCGGTTTCCGCTGCCCCTGGGCCGCATTCGCAATGCCCGGAGCATGATCGCGCTGCAAAATCTGGTGGGGTTTCTTGAGCTTTGTCTTACGCATCCGGCGGCTGCCAATGAGACGTTTGTGATCGCCGATGGGCAGGATGTTTCGACGACCCAATTGGTTGAGTTTCTGGCGCAGGGCATGGGGCATCGCGCAAAGCTTCTTCCTGTTCCGGTCTCCGCATTGCGTAGCGGTCTTGCTTTGCTTGGCCGCAAAGGGCTGGGCCAGCAACTGTGCGGGTCGTTGCAGGTAGACGCCAGTAAGGCACGTCACTTGTTGGGGTGGCAGCCCGAGATTGGTACGGCCGATGCATTGCGCGACAGTGCCAGGCAATGGCTGCAGTCCCGTTCTTGAGTCCGAACCGTATAGAATGGCCATTTTTCGAAGGATGTAAGCGTTTGATGGACTTGAGTTTCTGGTGGGTGCCTGCGATCGTTTTGTTATCGGCGGGGCTTACCTGGGTATTACGGCGTTACGCATTGGCACGTAGCCTCATGGACATTCCCAACGCGCGAAGCTCCCATAGTTTGCCCACGCCTCGGGGCGGGGGCGTCGCCATTGTCCTGAGCTTTCTATTGGCGCTGCTGGTTATGCAGATTGAAAGCCCCGGGGCCTGGCATGCAACGCTGGCCTTGGGCGGTGCCGGCCTGGCCGTTGCAATTCTGGGTTTCCTCGATGACCACGGCCACATTGCGGCGCGCTGGCGGTTGCTTGGGCATTTCGGTGCTGCTGTCTGGGGGCTTTACTGGTTGGGCGGCCTGCCACCGTTCAGCCTGTTCGGCGCCACGTTCGACCTCGGTTGGGTAGGGCATGTCCTGACGTTGTTCTATCTGGTCTGGATGCTCAACCTTTATAACTTCATGGATGGCATCGACGGCATCGCCAGTGTCGAGGCGATTTGCGTTTGCCTGGGCGCCTGTCTGATCTATGTACTTTCAGGTCATGGGTCATTGATCGCTTCACCGCTGTTGCTGGCTGCTGCCGTGGCAGGCTTTCTGTTCTGGAATTTCCCACCTGCGCGTATTTTCATGGGCGATGCCGGTAGCGGCTTTCTCGGCGTCATCGTCGGGCTGCTTTCGCTGCAAGCCGCATGGGCTGAGCCGTCCTTGTTATGGAGCTGGCTGATTTTGCTGGGCGTATTCATTGTCGATGCAACGGCAACACTCATTCGCCGCCTCGTACGCGGTGACAAGGTATACGAAGCGCATCGCTCCCATGCCTACCAGTTTGCGTCACGTCGTTTTGGTCGGCATCTGCCGGTTACCTTGGGGGTGATGGCTATCAACGTGCTCTGGCTGCTCCCGCTGGCCATGGCGACAGGCGTCTGGGGATTTGATGGCGCTACCCTGTTGGTCATTGCATATGTACCGTTGTTGGTACTGGCTTTAGTGCTAGGGGCGGGGGGGCTTGAATCGAGTGATGCCAACCGTCTGTAATAAAAATGCTACAAAGGTCGTTTTCAACTAAGCGCTGTCCAACGACAGTCCGTACAATAGCGTATGGATTTAGTGTGGTTGAGGGATGAAAATGTCGTTGCGCTCGCGAATGCTCGGTCTTTCGCGCCAAAACAAACGAATGCTGCAAGTCGGTGCCGACGTCGCCATTATCTGGGCGGCCCTCGCTCTCGCTTTTTTTGTGCGGCTCGGGCTTGAGGTTGCTTATTCGGCCCTCACCGCGCATTTGTGGCTTTTTATTGCGACCCCCTTACTGACCATTCCCATCTTCATACGCTTTGGCATGTACAGAGCGGTGATGCGCTTTTTTGGCAATGATGCGCTCATTACCATATGCAAGGCAGTAACCCTTTCGGCGTTGCTGGTAGGCTTTTTTGTGTACTGGTACAGCGACCACAAGATAATCGTCCCGCGCTCCATCGTGTTCAATTACTGGTGGTTGAGCCTGGTCATGGTGGGCGGTCTACGCCTGTTCATGCGTCAGTACTTCATGGGCGACTGGTTCATGGCAGCCCAGCATGTGCCTTTTGCTTCACGCAATGATGCTCTGCCTAAAGTTGCGATCTATGGCGCGGGTTCGGCGGGTAACCAGTTGGTCGCAGCGTTGCGCATGGGGCGCTCCATGCGTCCCGTGGCGTTTATCGACGACGATGAAACGATCACCAAACGCACTATTGCAGGGTTGCAGGTTTATAAACCCCGGCACATTCAGCAGATGATCGACGCTACAGGCGCTGGAGAGGTCCTCTTGGCCTTGCCATCAACCACCCGAGTGCGGCGTCGTGAGATTCTCGAGTATCTGGAAGGCTATGCGCTTCACGTACGTAGTGTTCCAGCCCTCGCGGACTTGGCCAGTGGCCGGGTTAAGGTGGATGACATCCAGGAAGTCGACATCGCAGATTTGCTCGGTCGTGATTCGGTGCCTGCGCAGGACGATCTGCTGGAGCACTGCATCACTGGCAAAGTCGTGATGGTCACCGGGGCCGGCGGCTCAATCGGCTCTGAGTTGTGTCGCCAGATCCTGATGCTCAAGCCCACCAAACTTCTGCTGCTGGATCACGGCGAGTTCAACCTTTACACGATACTCGGCGAGTTGGAACAGCAGGTTCAAAGGGGCTCGCTGGACGTTGAAGTGCTGCCCATTCTCGGCTCGGTTCGTTACTTCGGCAAAATGGTCGATGTCATGCACACGTGGGGCGTGGACACGGTTTACCACGCCGCAGCGTATAAACATGTGCCTATGGTTGAGCACAACATCGCCGAAGGCGTGCTCAACAATGTCATGGGCACGTTGCATACGGCACAGGCTGCCTTGCAGGCCGGGGTCACCAACTTTGTGTTGATCTCTACTGACAAGGCTGTGCGTCCGACCAACGTTATGGGCAGTACCAAGCGGCTTGCGGAAATGGTCCTGCAGGCACTCAGTCGTGAAGTTGCGCCTGTGCTGTTTCGTGGCAGCAGCAATGTTTCCCAGGTCAATAAGACACGATTTACGATGGTGCGCTTCGGTAACGTGCTTGGCTCGTCAGGTTCAGTCATTCCACTGTTTCATCAACAGATCAAGAGTGGTGGTCCGTTGACCGTGACGCACCCGGCCATTACCCGCTATTTCATGACTATCCCTGAAGCCGCTCAGTTGGTGATACAGGCAGGCTCCATGGGGCGAGGCGGGGACGTCTTCGTGCTGGACATGGGCGCCCCGGTGAAGATCATCGAACTGGCCGAGCGAATGATCAATCTGTCCGGGCTCAGTATTCGATCCGAGCGAAACCCTCACGGTGATATCGCTATCGAGTTCACCGGATTGCGGCCGGGTGAAAAGCTCTATGAAGAGTTGTTGATCGGCGATAACGTCGTCTCGACACGCCACCCCATGATCATGAGTGCTCAGGAAGATTTCTTGCCCTGGAGCCAGCTCAAGGAGCAACTGGAGTTGCTGCTGGATGCTGTTTCCAGAGATGACTATCCCGATGTAAGGCGCGTATTAGGCGAGATGGTTGTGGGTTACGCCCCAGAGGGAGACATTGTTGACTGGAACTACCTTGAGACGCGTGCTGATCCCCAATAAGTGCCACGCGTTGGCGCGTGTATTGGATTATCGACAAACATGGCTTTAGGCTATGCCTGGATCATTTGCCGAACAGCTGAACAAGTAGTCTTGTCTCAACATGAAATTTAACGGCGTGGCTCTATAATCGATGGCGTTGTTGCATTGTTTTTGAGATAACTCGTCATGACTTCATCCTCGCCTGATGTTCTGCAGGTTGCGTAGATGACCCAGGATGCTGATCAAGGGGACTGAAGGAATCATGGAAAAACTTAGGGCGTTCTTGTTAGCGCTGCCTCGCCGTCAAAAACGAATCATTCAGGTAGCCACTGATATTGTTCTGGTGTGGGCCGCGCTGTGGATGGCGTTCTTCGTCCGGCTGGGCGCCGACGATTTGATTAACCCCCTGCAATCACACACCTGGCTGTTCATCAGCGCTCCTATTGTCGCCATCCCGCTTTTCATTCGAATGGGCCTTTACCGGGCTGTCATGCGTTACTTCGGTAATGATGCCCTCATCGCTATCATCAAAGCGGTCAGCCTCTCTGCGTTGATTCTCGGCTGCCTGGTTTATGTCTACAGCAATCATAAGCCGCTGGTTCCACGGTCCATCATGTTCAACTACTGGTGGTTGAGTCTGGTCATGATCGGCGGTTTACGTCTTGCCATGCGCCAGTACTTTCTCGGCGACTGGTTTGCAGCGTCGCAGCATGTACCGTTCGCTAATCGGGAAGATGGCATTCTCAAAGTTGCTATCTACGGTGCGGGTTCAGCGGGCAATCAGTTAGTGGCGGCTTTAAGAATGGGACGTCTCATGCGCCCCGTAGCCTTCATCGATGATGACGCGTCCATCACCAATCGAATTATCTCCGGGCTCCAGGTTTACAAGCCTCAACATATTCAGCGAATGATGGAAATGACCGGGGCTCAGGAAATCCTGCTCGCCATTCCATCTTCCACACGTGGGCGTCGGCGTGAAATTCTAGGATTTCTCGAAGGCTTCCCTCTGCACGTCAGGAGCGTTCCAGGGTTCATGGATCTGGCGGCGGGGCGAGTAAAAGTCGATGATCTTCAGGAAGTGGATATTGCTGACCTTCTGGGGCGTGACCCGGTGCCTGCTCAGGATCACCTGCTGGAGCGCTGCATCAAGAGGCAGACGGTTCTGGTCACAGGGGCTGGAGGATCAATTGGTTCGGAACTGTGCCGCCAGATCGTATTACTGGAACCCACGACTCTTCTGCTGTTCGATCATAGCGAGTTTAATCTCTACACGATTTTTTCCGAGTTAGAGGCCTTTGTTCAAAGCAAGACGTTGCCGGTGAAGCTGCTGCCGATTCTTGGATCGGTGCGCAGCCAATCCAAACTATACGACACGATGAAAACCTGGAATGTGACCACGGTTTACCATGCGGCTGCGTATAAACATGTCCCGATGGTTGAACACAATATTGCCGAAGGTGTGATCAACAATGTGCTGGGCACGGTTAATACGGCTCAAGCCGCGCTTCAGGCCGGAGTGGCCAACTTCGTGCTGATTTCGACTGACAAGGCTGTGCGTCCTACCAATGTCATGGGAGGAACAAAGCGTCTTGCCGAGCTGACGCTGCAAGCGTTGAGTCGAGAGGTTTCACCGGTCATGTTTGGTGACACCTCAAATATTCGTCAGGTCAACAAGACCCGATTCATCATGGTTCGGTTTGGCAATGTGCTGGGCTCGTCCGGATCTGTTATACCGCTATTCCATAAACAGATTCAGTCGGGCGGTCCGCTTACTGTTACTCACCCGAAAATCACCCGGTACTTCATGACCATTCCTGAAGCTGCGCAACTGGTGATTCAAGCTGGCTCGATGGGCATGGGCGGTGACGTCTTTGTGCTGGACATGGGCGAGCCGGTCAAAATTGTCGACCTGGCGGAAAAGATGGTGCATCTGTCCGGCCTGAGCATTCGGTCCGAAAAGAATCCCCACGGTGATATTTCCATCGAGTTCACGGGTTTGCGCCCCGGTGAGAAACTTTACGAAGAGTTACTTATTGGCGATAACGTTGTCTCCACGCAGCATCCAATGATCATGAGTGCTAATGAAGATTATCTTTCATGGGAAAGAATGAAGGGTTACCTGGACCAGTTGCTCGTTGCCGTTGCGGAAGATGACTATACGCGGGTCAGGAAAATACTCATGGAAACGGTGAACGGGTACGCTCCTGACGGCGAAATCGTGGATTGGAGTTATCAGCAGCGACACCGAAATCCTTGAGTGATCAGTCCGGTGAGCGCATGACTTTGTCAGTACAAAGGCATGCGGTTGTATCGCGACTCACCCGACCCGTCTGAAGCGTCTGCAAAAGCGATCACTGTTTGAGCTTCACATTCTCGGCTCGTACCGGGGTATTCATGGCGATATCCGTTGCGGCCAACGAACCAATCACCTGATCCAGATACTTCGGTGCCATCCCAAAGCCCGGCCGCACGCTGCGTACAGCATCTGCACTGATCATCTCGCCGGCCTTGAGATCTTTCACGAAATACAACGAGCGACGAAACTTCACGTTCCCTTGCTCGCTGGCTTTACGGCCATAGTCCACACGACCTAACGCGGCCCAGGCCGTTTTACTGTCCCGACACAATGCCTTCAACTCATGGGGTTCCAGTGAGAAGCTGTCGTCCGGACCACCGCCACTGCGGTCGAGGGTGAAGTGCTTCTCGATGATGGATGCGCCCAGCGCAACACTGGTAATGGCGGTGGTGTTATCGAGGGTATGGTCCGAGAGACCGGTTACCAGTCCAAAGTGTTTCATCATGTCGGGGAGGGTACGCAGGTTGTAGTCTTCCGCAGGCGCTGGATAACCACTGACACAGTGCAGAATCGCGAGTTCTTTACAGCCGCCAGCACGCGCTGCGTCAATGGCTTCGGCAATCTCCTGCTCATCCGCCATTCCGGTGGAAATGATCATGGGTTTGCCGGTGCTGGCGACGTATTTGATCAGCGGCAGATCTACAGCTTCAAATGAAGCGATCTTGTAAGCCGGCGCGTCGAGGTCCTCAAGCAAATCCACAGCCGTTGAATCGAACGGCGAGCTGAACAGCGTGATGCCTACTTTACGGGCATGCTCGAACAGCGGGGCGTGCCACTCCCAAGGCATCTGGGCGCGAAGATACAGCCCATGCAGAGTCTCACCGTCCCACAATCCACCGTGAATTTTGAATTCATCGGCATCGCTATCAAGGGTGATGGTATCAGCCGTATAGGTCTGTAACTTGACAGCATCAGCGCCAGCCAGCTTGGCTGCTTCAATGATTTTCAGTGCGGTTTCCAGCTTGCCATTATGATTGGCGGAAAGCTCGGCAATGATATAGGGAGACGACTCCACACCAATGGTACGGCCTGCTATGGATATCGATGGACTCATGATCTTTCCCCAAACACCTTGACCAGCTTATCCAGAATGGCCGGACGTTTTTCCTGCCACTCTGACGACAACAAACCGAACTGAACGATGCCCACTTGCTCACCCTCGTACAGATGCTGCTTGGGCGGCACCTCTTCAATCGTGAATCCGAATTTCTGATGCAGCTTGAGCACGGCATAATTGAATTCCAGCACTTCGCATCGCAGCTTGTGCAGGGCGAGTTTGCCAAAGGCCATATCTAATGCCAGAAACTCCATTTTACTGCCCGTTCCTTTTGGCGATTCCGGATCGGCATAAAACGCCCATGTGCCCACGGCATCAACCTTGTCAAGATCGCTAAAGCCCACCACGCCGAGTGCAACGCCCGAGCACTCATACATGAAGTAACGTCGGTCCGTTCGCCCCTGAAGCGAGTTCCACCACTCCCTGTGTTCGGAGGGGGAAATAACGTGCCTGGAGTACATATTGCGCCGAACGCTTTTAGCGTTACGCCACGTCAGCACGCGCTCAAGTTCGTCCTCACGGATAGCTCTTAACAACCCCAAGCTGCTCACTGCGCCATCTCCATACCCGCCAATCGCTCCAGAACACTGCTGACCCTGTTTGCTCCTGCACCGTCGGTAATCCCTGAAGAGGCGGTGGTCATATTATTCAGAAAACCAGGGTCACTGAGCGCACGCTCGATGCACTGCGATAATTGATCACCAAGTGCTTCTTCAGAAGACAGCACGTGAACCGCACCCGCAGATGACAGCAACGATGCGGCATATCGTTGGTTATCGGCCAATATCAACATCAGCGTAGGCAAGCCAAGACAGCATCGTTCCCAGGACGTAGATCCAGCAGCGCCTATGGCCAGATCGGCAGCGCACATCTGACTTGCCATATCCGAAACGTTCTCAAGGACACTGGTGCTCCAGGGCATGCGCGCTGCCCGTTGGCGAACAGCATCCAGCCACGGCGCAGTCGTCCCCATCACTACCACTATCTCAGAATCCCTGGGGAGCGGGCTTTCGCACAAGCCATCCAGAACCCGCTCCGTGACATTGTTGCTGTCTACTCCACCGAGACTGATCAGAATACGTTTCAGTCCGCTGTTTTTACGCCGCTCGAGTGACATTTCTCGCAGCCTTGAAAAGTCAGGGCGAAGCAGGGCGTATTCACTGCCAGTCAGTATTTCGCATCCCTCAGGCACTAGTCTCTGATAGTCAGACTCGGGGCGTCCGTAAGTCTGGTCCAGCAGCACATCGCAGCAGTGGCTGCGAGTGGCCAGGTCATCGATCACAGCCAACCTTGAGTAATGAGATCCCAATAGTTCTTGCCAGCGATAGTCGATCCCGTAGTGATCTACGATCATCCAGTCATATTGATGATCACCAAGAACCCGTTCGCAAGTTGATGCATCACTTTCCTGAGTGGCCCCCAACCATTGCAGATATTGAGCGCTGGAATAAGCCGATATGTCGGCGCAAGGCGCTCCCAGACTGAGGACCGCAAACCCTTGATTTCGGATAAACCCAATCAGGTTGCCAGGGTGCTCTCTGCATAAAAACTCACAGACGGAGCCTCTTTCCGTGAGGGCATGAGCCAATGTGAGGCAGCGCATGACATGACCGCTGCCCATCTCAAGTGAGGCATCGACCCTGAAAACGACCCTCATCGGCTTCACTTTGCCGCATCCGCAGCATTCATCGCCTTGAACATCCATTCCGCACGTACCCAGTCATCAAGGGTATCGATGTCCTGCACACGGTGTCGGGCCAGCTTTACGGCTGCCGAATACCGACTGAACATGATTTTGCCTTGCAGCCAGGCACTAGCCTTGCCCCAATAGAATTGGCCTGCGTCGTGAAAAGCCTCTTCCAGTTCCTGCGAGCGGGTATTGAAATGTTCCGGGCTGAACATGCTTACGCGATCAGCTTCATCAAGGCGTATGGCGCGCTGGATAGGGAAGGGGTAGCTGGTGACTGAGAACGCATAATCACTGCCGGTCTCTTCCAGCACATTCAGACCTGCCTGCAGATCCTCAGCCCTGACGAAAGGCGCCGTCGCATAGACGCAGCACACATGCGTGGCGGCAATCCCGCTATCCAGATGCCACTGCACGGCGTGGGCCACCACCGGGATGGTGCCGGTGTAATCGTCCGACAAGGTATCCGGGCGCATGAACGGCGTGGTTGCGCCGTATTCGCGCGCCACTTCCGCGATCTCTTCATCGTCGGTGGAGACGACTACGCGATCAAAGCAGCCACTCTGAAGTGCTGCCTCGATTGACCAGGCAATTATTGGCTTACCGCAAAACATCTTGATGTTCTTGCGGGTTATGCGCTTGCTGCCGCCGCGAGCAGGGATCACCGCCAGTTTCATGGGATGAGCGCCTTGCTCAGGGCCGCGACAACCTCATCCTGCTGGTTGAGGGTCATGGTCTGGAACATCGGAATACTGAGGGCTTCGCGATAGTATTGCTGGCTTTCCGGAAAGGCGTCAGGGGCAAAACCCATTTGCTGGAAGTACGGCTGCGTGTGCACCGGAATGTAATGCAGGTTTACACCGATACCCTGAGCACGCATGGATTCGAACACTTGGCGATGCGTCACCGCCAGTTTGTCGAGCTGCAGGCGGATGACGAACAAGTGCAGGCCTGAGTAGCCTTCCGGGTGCTGCCATGGGAGGGTGATCGGCAAGTGAGCCAGCAGCTCTTGATAACGTGCTGCCAACTGGTGTCGCCGCGCAACGTAATCATCAAGCCGGTCCATCTGGCTGACTCCCAACGCCGCCTGCAACTCCGTCATCCGATAATTAAAGCCGAGATCGATTTGTTGGTAGTACCACGGGCCATCGGCGTCGTGGGTCATTTGCTCCGGATCGCGGGTAATGCCATGGCTGCGCAGCAATGCCAACTTCCGGGCCAGTTGCGCATCATTGGTGGTGACCATCCCGCCTTCTGCGGTGGTAATGATCTTTACCGGGTGAAAGCTGAAAACCGTGATATCGCTATATTGGCAGTTACCAATGGGTAGACCCTGGTACTTGCCGCCAATGGCATGGGATGCATCTTCTATGACCCGAAACCCGAATTGCTGCGACAGTGCATGGATGCGTTCCATGTCACAAGGCTGGCCGCAGAGATGTACCGCAACCAATACCTTCGGCAGCTGCCCGGTTCGTTGAGCTTGCAGCAACTTATGCTCAAGCGCTACGACGTCAAGGTTGTAAGTGCGCGGATCGATGTCCACGAAATCAACCTGCGCACCGCAATACAGTCCGCAGTTGGCAGAAGCGACGAACGTGACCGGTGTCGTCCACAACAGATCGCCGGGCCCAAGCCCCAGCGCAAGACAGGCAATGTGCAGCGCGGACGTCGCACTGTTGACTGCGAGCGCATGTCTGGCGCCGCAGTAGTTGGCAATCAGGCCCTCAAACCGCGGGACCATCGGCCCCTGGGTCAGAAAGTCGGACTGTAAAACGCCCACCACTGCGTCAATATCGGCCTGGGTAATGTCCTGGCGGCCATAGGGAATCATATTCAGGCCTCGGCGGACTTGTTGAACTGAGCAACTTGAGCCACATCGAGAAACTGCGGATTTGTCCCGGAATTGTATTCAAACCCTTGCTGCACAGGCACACCGGTTTCACCCAACTGGTTAACTGTGAAGTCGTTAGTGCGACTGTAGAATGTGATGGTCGGGCGCAGCACGTAATGATCTTCGAATTCCAGAGTCAGGTGCGAGTCATCGGAAGGGCACATGATTTCATGCAGCTTCTCGCCGGGACGGATTCCGATAACCTTTTGCGGCATACCCGGCGCCATGGCTTCAGCGAGGTCAGTAATGCGCACCGATGGAATCTTGGGTACAAAAATCTCACCGCCATACATGCGTTCAAAGTTCTTCAGCACAAAATCCACGCCCTGTTGCAACGTGATCCAGAAGCGCGTCATGCGTGCGTCGGTAATCGGCAAAGAATCAGCGCCGGAAGCGATGAGTTTCTCAAAGAACGGTACAACTGAACCCCGCGACCCGACGACGTTGCCGTAGCGGACTACTGAAAACTGGCAGCGATGCCCCCCGGACATATTGTTGGCGGCGACAAAAAGTTTGTCAGACGCCAGCTTGGTCGCACCGTAAAGATTGATCGGGTTGGCAGCCTTGTCGGTGGATAACGCAATCACCCGCTCTACATTATTCTCCAGCGCTGCATGAATGACGTTTTCAGCACCATGAATGTTGGTCTTGATGCATTCCATCGGGTTGTATTCTGCGGCAGGCACCTGCTTGAGTGCCGCGGCATGAATAACGAAATCAACACCCCGCATCGCTTGCACCATGCGCTCCTTATCACGCACGTCACCAATGAAATAGCGCATGCACGGAGCATTGAAGGTCTGCTGCATTTCGTACTGCTTGAGTTCGTCGCGAGAAAATATGATCAACTTCTTAGGCGTGTAGCGGCTCAAAATAGTCTGAACGTACTTTTTGCCGAACGACCCCGTGCCACCGGTGATGAGAATGGTCTTATCGTTGAACATCTATCTATCCTGAAAAGAAGTCTTGGATGTGTTCGGCCTGACATTTGATTGCGCAGTCATTTGCGATCAGATCGTCATGGGTGCCAATGCGATGAAGTAGAGCATATCGCACTCTGCACGGTCGCCAACTTTTGTCCCACCGTGGTTGTGCTTTCGGCCTTGAAAAATCCTCTATAGCGTCCCGCAGGCATAGACCCGTAAGACCGGCTCTAGCCGGGAAGAGATTATGTCTGGCGAAGGGTACCTGGCGAATGTACTGGCTTCCTCCCGGCTAAAGCGGAACGCCGCCCGGCCAGTCCTGCAAAAAACCATTTATCCAGTGAATTATGTTGCGTTCGAAAAAGGCAGTTTGTCGCCTCGTGTTACCCGATTAGCGTGGCGGGTGTAATGAAAACCTTATCAGCTCGCTCGTGTAATAACTGGTCACCCTTGCCTCGATTGACACCCCAACACCCTGAACTAAGTTTGAGTGGCGACTCAAGGAATGTCGCACTCAATCATGATGTTACGGAGTGTTCCACATGCGTAAAGCTTTTCTTTCCTCGTTGTTATTCGCGTTTTTAACCAGTGCTTCGGTTGCTGTAACCGCCGCGCCGGTTACGCCTTCGGAAAAGAATACCCCCATGGCCGCGGTCGTCATGCAGGACCAAATGGCACCCAAGGTCAACATCAATACTGCTGAAGCGGAAACCCTGCAGAAGCAACTCTCAGGCATCGGAAAGGGTAAGGCTGAAGCCATCGTCGCCTATCGCGAGGCCAACGGTGAGTTCACCTCGGTGGACGAGTTGATTGAAGTCAAAGGCATTGGCAAAGCCCTTCTGGACAAGAATCGGGACAGACTCGCAGTCGAGTAACCGCCTTTAATTCCTTCTGATCAGGCCGGTCCAGGACCGGCCTTCCTGTCATCCCCGCTTCATCTCCTCCTGCTGCCAGACCTGGCAAACGACATCCTTGCGCTTCCTTTGGGCCTCTTGACATATCAAATGCTGGTCGACATACAATGCTTTGAATTACATGTTTAATATAAAGCCGGAATGTGGACTGGAGATTTCAAAAATGAGCATTTCCCATGCGAAAGGCGTCAAGTCGTGAGCGCTGAGGCACAGATCACCAGGAATGGCCCACGAATTGTCGTGACCGGGATGGGGCTGGTTACGCCTCTGGGCACTGGCGTCGAAGCCGTGTGGCAGCGCCTGCTGGCCGGGCGCTCCGGCATTGTTCGGTTGAGTGAAGAAATCGTTGCCGATCTGCCGGGTAAGGTCGGGGGGCGCGTACCACTCATGGCTGACGATCCTGAAGCCGGTTTCGATGCGGACAGCGCGGTGCCCGCCAAAGAGCAAAAGAAAATGGATCGCTTCATCCTGTTTGCCCTCGCTGCCGCCCAGGAGGCGATTGCGCAGGCTGGCTGGGTAGCCGATAGCGAAGAGGCCAGGGAGCGAACGGCGACGATTATTGGCTCGGGGATTGGTGGTTTCGGGGCGATTGCCGATGCGGTGCGCACCACCGACAGCCGTGGACCGCGGCGTTTGTCCCCGTTTACGATTCCCTCGTTTCTGGTCAATCTGGCAGCGGGTCATGTTTCCATTCAACATGGTTTCAAAGGGCCGCTGGGTGCGCCGGTGACGGCCTGTGCCGCGGGTGTGCAAGCCATTGGCGATGCAGCGCGAATGATCCGCTGTGGTGAAGCCGACATCGCTATTTGCGGTGGGGCGGAGGCGGCAATCGATCGGGTTAGCCTGGGGGGGTTCGCTGCCGCTCGTGCCCTGTCCAGTGGCTTCAATGAAACGCCCGAGCGTGCTTCGCGTCCCTTTGATCGTGATCGCGACGGTTTTGTGATGGGCGAGGGCGCCGGGATTCTGGTGATTGAATCGCTGGAACATGCCCTTGCCCGGGGCGCGAAACCCATCGTCGAACTGGTGGGTTATGGCACCAGTGCCGACGCTTATCACCTGACGGCCGGGCCGGAAGATGGCAGTGGTGCTCAGAGGGCCATGGGCGCGGCGATTCGCCAGGCGGGGATCCAGCCAGAACACATTCAGCATCTGAATGCTCATGCCACTTCCACGCCGGTCGGCGACAAAGGGGAGATGGCGGCCATCAAGGCACTGTTTGGCGATCAACACTCCATCGCAGTGACCTCGACCAAATCGGCGACCGGGCATTTGTTGGGCGCTGCGGGTGGGATCGAAGCCATTTTCACGGCGTTGGCGATTCGCGATCAAATCGCCCCGGCGACCCTCAATTTCGACAATCCTGATGAAGCCGCAGCCGGTCTCGATATTGTTCACGGCGCAGCGCGGACCATGGCCATCGAATACGCCTTGTCGAACGGTTTTGGCTTCGGTGGCGTCAATGCCAGCGTGTTGTTCAAGCGCTGGCAGGATTGATCAGGACTCGGTGTTCTGCTGTTTCAACCATTCACGGGTGGTGTGCAGGATTCGCGCTGAAAGAGCCGGATCCTGAGTACTGCGCGACAGCATCAAAGCGCCAACCAGAGTGGACAGCATCACCACGCTTTGCGCGTCGGCATCCGGCCCGCCGAGTGCGTGTTGCAGGGCGGCGAGTCGCGACTCGATCAGTTCATCGGCGATCGGGCTGGGCTGGCCGCGCTGGCCGAGCTCCGACGCCATGGTCGGCATTGGGCAGCCTTTCTCGGGCGCATTGCGATGCCCTTCGGACAAATACATATCGATAAATGCGCTCAGCCCATTCTCTTGTTCGAAGGCTTGTCTGGTGCGTTCGTTGGCTTCGTCCGCCGCACAGCGCATCGCGTTTTCGACCAGGTCATCCTTGGATTTGAAATGCGCGTAGAAGCCGCCATGGGTCAGCCCCAATGCTTTCATCAGCGGCTGCAGCCCGGTGGCACCAATACCGTCGCGACGAAAGCGTGCCGAGGCTTCGTGAAGAATGCGTTCGTGAGTCTGGGCTTTGTGGTCGTGCGCGTACCGCATGCAATCCTCCTGACACTGGGCCTTGATATGTTGGTCGACATTTTTACATGGATGAGGGGCGCGCGGATCGTAAATTTCCTTAGCGGTCGCGCCTACCGGTAGGAGCGAACTTGTTCGCGAGACAATTCAACTGACACACCGCGTAGCCCTTCTCGCCAACAAGTTGGCGCTCCTACCCGAACGGCATGAACACCGTGCCACCTGGTAGGAGCGAACTTGTTCGCGAGAAAATTCACCTGACACACCGCGTAACCCTTCTCGCCAACAAGTTGCCTCCTACCCGAACGGCGTGAACACCGTGCCACCCGGTAGGAGCGAACTCATTCGCGAGAAAATTCACCTGACACACTGCGTAACCCTTCTCGCCAACAAGTTGGCTCCTACCCGAACGGCATGAACACCGCGCCAACCGGTGGGAGCGAACTCGTTCGCGAGACGATTCAGCAGACACACCGCGTGCTCCTTTTCGCCAACAAGTTGCCTCCTACCCGAACGGCGTGAACACCGCGCCAGCCGGTAGGAGCGAACTCGTTCGCGAGACGATTCAACAGACACACCGCGTGGTCCTTCTCGCCAACAAGTTGGCGCTCCTACCCGAACGGCATGAACACCGCGCCACCCGGTAGGAGCGAACTCGTTCGCGAGACGATTTAACAGATACACCGCGTAGCCCTTCTCGCCAACAAGTTGCCTCCTACCCGAACGGCGTGAACACCGCGCTATCCGGTAGGAGCGAACTTGTTCGCGAGAAAATTCACCTGACACACCGCGTAACCGTTCTCGCCAACAAGTTGCCTCCTACCCGAACGGGATGAACACCGCGCCACCCGGTAGGAGCGAACTTGTTCGCGAGAAAATTCACCTGACACACCGCGTAGCCCTTCTCGCCAAAAAGTTGCCTCCTACCCGAACGGCATAAACACCACCACCCGGTAGGAGCGAACTTGTTCGCGAGAAAATTCACCTGACACACCGCGTAGTCCTTCTCGCCAACAAGTTGGCTCCTACCGTTTCATGTTTCAACCTGAGGTGCTTGATTGAAACCTCGCATTAAATTTTCCCGCCCGGGGCACGTTTTCTCATTGAATCAGCCCTAATTCGTGAGCCCCAAACATGCCCCAGTCATTATCCGCGACGGCGATGCCGTTGATTCGCCCGGCCAAGCCTGTTGGCGAAGTCTATCGACGTTTTGATGCCCGTCTCGGCGCCTCGATTTCACTGCGCGCCCTGGAAATCGATCTGGACCTTGAACGCTTCAATCGCTGGCAAAACAACCCCCGCGTTCTGCAGTTCTGGCAGGAGGGCGGGTCGCTGGAGCAGCACCGGGAGTACCTGGAAAAACAGGCTGCCGACCCTCACACCCTGACCTTGATCGGCTGCTTCGACGACCAGCCATTTGCCTATTTTGAAGCCTACTGGGCGCTGGAAGATCGCATCGCCCCGTTCTGCAATCCAGGCGATTACGACCGCGGGATCCACATGCTGGTTGGCGAAGAAGGCCATCGGGGTCCGCATAAAGTCGCCAGTTGGCTTTCCGCACTGGTGCATTACCTTTTCCTCGATGATGAGCGCACCCAGCGACTGGTATCAGAACCGCGCGCCGACAACGGGAAGATGATTGCCTACATGCAAGGGCAGGGGTTCGAGAAGGAAAAGGAATTCGATTTTCCCCATAAGCGGGCAGCGCTGATGACCCTGGATCGGCAGCGGTTTTTTGAGCGGTGTGAGTGGCTTTAACGCGGGGTTGCGTCGATCACCTTACCTGTAGGAGCTGCCGAAGGCTGCGATTGACGGTTGTCAGTGAAGACGCTTTCGCAGCCTTCGGCAGCTCCTACAGGTTCAGTGTTTAGCGCCTGACAGCGCGCGCTTCCTGAAGGGAAACCTTGCGGCAATGCACCAAGGCATCGCGGATCATGAAGTTCACCAGCGTCGGCGAAACACCGAGCTCCTTGGCAATGTCCTTCTGCGGGACGCCGTGCAGCCGGTACATCTCGAATGCATAACGCGTGCGGCTAGGCAGTTCGGTCAGGGCGTCGGCAATGGTTTCCAGGGTGGTGAAATTCATGTGCGAGGTTTCAGGGGACGCGCCGTGGATAACCACATTGAGTCCTTCTTCCTCGGAGCCCGAGTACTTCTGCTCAAGCGCCTGTTTGCGGTAATGATCGATCGCCAGATTGCGCACGATCTGAAACAGGTAACTGAGCTGGGCCTTGATCGACGAGGTGATCTGCGGCGCGGACTGCAATCGAAAGAAAGCGTCCTGTACGACGTCTTCGGCCCGTGATCGGCAGCCGGTAATGCGGGCGGCAATCTTGACCAGAATCAGGCGGTTTTCGACGAACGCCTGGAGTAGCGGTGAATCGCACGTACTTGTGGATAGTTGTTCCGGCATGGAAATCACCTTGCAGCAGTTGGGCAGATGCAGCTTTCGTAGGGAAGCCCCCTACACACCGGGCAACAAATTAGGCTGGATGATAATGATTGTCAAATGAGAAAAATATCTATCGGTATTCCTTTCTCATAGCTTTGTGCTTCATCGCTTGCCCTGTCTGGCGATCAGCCCGTCTAGCCGTTACTAATTATTTCTCGCCTCCGTCCGTTTTCTTGGGTGACAGCCCCGGCTATGCACCAGCTTGCCGCGCAGTTGGCCGGTGAGGTTGCTCGCCAGTTGCGACAGAGCCCTGGCCAGCCGTATGCGTTGTTCGGTCATAGTCTGGGCGGTTTGCTCGGTTATGAACTGGCTTATGGGTTGCTGGCGCTGGATGTCCCGCCGCTGCTGTGTCTGTTCGCGTCGGCCATAGCCGCCACGGCAGCGTCGTACGCTTCCTGCCGCCGCTGATTATTACCGCTGAGCAAGTTAATGAGGTCGCAAGAAGGTTTGCCAAAGCCCTGGCTGCGGCGGTGGAAAGGGCCTAAACCCTGTTGTCCATTTCTGTAGGCGCTGCCGAAGGCTGCGAATGGATGCCTATGACACACCGCTATTGCAGCCTTCGGCAGCTCCTACAGGGCTTCGCGTTTATCCCAACATCACATGCCGACTCAACAGCGCCCGCAACGCCGCGGGCTTGACCGGCTTGGGCAGGTAATCCAGCCCGGCAGCATGCACTTGAGCGATCAGTTCGGGGCGGCCGTCGGCGCTGATCACCACGCCCGGTACCGGCTTGCCAAGGCGCGTCCGCAACCAGGCCATCAACTCGGTGCCGGTCTCGCCATTGTCCAGGTGGTAATCCACCAACGCCAGTTGCGGGCGTACGCCTTCATCCAGCAGTGCCTGACATTCCTCACGGCTGCGAGCGGTCCAGACCTGACACCCCCAGCGAGTCAGCAAGCTGTTCATGCCGATCAAAATGCTGTCCTCATTATCAATGCACAACACCTGTGTCCCGGTCAGCGCAGTGCGGTTCGCGTCGGGGACAATGTTGGCCGGAACCGTCTGATGCTGAGCCAGTGGCACGCACACACTGAACACACTGCCTTTGCCCGGCCATGAACGCACTTGCAAGGTGTGGCCCAGTACGCGACACAGACCATCAGCAATCGCCAGGCCCAGTCCCAGTCCTTTTTCGGCGCGGGTCTGGTGACTGTCCAGACGTTTGAACTCTTCGAAAATCACCCGTCGCTTGTCTTCCGGAATGCCCGGCCCACGATCCCAGACCTCCAGACTCAGGTAGGTGCCACGGCGGCGTACGCCCAACAATATCGGGCCCTTGCCGTAACGGAAGGCATTGGTCAGGAAGTTCTGCAAGATGCGGCGCAGCAACTTGATGTCGCTGTCGACCCGCAGCGCGGTACCGCTTACCCGGAATTCCAGGCCTTGTTCCTGAGCCAGCGCCTTGAATTCTGCGCCCAACGTGTCGAACAACGTGTTCAGCGCGAAAGGCTGACGATCCGGGGTGATCTTGCCGTTTTCCAGGCGGGAAATGTCCAGCAGGTCGCTGATCAGGTCTTCTGCCGAGCGCAGCGAGCTGTCCAGATGCTGCACCAGTTGCTGAGCCTCGGCGGACATACCGTCGTCCTGATGGGAGAGCGCCGCAGAAAACAGGCGGGCGGCATTCAATGGCTGCATCAAGTCATGGCTGACCGCTGCCAGAAAGCGGGTTTTCGACTGGTTCGCCGCTTCGGCCGTGCCCTTGGCTTCGGTCAGCGCGAGGTTCAGTTGCGAGAGCTCATGGGTACGCTCGGCGACCCGTTGTTCAAGGCTTTCATTCGCGCCCTTGAGTGCATGCTCGGCATCGCGGAAGGCGGTAATGTCGGTGAAGCTCATTACAAAGCCGCCGCCTGGCATCGGGTTGCCAATCAACTCGATTACCCGGCCATTGGGGAACATCCGCTCCGAGGTGTGGGCGCGCCCCTGACGCATCCAGTGCAGACGCCGGGCCACGTGAACTTCCGCCTCGCCGGGGCCAAGCAGACCGCGTTCGGCGTTGTAGCGAATGATGTCGGCAATCGGGCGGCCAATGCTGATCAGCCCCTCGGGATAATTGAACAGCTCCAGATAACGGTGATTCCACGCCACCAGCTTCAGCGATTGATCGACCACGCTGATGCCCTGGGTGATGTTCTCAATGGCTCCTTGCAGGAGAGCGCGGTTGAACTGCAGCACCTCGGAGGCTTCGTCAGCGATGCGCACCACGTCTTCGAGCTGCATGTCGCGGCCTTCGATGGCGGCTTTCACCACGGCGCGGGTCGATGACGCACCCAGCACACCGGCCAACAGGCGCTCGGTGTGGGCGATCCAGTCACCGTTGGCGTTCTGGTTTGGGTTGAAGCCTTTGCCTTGTCGATAGGCGAAGCGGATGAAGCTTTGTCGGGCGCGTTCTTCACCCACGAAACGCGCGGACAGGTTCAGCAAGTCCTCGACCTGTACCGCCAGCAGCGGTCGATTGCCGGTGCTGACACTGGCGTCCTGACCGATGAAACGCCCGGCCTGCCAGTGCTCGGAAACCCGTGTCTTGGAGATCACCGACACCCAGCCAAACAGAATGAAGTTGCCCGCCAGCGACAGCACCACGCCTTGGGTCAGCGGCGTAATCGGCAGCCCCAGTGGATTGCTGTGCAGCCAGGCCAGGAGTGGAAAGCTGTCTAGAGACCAGCCGAGGCTTTCGGCGGAAATCGGCAGCACCAAGGTGTAAAACCACAGGAAAATCCCGGCCCCCAACCCGGCAAAAACACCCCGACGGTTGGCCTGCTTCCACCACAGTGCGCCAAACATCGCGGGCGATAACTGCGTGATGGCGGCAAAGGCGATCTGGCCGATGGTTGCCAGACTGGCAGTCGAACCCAGTAGCCGATAGCAAACGTAGGCCAGTAGCAGAATGACAACGATGCTGACCCGGCGCACCGACAGCATCCAGTGGCGAAACGCCTCAAACGGGCGCTCAGCGGTTTTGCGGCTCAGCAGCCACGGCAGCAGCATGTCGTTGGAGATCATCGTCGACAGCGCGACACTCGCCACAATCACCATGCCCGTGGCCGCCGAGGCGCCGCCGATGAACGCCAGCAAGGCCAGCGAAGGGTGCGTGGTCGCCAGTGGCAGGCTGATCACGAACGAGTCCGGCAGCACTGAGTCGGGCAGGAGCATTTGCCCGGCGAGAGCGATGGGCACAACAAACAGTGCCGCGAGAACCAGATAGGCCGGGAACACCCACTTGGCCAGCCGCAGGTCTTGCGGATCGATGTTTTCTACGACAGTGACGTGAAACTGTCGGGGCAGGCAGACAATCGCCATCATCGCCACGCCGGTTTGCACCACCATCGATGGCCAGTTGATGGTTTCCTTCCAGTATTCCTCAAGCCTTGGCGCGATCAGGGCCTGATTGAACAGGTCGTCGAAGCCGTCATAGAGGCCATACGTCACGAACGCGCCCACTGCCATGAAAGCAAACAGCTTGACCAGCGCCTCGAAGGCAATCGCCATGACCATGCCGCGGTGGTGCTCGGTAACGTCCAGATTGCGCGTGCCGAAGACAATCGTGAACAGCGCGAGGACCAGCGAAACGATCAGCGCCGTATCCTGCGCCCGGGTTCCGGCGGCGTCCGCGACGGCACCAATAAGGATGTTCACCCCGAGCACGATACCTTTGAGTTGCAGGGCGATGTAGGGCAAAACCCCAACCAGACAGATCAGCGCAACGACTACTGCCAGGGATTGCGACTTGCCATATCGGGCGGCGATGAAGTCGGCAATCGAAGTGATGTTTTCCTGTTTGCTGATCAGCACCATTTTCTGCAGCACCCAGGGTGCCAGCAGCATCAGCACCACAGGCCCCAGGTAGATCGGCAGGAACGACCATAACTGCTCGGCGGCCTGACCGACCGCGCCAAAGAACGTCCAACTGGTGCAATACACCGCCAGCGACAGGCTATACACCCACGCCCGCAGCCGGGGCGGCAGCGAAGTGCTGCGCCGGTCTCCGTAAAAGGCGATGGCAAACATGACGGCCATATAAGCCAGGGCGACGGCCGCAATCAGCCCGGTGGACAGCGACATAGACATTCAGAGCCTCAGGAACAAGCTGGTTAGTCTCGCATGAAGGTTCGGGAGAGTAGGAGCGACTTTAGTCGTGAAAGAGAAGAGTGGGTGGATGTGGGGACTTGGGGCGCTTATCGCGAGCAACCACAGCGCCTGAATTGTCGGAATGCCGCCCAGACCAAGTCTCGCACACAGAATTTGTTTATGGACGTGGGACCGGCTTCAGCCGGGAAGAGGCCAGTACAGGCTCTACATTTTTATCGTCAGACATATCGCCTTCCCGGCTAAAGCCGGTCCCACGTCAGCTTGCGAGCAAAAATAAAATCTCCCTCTGTTTGCGTGGCAACTTGAATTGACCTCCAAATCCACAACATTCCGAAACATCCTATCGACATTACGTCTTGTAACGTCTTCAATGTGCCCGTTGCCATTCAGGATCGCGGACGATGAGCCATCAGTCACAGTTCAATTTGCTTGGAAAGCGTCGTTTTCTGCCGTTTTTCATCACTCAGTCCCTCGGGGCATTCAACGACAACATCCTCAAGCAATCGCTGATTCTGGCCATTCTCTACAAGCTGAACATCGACGGTGATCGCTCGATCTGGGTGAATCTGTGTGCCTTGCTGTTCATCCTGCCGTTCTTCCTGTTCTCTGCACTGGCCGGGCAGTTTGGTGAGAAGTACGCCAAGGACAAGTTGATCCGTGTGATCAAGCTGGCCGAGATCGGCATCATGCTGGTGGGATCGGTGGGGTTCCTGTTCGGGCACCTGTGGCTGATGCTGGTGGCGTTGTTTGCCATGGGCACCCACTCGGCGCTGTTCGGGCCCGTGAAGTATTCGATCCTGCCGCAACACCTGCGCGAAGAAGAGCTGGTCGGCGGCAATGGACTGGTAGAAATGGGCACCTTTCTGGCGATTCTGGCCGGGACCATTTGTGCCGGCATCATCATGTCTACCGCTCATTACGAGATGTTTGTCGCCAGTGTGATGGTGTTGACGGCGTGCCTGGGTTTCATCGCCAGCCACAGCATCCCCCGAGCCGCTGCGGTTACGCCGCAGATGAAAATCGAATGGAATATTTTCACTCAGACCTGGGCCACCTTGCGCCTGGGTCTTGGACAAACGCCCGCGGTGTCGCGCTCGATTGTCGGTAACTCTTGGTTCTGGTTCGTCGGTGCGATCTACCTGACGCAAATCCCGTCTTACGCCAAAGAGTGGCTGTACGGCGACGAAACCGTGGTGACGCTGATTCTGACCGTGTTCTCCATCGGTATCGCGACCGGCTCGATGCTCTGCGAGCGCTTGTCGGGGCGCAAGGTGGAAATCGGTCTGGTGCCATTTGGCTCCATGGGCCTGACGGTGTTCGGCCTGTTGCTGTGGTGGCATTCCGGGCAAATGCCGCAGAACGTCATGGCCAACGACTGGCTGGGCGTGCTGGGTTTCAGTCAGGCGTGGTGGGTGCTGCTGGACATTCTTGGCATCGGGATTTTCGGTGGCTTCTACATCGTTCCGCTGTATGCGCTGATTCAGTCCCGCACCCTGGAAAGCGAACGCTCTCGGGTCATCGCCGCCAACAACATTCTCAATGCGCTGTTCATGGTGGTGTCGGCGATTGTGTCGATCTTGCTGCTCAGCGTGGCCAAGCTGTCGATTCCGGAGCTGTTTCTGGCCATCTCGTTGATGAACATCGCAGTCAACGTGTACATCTTCAAGGTTGTTCCAGAGTTCACCATGCGCTTCATGATCTGGCTGCTCAGCCATTCCATGTACCGCGTCAAGCACGATAATCTCGATCATATTCCAGACGAAGGCCCGGCATTGCTGGTGTGTAATCACGTGTCCTTCGTTGATGCCCTGTTGATCGGCGGTGCGGTGCGGCGGCCGATCCGTTTTGTCATGTACTACAAGATCTACAACTTGCCGGTGCTCAACTTCATCTTCCGCACTGCCGGGACGATTCCCATTGCCGGGCGTGGTGAGGACGTGCAGATCTACGACCAGGCATTCAAAAAAATCGCCCAATACCTGAGCGAAGGCGAGCTGGTATGCATCTTTCCAGAAGGCAAGTTGACTCGCGACGGTGAGATTGATGAGTTTAAAAGTGGCATGAAGCTCATTCTTGAACAGACGCCTGTGCCGGTCATCCCGATGGCGCTGCAAGGCTTGTGGGGCAGTTTTTTCAGCCGTGCGCCGGGCAAAAGATTGTTCCGCCGCCTGTGGTCGAGGGTGACCGTTGTCGCCGGGCCAGCGTTGACCGGTGACGCATCGACCCAGGCAGCGGCGCGCAGACAGGTGGCGTTGTTGCGTGGGGAGTTGCGTTGAGCCCACGCATTTGAAACCAGCCCTGTAGGAGCTTACGAGCAACGCGAGGCAGCGATGGCGGTGTATCAGACACACCGCCATCGCTGCCTCGCGTTGCTCGTGAGCTCCTACAGCAGATTGACGTGAGCGACAGCAGTGTCCGGTCAATCGTTAAATTTTGTTTCCCTGTCCTCGTTTCCTACTGCAACAGGCCACCTTGCTGGCCATCGATTGACGAGCGGGCAACATCTCCCGAGGACACTGGAATGACACAGGCTCTTGCATCTGCCGTGGTTCACGATTTGATCGGTATCGGTTTTGGTCCATCCAATCTGGCACTGGCAATTGCCCTGCAGGAGCGGGGCGAGCGGGAGGGTGTGCTGGATGCGTTGTTCCTCGACAAACAGGCCGATTACCGCTGGCATGGCAACACGCTGGTGACCCAAAGCGAATTGCAGATTTCCTTCCTCAAGGATCTGGTCACGCTGCGCAATCCCACCAGCCCGTTTTCATTCGTCAACTACCTCAAGCAGCACGGTCGCCTCGTGGATTTCATCAACCTCGGAACCTTTTACCCGTGCCGGATGGAGTACAACGACTACCTGCGCTGGGTCGCTGCGCAGTTCAACGAGCAGAGCTGCTATGGCGAAGAAGTCACCGCCATCGAGCCGGTCATGCACAAACAGCAGGTCGAGGCGTTGCGGGTTATTTCCCGTGATACACAAGGCCAGAATCACGTGCGCACCACCCGTTCGGTCGTGGTCAGCCCCGGCGGCACACCGCGCATTCCCGAGGCGTTCTCCAACCTGAAGGGTGACGCGCGAGTGTTTCACCATTCAAAATATCTGCAATCCATGGCTCAGCAAGCCTGCGCCAACGGGAAGCCGATGCGCATTGCGATTGTGGGGGGCGGGCAGAGTGCGGCCGAGGCTTTCATTGACCTGAATGACAGCTACCCGTCGGTGCAGGTGGACATCATCCTGCGCGGCTCGGCACTCAAGCCTGCCGACGACAGTCCGTTCGTCAACGAAGTGTTCTCTCCCAAATCCACTGATTTGATGTTCAGCCAGAACGGCCAGCAGCGCGAACAGATGATTCGCGAATACCACAGCACTAATTACTCAGTGGTGGACATCGATCTGATCGAACGCATCTACGGCGTGTTATATCGCCAGAAAGTCTCAGGCATCGCACGTCATGCATTCCGCAACCTGACCTCGGTTCAGAGCGCCAGGGCGACTGCCAATGGCGTTGAAGTGGCGCTGGGTAATCTCGCCGCCAGCGGTGAGAGCAGTGTTCAGACCTACGATGCCGTGGTTCTTGCCACCGGCTACGAGCGTCAGTTGCACCGTCATCTGCTGGAGCCACTGAGTGAGTACCTGGGGGATTTCGAGGTGAGTCGCGATTATCGGATCAAGACCGACAGCCGCTGCAAAGCTTCGATTTACATGCAGGGTTTCTGTGAATCCAGCCACGGGTTGAGCGACACCTTGTTGTCGGTGCTGCCAATCCGCGCCGATGAAATCGCCGAGTCGCTGTACGCCGATGTGGCGCGGGCTGGGCGTGATCAGTCAGTGCTGGAGCGGTTGCTGGCGGTGGGGTGATGCTCATTCAATGAATTGAAATCCGAACTTGTGGGGGCCCCTGCAATTACCTGATTTGGAATGCCTTCTGTAGAAGTGAGCTTGCTCGCGATAGCGTCAGGCCAGACGGTAATACCTCAACAGGTCTACCGCTATCGCGAGCAAGCTCACTCCTGCAGGGTGCATGTTTACCGCGAGACAGCGCGGTGACATGGACACCGTAGCTTCAATCAAAAAATATTCGACTAACTGATTTAAGGATTTTTAACCTGTAGGAGTGCGCTTGCCCGCGATGACGGTCTGTCAGCCAATAAATATATCGGCTGTGCTGACGCTATCCCGGGCAAGCGCGCTCCTACAGGCCTGTGTTTGCTTCGCGATAGCGTTGTGTCAGAGACAGCTAGCTCCCACAGGGATCGCATTCCAGGTCAGGTTCTGATCAATCCCACTTAGGCGCAAGGCTGGCAGGGCTGGTCAGGCGGTGGCCGCGATCAAGCGCTGCGATCTGTGCCATCTCTTCGTCGCTCAGTTTCAGATCCTGAGCCTTGAGGTTGCTTTCCAGATTGCTGCGTTTGGTCGACGACGGGATCACCGCATAACCCAGTTGCATCGCCCAGGCCAGCGTCACTTGTGCGGTCGAAGCATTGTGGCGTTTGGCGATCTGTTCGATCACTGGATCCTTCAGCACTTCACCGTACGCCAATGTCATGTAAGACGTGATCTGAATGCCGTGTTGTTTGGCAAAATCAGCCACCTTGCGGTTTTGCAGGTACGGATGCAGCTCGATCTGGTTGGTGGCAATGTTCTCGGCGCCCACCACTTCGATGGCTTCCTTCATCAGCGCAATCGTGAAGTTGGAAATGCCGATCTGTTTGGTCAGGCCCTGCTGCTTTGCCTCCAACAGAGCGGTCATGAATTCTTTGACCGAGACTTTGCCTTCTGGTGAGGGCCAGTGAATCAGCGTCAGATCCACATGATCAGTCTTCAGTTTCGCCAGGCTTTCCTTGAGGCTCGGGATCAGCTTGTCTGCGGCGAAGTTGTCGGTCCAGATCTTGGTGGTGATGAACAACTCTTCACGAGGCACGCCGCTGTCGGCAATCGCTTTACCGACTTCGGCTTCGTTGCCATAGATCTGAGCGGTGTCGATGACCCGATAACCGAGTTCGAGGCCATTGGTCACCGAGTCGATGACCACCTGATCCTTGAGGCGAAAAGTACCGAGGCCGAATGCTGGAATAGACATGTGTGGTGCTCCTTCAAATTGATTCAAACAAACAAGACGTGAGCTCAGTATCCCGGCTCGGACTGCGGAGAAAAACAGTGCAACGGGAAAGGGATATTTGCCTGTGCGTCACGAATGGGCTTGTAAGATTGGTCAGTAGAAGGCGTGGAGGGTTCAAGATTTAGCTTATTCGCACGGGATCTGTAGGAGCTCACGAGCACCGCGAGGCAGCGATAGCGTTTTGTCTGACACTCCGCTATCGCTGCCTCGCGGTGCTCGTGAGCTCCTACAAGCAAGGGTTTCGTTCAAATATCCAATATTGGCTTTTTGCCGCTTTCAACGGTGTCGCGTTTCACAAAGTGCTTATGCATGTCCGAGGTGAGCGTCTCGACGCGTTCAGTCAGCGACTTGGTCAGCTCGGTGAGGCGAGTGTTCTGTTCCAGCAACGAGAGCATTTGTGCTGCAAGATCTTCGCGGTGTTGTGCGTCGGCATCGGCGTTGGCTTTATCCCGAGCCGACTGGCGGGTCTGAGCCAGCAGAATCAGCGGCGCGGCGTAGGCCGATTGCAGGCTGAATGCCAGGTTGAGCAGGATGAACGGGTACAGATCGAATTGAGTCAGGCCCGTGGCATTACAAATCACCCAGAGCAAGACAATGACGGTTTGCGCGCCGAGAAACGCGGGCGTGCCAAAGAAGCGGGCAAAGGCCTCCGCCTTGAGGGCAAAACTATCGTTGCCAAACGTACTGGCAAGGTGCGCGTGGTGCTTGTGGAAACGCAGATGATCGACAGTTTTTTTGACGGCCGATTCGGCGGTGGTGTGTGGTTCAGAGTGGTCGTGTTCAGATCCAGCGGGGTTCATGACGGTTTCCACATTACCGGGACGTGCGCCCACTATAGGCGCTTGCGCGGGATTGGGGTGTCATGGGTTCGCCGGGAGATGCAGTCCCGCTGTTGGCGTGATGTCGTGGGACCGGCTTCAGCCGGGAAGAGGCCGGAACCATCACTGAAAACGGGTCGTCAGTAATGCCGCTTTCCCGGCTAAAACCGGTCCCACGTCATAAGCTGCGGGCAAGCATAGGCTCTCCCATAGGATTACGTCCCCTATGAGCCTGGGCGGAATCAATCCGGATGCAAGGGCTTGGACAGCGACATAATGGCTGCGTAGTCATAGACGTACTGACGTCCTGCATGGCTGGTCTTACGTAACTGGTCGATCAGCAGTCGCTCTTTCTTGTTCAGGTATCTCAGCCCAGGGTGGTCACTTGACTTGAGGCGATCACGTTCATGGGCGTCAGGGAAAGCAATGACGTTAGTCATGAAATATCTCCTACTTAGTGAGTCCTTGCTTCCGGTTATGTAGTCCCGGTCACTTTATGTGGCGACGAAGCCACCATACCCAGAAAAAGTTGGAGCGATCAACCCTGCAAATGAATAGCCGGTCACACTATCTGCGTGACTTCGAAGGTTTGGCTGCTGCTATTGACGCGAATTTCCAGCTCATCGCCCGCCTGTTTACCCAGCAGGCTCTGGCCCAATGGCGCACGGGCGGTAATCACCGTAATGGCGTGCTCGCTGTATTGAATCTTCAGACCAGCGGCATCGGGTCCCAGAAACAGATGCTGCTCAACACCCAGGTGATTTTCTAATGTGATCAGGTCGCCGGGCTGAATACCTTTGTCCTCGTTGAATGGCGCAAGCGTCAGCTTTTGATAGAGCATCAGCGACTGGCGAATTTCTTCTACTCGCCGCGCCTGACCCGCCGCCAGATAAGAGGCTTCCAGCCCCAGCGTGTCGTATTTGTTTTCGGCGATGTTTTCTTCGTGGGTCGCGGTTTCATAGGCGGTCTGCGCAGCGCGCTGGGCGATATCCAGGTCCACCTCTAATTTGTCGATGATCAGATGCAACACGTCTTGCTTGTTCATGGTTTATCCGCAGAACTGGATGACATTGGCGCGGCTTTTTTCGCTGGGAGCGGTGCGGTCCTGCTGCATCCAGAAGTTGCATTTGGGGCCGTTGAAGTTTCTTTGCTGTTGTTCCTGAGCCTGTTCCCACGCTTGGCGAGCCTCACTTTCCCGCAGGCTTTGCTCATACTTTTCGAACATGGTTTTTTCCGCAGCGGGCGCAGGTTTCTCGACGGGCGGCGCGCTCAGTTGTGCGGCGGCGTTATTGATTACCTGGGTCTCGGCCGCAGGCAAGGCTTTGTAGAGCAGCATGCCGGTCAGCGCTACTGCGACAAAACCAAGCCAGATACCGATGGCGATACAGGCGATCAGTTTCAACGGATGAAGGGAAACATTCAGCTCGCGGCGGTGTTGAGTAGGCATGGCAGGATCTCGGCGTTGACTGCAGATGCTGCGATTGTGCCATGAGCAGAGGCTGGTGAATGCCGGTTGTCTGAAGGACAATCGGCGTTTTTTATCATCCAGCCTCAGGGAGCCGGACATGAAAGCCTCTTGGGACATTTTTTGCAGCGTCGTCGACAACTACGGTGACATCGGCGTGACCTGGCGTCTGGCCCGGCAACTGGTGGCCGAGCATGGTCTGAAGGTGCGCCTGTGGGTCGATGATCTGGCTGCCTTCGTGCGCCTGTGCCCCGGCGCTGATGCCTCGGCCGCGCAGCAGTGGCGGGAAGGGGTCAGTGTCCATCACTGGCCTGAAGACTGGCAGCCCACCGAGGTTGCCGATGTAATCATCGAAGCGTTCGCCTGCCGTCTGCCGCCCGATTACGTGGATGCCATTGCACAAAGTTCGCCGCGTCCGGTATGGATCAATCTGGAATACCTCAGTGCTGAGGATTGGGTGAGCGGTTGCCATGGCCTTCCCTCGGTGCAATCCAACGGTTTGCGCAAATTCTTTTTCTTTCCGGGCTTTGTTCCGACCACTGGTGGGTTGTTGCAAGAGCGCGAGCTGCTTGCCACACGTCAAGGGTTTCAGCAGAACAGAGCAGAGCGCAGCCATTTCCTGCAAGGGCTTGGGGTTACCCCTGACGATGGCACGCGATTGATCTCGGTATTTGCCTACGAGAACCCAGGCATCGGCGCCTGGCTCGACGCGTTGGCGACCGACAGCAAGGCGAGCCACTTATTGGTACCGGAAGGCCGCATTCTGGGAGATCTGCAACGCTGGCTTGGCGTCGACTCGCTTCAGGCTGGGGCACAGGAAACGCGCGGGGCGTTGACGGTTCAGGTACTGCCGTTCGTCAGACAGGAGGATTACGACCGTCTTTTGTGGTCCTGTGATTTCAACGTGGTACGCGGCGAAGACTCTTTCGTAAGAGCGCAATGGGCGGGGCGGCCGTTGCTCTGGCACATTTATGAGCAAGAGGATGACGCTCACTGGGTCAAGCTCGATGCCTTTCTGGAACATTACCTTGCAGGGCTCTCGCACGAGGCTGCACAGGCATTGAGCGGTTTCTGGCGCAGCTGGAATGCGGGGGAGAAGGGCGCTGAAAGCTGGCAAGCGCTGCTTGAGCACTGGCCAGAGATCACGGAGCACGCTGAAAGCTGGTGTCTGCAACAAGCTTCCCATGCTGATCTTGCGACGGCGCTGGTACTGTTTTGTGGAGTTTCGTATGATACGCGGCCTTGAGATTAGGCTCTGTACGAAAAAGACCTTCGCGTGACACGCGCGAAGCGGTTTCTCGTACAGAGCCTCGGCAAATTCCATCCAAATTCGGATATACGCAATGAAAACTGGTAAAGAACTCAAACCCGGTACCGTGATTCGTCTTGAAAATGACCCTTGGCTGGTTCAGAAAGCTGAATTCACCAAGTCCGGTCGTAACAGCGCCATCATGAAGACCAAGCTGAAAAACCTGCTGACCGGTTACAAGACCGAGATCGTTTACAGCGCTGACGACAAACTGGACGACGTAATCCTCGACCGCAAAGAAGCGACCCTGTCCTTCATCAGCGGCGACACCTACACGTTCATGGACACCACTGACTACACCATGTACGAGCTGAACGCTGAAGACATCGAAGCCGTTCTGCCATTCGTGGAAGAAGGCATGACCGACGTTTGCGAAGCGATCTTCTTCGAAGAGCGTCTGGTTTCCGTAGAGCTGCCGACCACCATCGTTCGCGTCGTTGACTACACCGAAGGTTCGGCTCGTGGCGACACTTCCGGCAAGGTGATGAAGCCTGCCAAGCTGGCCAACGGTACCGAACTGCAGGTTGCTGATTTCATCGAAATCGGTGACCGCATCGAAATCGATACCCGTGAAGGCGGTTCCTACAAAGGCCGTGCTAAATAAGCACAGCTTTTACTGCTTCCACAAAAAAGCCCGCAGAGATGCGGGCTTTTTTGTGGGCGCTTGTCGAACGAACATGGCTGCCCTTGCGGGAGCGAATTCATTCGCGAAAGCTATGTATTAGCCAACAGAAACGTGTCGGCTGTACTGGCCTCTTCGCGAATGAATTCGCTCCTACGGGTTTCGGCCAAGTGGCGGCAACGGGACCCGTTACGATTACACGGTTACGTGCAGACGCACATCAACGTTGCCACGAGTAGCGTTCGAGTACGGGCACACTTGGTGAGCGGCTTCAACCAGTTGCTCGGCATCAGCTTGTTCCAGACCCGGCAGGTTGATGTTCAGGTCGATATCCAGACCGAAACCACCAGGAATCTGACCAATGCCGACATGGGTCGTGATCGAGGCGTCAGCCGGGATGCTGCGCTTGCTTTGACCGGCGACGAATTTCAGCGCGCCGATGAAGCAGGCCGAGTAACCGGCAGCGAACAGTTGCTCAGGGTTGGTGGCTGCACCACCTGCGCCGCCCAGTTCTTTTGGCGTGGAGAGTTTCACGTCGAGGATGTTGTCGCTGGAAACAGCACGACCATCACGGCCGCCGGTTGCAGTTGCGATGCCAGTGTAAAGCGTATCCATGGTGTCACCTCATTCAAGATCGGGAAATCGTAGTGATCGGGTCGTTCAAAGCTTGTCTGTTTGCGCTGGAAAGGTATGCGCTAACGGGTACGAAATAAATGTATCGCGCAAATAGTTTGCGCGCAAGATAATATTTTGAATTTTAAATCTGGATTCAGGCTCGCTCTTGTCAAACGGATATAACTAACTGATTTGGAATGATTTTGTCTGTAGGAGCGCGCTTGCCCGCGATTGCGCCAGCACAGACGATATATTTATCGACTCACAGACCGAATCGCGGGCAAGCGCGCTCCTACAGGTCCCAGTTTGCTGCGCGACAGCATAGTGTCAGGGAGACCGGGCAAACTCTTATCAAACTGCATGCAGACCGCTGAATTGAAATGAATCCTGCAGAAATTGCATCAAATGGTTGGCCAGCCAGAGGGAAACGTCCTTAAACACTGCCCTGCAGATTCTCGCGAAGCTTGAGCAGCTCACCTTGCAACGCTTGCAGTTGTTCAATCTCCAGGCCGCTGGCGGACAAGATGCAGCCGGGGACAGTCAGGGCTTTTTGCTGCAAGGCCCGGCCTTGCTTGGTCAGGTGCAGCAGCACCACACGTTCGTCTTCCTTGCTGCGGGTACGGCTGATCAGACCTTCACCTTCCAGGCGCTTGAGCAGCGGCGTCAGCGAGCCCGGATCTGTCAGCAACCGGGTGCTGACGTCGCCAACGGTCAAGCCGTCCTGTTCCCAGAGCACCATCATCGCCAGATACTGCGGATACGTCAGGCCCAGCGCCTGCAGCAATGGTTTGTAGACCTTGGTCATCAGCAAGGACGTGGAGTAGAGGGCGAAACACAGTTGGTTGTCGAGCTGCAACGCTTGGCAGTTACTGTCGGCAGTGGAGCTGGCGTCAGCGCTCATGGGGTGTTCCTCTTTTGCGTGTGTCATGCCGACAATTTAGTGCCGTGATCTTTGATGCGCCAGATAAATTCCGGCAGTCGCTGCATGCAGCCAGCGATGGCTCGCGATCGCGGGCATGAAACCTGGGTGATAGCGCACATCGGTTATTTGCCTGAGCAGCCAGACTGCGTAGCATGCGCGCATTGTTTGAGAAGGGATTGCGGCGTGATTGAAGTGGTGATGTTCGTAGCGTTGGGTGCCGCCATGGGCACTCTGGGTGGGTTGTTCGGTATTGGCGGTGGCCTGGTTGCGATTCCCGCTCTAGGCGTGCTGTTCGGGCTTGATCAACAGCTGGCCCAAGGCACCGCTTTGTTGATGGTATTGCCCAACGTGCTGTTGGCGCTGTGGCGTTACAACCAGCGCAATCGCATTTCCATGCGCAACGCCATGATGTTGATCATCCCGAGTTTCTGTCTGGCGTGGCTGACATCGTTGTGGGCGGTACGCCTTGATCCACAGCACATGCGTGTGGCGTTCATTGCCTTTCTGATTTTGCTCACGGTCTTCAATCTCGCGCAGATGTTCTGGCGCAAACATCACGCCAGTACCGGCTTGCGCCACGTCAACCGGCTCTGGTTGCTGGGGATGGGGTCGGGCGTCACCGGAGGCCTGTTCGGCGTCGGTGGCGGGGTGATTGCGACGCCGATTCTGACCAGTTTTTTTGGTGCTAGCCAAGTGGTTGCTCAAGGTCTTGCGTTGGCGCTGGCTGCCCCGAGTACTGCCATCACCCTGTTTACCTACGCGCTGCATGACCACGTCAATTGGAGCATGGGCATTCCCCTGGCTGTGGGTGGGCTGGCCAGCATCAGTTGGGGCGTCAAGCTGGCGCACTCGCTGCCCGAGCGTTTGCTGCGCTCGTTGTTCTGCGGCTTTTTGGTGGTCTGTGCGGTGATCCTGGCTTTTAAAGCCTGAAGCCTTCGGCGATGTGTTCGGCCAGGCATTCAGTGATCGGTGAAGGATTTTTCGGATTACGCAGCAGGACGATGCTCGCCAGTGGTAGCTGGGGCATCTGTTCTGCCTCGCCGATAATGCGTAAATCCGGGGTCAGCAGACTTTCCAGTTGGGCGGTCACGGCCAGGCCGGCTGTCACCACCGCGCTGATAGCCGCCAGACTCGCACTGGTGTAGGCAATCCGGTAATCGCGCTGCATGGTGTCCAGGGCATTGCAGGCCCACGTCCGGCAAAAACAGTCGGTGTTGAACATCGCCAAAGGCACCGGATTTTGTTCATGAGGATAAAAGCCTTGAGCGACCATCCAGACGAATCGCTCCTGACGCAGGATTTGGCCGATCTCGGTGCCGGGTTCGCGGGTGACGATACTCAGGTCCAGATCCTGACGCAGGAGCAATTGTCTGGAGGGTTCGCAGTGCACTTCAATCTGCACCAACGGATAGGCCTGTGCGAAACGCTGGAGAATGCCGGGCAAAAAACGCATGACGTAATCGTCCGGTGAGCCAATCTTCACCACGCCCACCATATGCGGCTCGCGCAGGGTGTTGAAGACCTCTCCATGCAGCTTCAGGATCCGCCGGGCATAACCCAGTAGCACTTGCCCCTCAATCGTCAGGCTGACGGTGCGTCCATCCTTCTGGAAGAGGGGGCGCTGGATCAAATCCTCCTCCAGACGCTTCATCTGCATGCTGACGGCCGACTGGGTGCGGTTCACCACTTCGCCTGCTCGGGTAAACCCACCGTGATCGGCGATGGCCACAAAGGTGCGCAGGAGCTCCGTGTCGATGCTCGGATAACTGGCCAATACATCAATCTCCCATATGGGGCGCATAAGAAACATTCGTTGGATTGATCTTAACGCTGGCGCGAGACTCTAGCCATCCCACATGGAGGGCAAGATGATGAAAGGTCAAAAAGGTTATGTGCTGGTACTGAAAACCCGGTCCCGTGATTCCTGGTTCGAGCGCCTGCTCAGGTCCATCAGGAGACACGCTTCCCGTTGGTCAGAGCTGCATCGCCAGCGTAGGCAATTGGCGAGCTTGAGTGACGCAGCTTTGAAGGATCTTGGTTTGAGCCGTGCGGATGTCTATCGGGAAGCCGAGCAGCACTTCTGGAAGGACCCGATGAAGCGCTGATGTTGGTGGCTGTAGCATTTGTAGGAGCTGCCGAAGGCTGCGATGGCGGTGTGTCAAAGGTATGCAATCGCAGCCTTCGGCAGCTCCTACAAGTCTTGGGTTTGCCTGAGGCCTAGCGCTTTACCTGCTTCAACGTCTCTGCAATCAGAAACGCCAGCTCCAGTGACTGATCGGCGTTCATGCGTGGGTCGCAGTGGGTGTGATAACGATCCGACAAGCCATCTTCAGTGATCGGCCGGGCACCGCCAATGCATTCGGTGACGTTCTGCCCGGTCATTTCGATATGGATGCCGCCTGCATACGTGCCTTCTGCCTGATGCACCTGGAAGAACTGTTTCACCTCGCCAAGGATCTGCGCGAAGTCCCGAGTCTTGTAGCCGCTGCTGGCTTTGATCGTGTTGCCGTGCATCGGGTCGGAACTCCACAGCACCTTGCGGCCTTCACGTTCAACGGCGCGGATCAACTGTGGCAAGTGGTCGCCGACCTTGTTCGCGCCCATGCGGGCGATCAGGTTGAGACGGCCGGGGTCATTGTCCGGGTTGAGGATGTCGATCAGGCGAATCAGGTCGTCGGTGTTCATGCTTGGCCCGACTTTCACGCCAATCGGGTTGTTCACCCCGCGTAAAAACTCCACATGAGCGCCGTCCAGTTGCCGGGTGCGGTCGCCGATCCACAGCATGTGCGCCGAGCAATCGTAGTAATCGTTGGTCAGGCTGTCGCGCCGCACAAAGGCTTCTTCATAGTTCAGCAGCAGCGCTTCGTGGGCCGTGAAAAAGCTGGTTTCGCGCAGTTGCGGCGAGCTGTCCATTCCGCAGGCACGCATGAACGCCAGGGTTTCATCAATGCGGTCGGCCAGTTGGCTGTACTTCTCGGCCAGGGCCGAGTTGGCGATGAAGTCCAGGTTCCATTTGTGGACCTGATGCAGGTCGGCAAAACCGCCCTGCGCGAAGGCACGCAGCAGGTTCAGAGTCGCGGTGGACTGGTTGTAAGCCTGAATCAGTCGGTCAGGGTCCGGAACGCGGCTTTTTTCATCGAAGCCGATGGCGTTGACGATATCGCCCCGATACGCAGGAAACGTCACGCCGTCGATGGTTTCATCGTTGGCTGAACGGGGTTTTGCGAACTGACCGGCCATACGACCGACCTTCACAACCGGGCAGCCAGCGGCGAAGGTCATGACGATCGCCATCTGTAGCAAGACTTTGAATGTGTCGCGAATCTTGGCGGCGGAGAACTCGACGAAGCTCTCGGCGCAATCACCGCCCTGCAACAGGAAGGCGCGGCCCTGAGTCACCTCGGCAAACTGTCGGCGCAGCTCTCTGGCTTCGCCCGCAAACACCAGCGGCGGATAGCTTGCCAACGTCTGCTCGACCTTCAACAAGTGCGCAGCATCGGGGTATTGAGGTTGCTGCTGAATAGGCAATGCCCTCCAGCTGTCGGGGCTCCAGGGTTGGCTCATCATGAACTCAAGGTCAGGCAATCGGACCGGCATGTTAGCAGTTCGCCGAGCCGTCGCCAGCGAACAAGGGATGATCGGAGCCCCAGCACCAATATGAGAGGCGGCAATTAAAGAGAAAGAGCGTGACCTTAACGCTGTGCTTGATCGACAATTCGCTTTTTGCGCGGTCCAGCGACCGCATCAACAGGCCAGACTTGGGCTCGCCGCTAGGAGAAGCAATGACTGAGGAGCGGGTGGAGCGGATTCTGGCCGAGGTGCACGACGATTTCGGCATGATTCGTGTGCTGGAAGTCGACGACTATCGCTTTCTGGAATTCGGCGATGCCATCGAGCAAAGCTGCACCTTCACGGCCGATCCCAGCTGGCTTGAGTACGACTACACCCGGGCGATGCTGATTGGCGCGTTGTGTCACGAAGCCCCGGAAAGCGCGCTGTTCCTGGGCCTGGGCGCTGGCACCCTGACTCAGGCTTGCCTGAGATTCCTGCCGCTGGAAGACGTCGAGGCCATCGAGTTACGCCCTGACGTGCCACGTCTGGCGATTGAATTCATGGGCCTGGATGACGATCCGCGGTTGTATATCCGTATCGGTGATGCACTGGAACTGCTGGACACCGCCGAACCGGCTGACCTGATTTTCGTCGACCTCTACACCGATGTCGGTCCTGGCGTCGGGCATCTGGCCTGGAAATTCCTTGAGAGCTGTCAGAAACGTCTGAATTCCGGTGGCTGGCTGGTGATCAATCAGTGGGCGTCGGACGACGGTAAGCCCTTGGGCGCGGCGCTGTTGCGCGGCCTTTATCACCGGCACTACTGGGAACTGCCGGTGAAGGAGGGCAACGTTATCCTGATCGTGCCTGCCGACCTGGATCAGGAACTGGATGTTGCATCACTGAGTGCGCGCGCTGAAGAGCTGGCACCGCGCCTCGGTTACTCGCTGGCGTCGTTGATCAAGGATCTGCGCCCGGCAACTTGATCTTCAATGTCCATTGAACACCCCGGGCCTGCGCTCTTGCATGGCAAGCAGGCCTTCTTTGGCATCCTCGGTGCTCATCAGGCGGTTGACCATGGCCGGTAGCGCCTGGGCGGCGACTGTTTCGCCTTCGAGCACCGCCTGACGGGCGGAGGCAATCGTTGCGCGAATCGCCAGAGGTGCCTGTTCTGCGATGCGTCCGGCCAACAGCAGGGCATAGGGCAGCAGGTCTTCCGGGGCCGTAACTTCCTGCACCAGGCCCATGCGACAGGCTTCATGGGCATCGAACTCATCGCCGGTCAGCAGCCATCGCATGGCGTTGCCCCAACCGGCGATCTGATGCAGACGCAATGTGGCGCCCCCAAAGGCGAAGATCCCGCGATGGACTTCCAGTTGCGCAAAGTGGGTCGTGCTTGCGCACAAATTGATGTCCGAGGCGAGCATCAGCTCAATGCCCAGGGTCAGGCAGTAACCTTGTGCGCAATGATCACCGGCTTGCTAACCCGTGGGCCTGCGAAAACGCCCCACGGGTCACAACCGCCTTCGGGCACCTGCCAGCCATTGATCAGCGCCGGACCCGCTTCGGCCAGATCCAGCCCGGCAGTGAAATGCTCGCCATGGGCGAAAACCACCAGGACCCGGGCCTGATCCTCACGTTCGTATTCACCGTAAGCCAGGCTTAGCTGGTTGAGCAGCTCAAGATCGAATGCGTTGCGCTTGGCGACACGATCCAGGCCGATGAGCATCACGTGGTCGTGCAGTTCACGGCTGACACGGCCTTTTGTAGAGGAAGTCATGTAGGAAGTCCCTGCGCGTGGAGTAGGATCGGAGGCGGACTGTCTGACTGATAAGGTGAACCGTTTAAGCAGTTTCTCCCGTAAACCCGGGCCTTTGCAAAATAGACACTGTTGCCGGTTTGCGCAAAGCCTGTAGGTCTTGGGCATTGGCCATGATTGGTAGTGAAAAAAATCCTCACTTTTTTGCGTAATTCCGGTATAGTGCGCGCCGGTCTTTAACAGGACCCTCGTCAAGGTATTGCAATTCCCCGAAGCCAGCTTCGGCTGCTTGTTCGCTCTGCGGACTATCCTAGGCGATCCATTCATCAAACGTTTTCGCAAATCCCCGCCGACAAAGCAGCCAGGGTGACTTTAGGGTCGTACACGGCACGCGCAGCTTTGGAGCATGGGTCTTTGCGGATGCACTAGAGGCAGACCCATGACCCAGGAACTCGGCGGCTTCGCCGCTCTTGAACTTCACCCTAATATTGTTGCAGCCGTCGTCGCGACTGGCTACGAAGAGCCTTCGGCCATTCAGCAGCAATCGATCCCTATTATCCTTGCTGGCCACGACATGATCGGTCAGGCGCAAACCGGTACCGGTAAAACCGCCGCGTTCGCACTGCCTATCCTGCATCGTATCGACCCAAGCAAGCGCGAGCCGCAAGCACTGATCCTGGCGCCGACTCGTGAACTGGCCCTGCAAGTGGCCACCGCTTTCGAAACCTACGCCAAGCAAATGCCGGGCGTTACCGTTGTGGCTGTCTACGGCGGTGCGCCGATGGGCCCGCAACTGAAAGCAATCCGCAATGGCGCACAGATTGTTGTCGCTACACCGGGCCGTCTGTGCGATCACCTGCGTCGTGACGAAAAAGTCCTCGCTACCGTGAACCACCTGGTTCTCGACGAAGCGGACGAAATGCTCAAACTGGGCTTCATGGACGACCTGGAAGTTATCTTCAAGGCCATGCCGGAAACCCGTCAGACCGTTTTGTTCTCGGCTACCCTGCCGCAGTCGATCCGTGCCATCGCCGAGCGCCATCTGCGCGATCCGAAGCACGTCAAGATCCAGACCAAGACCCAGACCGTTACCGCGATCGAACAGGCTCACCTGTTGGTTCACGCTGACCAGAAGACCTCTGCTGTACTGAGCCTGCTGGAAGTCGAAGATTTCGACGCCCTGATCATGTTCGTACGTACCAAGCAAGCGACCCTGGATCTGGCGAGCGCCCTTGAAGCCAAAGGCTACAAGGCAGCTGCACTGAACGGCGACATCGCTCAAAACCAGCGCGAGCGCGTTATCGACTCCCTCAAGGATGGCCGCCTGGACATCGTTGTAGCGACCGACGTTGCTGCCCGTGGTCTGGACGTTCCGCGCATCACTCACGTATTCAACGTTGACATGCCGTACGACCCAGAGTCCTACGTTCACCGTATCGGCCGTACTGGCCGTGCCGGTCGCGAAGGTCGTGCACTGCTGCTGGTGACTCCACGTGAGCGCCGCATGCTGCAAGTGATCGAGCGTGTAACCGGTCAGAAAGTTGCCGAAGTCCGCCTGCCGGATGCTCAGGCTGTTCTCGATGCCCGCATCAAGAAACTGACCAACAGCCTGTCGCCACTGGTTGGCGATGCCGAGTCGACTCACGGCGAACTGCTGGATCGTCTGACTGCCGATATCGGTTGCAGCCCGCGCGCCCTGGCCGCTGCCCTGCTGCGCAAAGCTACCAACGGTCAGGCTCTGACCCTGGCTGCCATCGAACGCGAGCGCCCACTGGTGCCGAACAACGCACCGCGTGAGCGTAGCGATCGTTCGTCGTCGGATCGTCCAGAGCGCAGTGGTGATCGTGAGCGTCGCGCTCCGGTTCCATTGGCCGAAGGTCGTGCTCGCTGCCGTACCGCGCTGGGTGCGCGTGATGGTATCGCTGCCAAGAACCTGCTGGGTGCAATCCTCAACGAAGGCGGCCTGGCCCGCGAAGCAATCGGCCGCATCCAGGTGCGCGACAGCTTCAGCCTGGTTGAGCTGCCGGAGGATGGCCTTGAGCGTCTGCTGACCAAACTCAAGGACACCCGCGTTGCAGGCAAGCAGTTGAAGCTGCGTCGCTATCGCGAAGATTGATCGACTCTTTGAGTTGATCGTCTGAAGCAAAAAAATCCCCGACTGGTTCGGGGATTTTTTTGTCTGAATTTTGATATGTCGCAGCAAATAGGGTCCATGTAGGAGCTCACCGAGGTTACGAGGCCAGCGATGGCGGTTTGCCTGACAGACCGCTATCGCTTGCCTCGTAACCTCGGTGAGCTCCTACAGGACTGGATTCAAATCTCACCCAAACCTGTAAATATCCATCCCCAGCGCGCCCATTGTGAAGCCTTTGTGCGCCACGCTGAATTCACCACCGGCACCGCGTGCGAAGTAAAGCGGTAGCAAATGCTCATCGCTCGGGTGATTGCGAGCAGCGTTGGGTGCGTTTGTCCGGTAGTCATGCAGAGCGGCTTCGTCATTGCTGGCCAGCTTCTCGATCATCCAGTCGCGAAACGACTTGGCCCATGGCTCTACGCTTTCAGGCCCTGCATGCCAATCCAGTTCGCCCAGATTGTGGGTGATGCTGCCCGAGCCAATGATCAATACACCCTGATCACGCAGACTGGCCAGCGCCCGGCCGACGCGAGTTTGCAGCGCCGGACCTTCCCTGCTGGGCAGGGAGACCTGAACGATCGGAATGTCGGCATTGGGATACATCAATGACAGAGGAACCCAAACACCATGATCAAACGGCCGCTGGCTGTTCGTCCGTGCCGGCAGTCCGGCAGCCTGCAATAACCCTGCAACTTCAGTGCTCAGCTTCGGCAAGCCTGGGGCGGGGTACTGCACCGCAAACAGGGCCGCGGGGAAACCGCCAAAGTCATGCCAGGTTTCCGGATGTGGGTTAGCGTTGACCAGCAGCTCCTGGCTTTCCCAGTGAGCTGAAACAATAACAATGGCCTTCGGCCTGGGCATCTCGGCTGCGAGACGCGCCAGGGCCGGGCCGCTTTCACCGGGTTCCAGCGCAAGCATCGGCGAGCCGTGGGATATAAACAGGCTGGGGAACATAGCGGGCGTCCTGAGCGTTAAGATGTCTCCATCTTCAGTCAGATCATTGATCTAAATCTAATATAAGTTTTAGCGCTTTTTGATCGAATTATAAGGAGCATTCATGCAGGCCGAATTTTGGCATGAGCGGTGGGCCGCCAACCAAATTGGTTTCCACCAGCGACAGGTGAATCCCTTGCTCCAGCGCTTCTGGCCGGAACTCGCGGTCTGGCAGGGGGCTCGGGTGTTGGTGCCCTTGTGCGGCAAGAGTCTGGATCTGGTCTGGCTTGCAGGGCAGGGACATCGAGTACTGGGTGTCGAACTGTCGGAAAAGGCAGTTCAGGATTTTTTCAGTGAGCAACGGCTGGAGCCAGTCATCAGCCAGAACGGCGCTTTCAAGGTTTATGGCTACGAAGGGATCGAATTGTGGTGTGGCGATTTCTTCGCGTTGCGTGCCGAGGATGTTGCCGAGTGCGCAGCGCTTTATGATCGAGCCGCCTTGATTGCTTTGCCGCCTGCGATGCGTGAGCAGTATGCCGCGCACCTGTCATCAGTGTTGCCTGCCCAATGTCAGGGCCTGTTGATTACGCTGGATTATGATCAGGCAAAGATTGATGGACCGCCGTTCTCTGTTCCGGACGAGGAGGTGCAGCGATTGCTTGCCGAGGACTGGGAGCTGGACATACTGCAGACCAGCGACGTGCTCAAGGGCAGCGTGAAATTTGAGCAGCGCGGTGTGGAGCGCCTGGAAGAGCGGGTTTATCGGATGGTTCGACGCTGAATGGTATGACCAGGAGCGAGCTTGTTTACGAAGCGCCAGACCTGACTCGCCGCGTGAAACCCTCTCGCGAACAAGTTCGCTCCTACCTGGCACACTGCTAATCGGTAGGAGCGAACTTGTTCGCGAGGGCGTCGTGCCTGGCACAACACCGTGTCAAATCTCTCGCCACGGTAGCTTGAGATAAAAAAACCGGCACTAAGGCCGGTTTTTTTATTCAGATCGATCAACCGCGGCGACGCAGCGCCTCGATACGATCTTCCAGAGCCGGGTGGCTCATGAACAGCGCGGCCAAGCCGCTTTTCAGGCCGCCGTTGATGCCGAAAGCCGTCAGGCTGTCAGGCATCTGCACTGGCACGCCCTGTTCGGAGCGCAGACGTTGCAGCGCGCCGATCATGGCACTGGTGCCTGCCAGGCGGGCACCGGCTTCGTCAGCACGGTATTCGCGTTTGCGCGAGAACCACATGACGATGGCGCTGGCCAGGAAGCCCAGCACCAGTTCGGCAAAGATCGTGGTCACGTAGTAAGCGATGCCCTGACCGTTTTCGGTCTTGAAGATCACCTTGTCGACGAAATTACCGATGATACGAGCGAAGAACATTACAAAGGTGTTCACCACGCCCTGCACCAGCGCCAGGGTCACCATGTCGCCATTGGCAACGTGACCGATTTCGTGAGCCAGTACCGCTTTCACTTCATCAGGCGAGAAGCGCTCCAGCAGACCCTGGCTGACGGCAACCAGTGCATCATTCTTGTTCCAGCCTGTGGCGAAGGCGTTGGCTTCGTAGGCAGGGAAGATCCCGACTTCCGGCATCTTGATGCCAGCGTCGCGGGACAGTTGCTCAACGGTTTGCACGAGCCATTGTTCATGGCGGGTACGCGGCTGGGTGATGATCTGGGTGCCGGTGCTCATTTTCGCCATCCACTTGGAGATGAACAGCGAGAACAGCGAGCCGGCGAAACCAAATACAGCGCAGAAGATCAGCAGCTGATTGAGGTTCAGATCAACCCCATTGGCCGCCATGAACCCGTTGAAGCCAAAAAGGCTCAGGGTGATGCTGGCAATCAGCACGACCGCCAGGTTAGTGGCCAAAAACAGCAAAATGCGCATCATGGTTTGGATGTTCTCCTGTGACGAATATGTAACGCGTTGCGGGGTATATAAGGTGATGTCAGCGGCTATTCAACCTGACTACTATTTCAAACTGTGTCGTCTTGCGCGAACCAGTAGCATTCGCTTTAGGCAAACAGGTTGCGACCCAGAGCGGCTGGCTCTGAATGCAGTTACGCGCAGATTGTTTTTTTGTATTGCGGCACAAGTGCGGTACAGCAAAAGCGATCCCTTACTCAGGAATCGCTATGACCGCGAAGTGATGGCAGGAATTCCCGCCGGGCGCAATTTCTGGCATGCGCCGCAGCGGAATCCTGGGGTTACTGGCGATACGTCTTGAGGAAATTGCCGATGCGACCGATGGCTTGATCCAGGTCGTCGACGCGCGGCAGGGTAACCACACGGAAGTGGTCAGGCCATGGCCAGTTGAATGCAGTGCCTTGAACGATCAGCAGCTTTTCCGACAGGAGCAGGTCGAGGGCGAACTTTTCGTCGTTGTGGATCGGACAGACCTTCGGGTCGATCCGCGGGAACGCATAGAGTGCGCCCATTGGTTTCACACAGCTGACGCCGGGAATATCGTTGAGCAGTTCCCAGGTGCGGTTGCGTTGCTCCAGCAAGCGGCCTGGTGGCAGAACCAGATCGTTGATGCTCTGGTAGCCGCCCAGCGCGGTTTGAATGGCGTGTTGGCTCGGCACGTTGGCGCACAGACGCATGTTGGCGAGGATGTCGATGCCTTCGATGTAGCTTTGCGCATTGTGCTTGGGACCGGAGATGGCCACCCAGCCGGAGCGGAAGCCTGCCACGCGATAGGATTTGGACAGACCGTTGAACGTCAGGCAAAGCAGGTCAGGCGCCAGCGAGGCGGTGCAGATGTGCACGGCGTCGTCGTAGAGAATCTTGTCGTAGATCTCGTCGGAAAAAACCACCAGATTATGCTGGCGCGCCAGTTCGAGCATGCCTTCCAGTACTTCTTTGGAATACACGGCACCGGTCGGGTTGTTGGGGTTGATGATCACCATGGCTTTGGTGTTCGGCGTGATCTTGGCCTTGATATCGGCCAGATCAGGCCACCAGTTGGCCTGCTCATCGCACAAATAGTGCACCGGGTTACCGCCGGCCAGACTGACGGCAGCGGTCCACAGCGGATAGTCTGGAGCCGGGATCAGTACTTCATCGCCATTGTTGAGCAGTGCCTGCATCGACATCACGATCAGTTCGGAAACGCCGTTGCCCAGGTAGATGTCTTCGATGCCGACGCCTTCAACCTGCTTCTGCTGGTAATACTGCATAACGGCCTTGCGCGCGCTGAACAGGCCTTTGGAGTCACTGTAGCCTTGAGCCGTCGGCAGGTTGCGGATCACGTCCTGCAGAATTTCGTCCGGCGCTTCGAAACCAAATGGCGCAGGGTTGCCGATGTTCAGCTTGAGGATGCGATGGCCTTCCTCTTCCAGGCGTTTGGCGTGCTTGAGCACTGGGCCGCGAATGTCATAGCAGACGTTGGCGAGCTTGTTCGATTTGCTGAACTGCATGGTGATTGATCCCGAAAATGGACGAGCCGTAGCGAGCTGGAAATCTGGTTCGCCGGGTATGACGCCGTAAAAATGAGTTTGTATGGGCGAAACGTGAGTGACAGACTGGCGCCTAACGAGGCGCAATGATACGTGCCACCTGATCTGTGGAGAAGATACAGATCAGGCTTTTTCGACTGCGGAGGTGTACCTGTGGAAAAGTTGGACAAGACGCTGGAAGAATGGCGGGCCATGCTTGACCCGGAGCAGTACAACGTTTGCCGCCTCAAAGGCACCGAACGTCCGTTCTCCGGCAAATACAACAGCACCAAGACTGATGGCGTCTACCATTGCATCTGTTGCAACGAGGCGCTTTTCGATTCCGCCACCAAATTCGATTCCGGCTGTGGCTGGCCAAGTTTCTACGCGCCACTTGAAGGCAGTGCAGTGGTCGAAGTACGTGATGTCAGCCACGGGATGATCCGTACAGAAGTGGTCTGCGCCAAATGTGACGCGCATCTGGGCCATGTATTCCCTGACGGCCCGCCGCCAACGGGCCTGCGCTATTGCATCAACTCGGTGTGTCTGGACCTGGTGCCGCGCGGCGCTTGAGCGGATCCGTGGGACCGGCTTCAGCCGGGAAGACTTTGGTTCTGACAATGCACATGTAGCGCCTGGTGAGGCCTCTTCCCGGATAAAGCCGGTCCCACGTCAGAGTGCCTCTGTACCTTTCACAGCCCAGAGCCACTTATAAGTACCCATCACCCCCGGAAATGGAGATGCGCACCAGTCAATGGCGCGCTAATTTCATGACCCGCTTTTCATCAAGGATCACTGTCATGAGCGCCAATTTGCTGAGCATTCCGGTTACCACGATCAAAGGCGAATCGAAAACTCTTGCCGATTTCGCCGGCAAGGCTGTGCTGGTGGTCAATACGGCGAGCAAGTGCGGGTTTACCCCGCAGTACGAAGGGCTTGAAAAGCTCTGGAAGGACTACAAGGATCAAGGGCTGGTGGTATTGGGCTTTCCCTGCAATCAGTTTGGCAAGCAGGAGCCGGGTAACGAAGGGGCGATTTCGGAGTTCTGTGAGCTGAATTTCGGAGTCAGTTTTCCGCTGTTCAAGAAAGTCGATGTCAACGGCAGCGACGCCCACCCGTTGTTCGTCCAGTTGAAAAAGCAGGCGCCGGGGTTACTCGGGTCCGAGCGCATCAAGTGGAACTTCACCAAGTTCCTCATCGGCAAGGACGGCCAGTTGGTCAAGCGCTTCGCGCCGCTGACCAAGCCCGAAGACCTGAAAAGCGAAATCGAGGCGCTGCTCAAGTAGTCAGTCTGCCGGTAGCCATTGTTCCAGCAGGCTGACTAGCTCGGAACGGCGAAACGGCTTCGCCAGATAGTCACTCATGCCCGCCGCCCGGCAGCGTTCGCGTTCTTCGGGCATGGCGTTGGCAGTCAGCGCAATGATTGGCAGTTGCGGCCAGCGTCCGCATTGACGGATCTGGCGACTGGCTTCGTAACCGTCCATGACCGGCATATTGCAGTCCATCAGCACCAGATCGAACACATGAAGTTCAAGCTGCTCCAGCGCTTCGCCGCCATGGCTGCTCACAATGACCTCGCAGCCCAGTTTGCTCAATATCCCCCTGGCCACCAATTGGTTGACCGGATTGTCTTCCACCAGCAGGATTTTGGCCGGACGCAGGGTCTTGCCGTCGGCGGCTTCAGCATCCCTGTGAGGAATCTGCTCGGGTTGCAGAATCCGGGACAGGCTTTGATAAAGTGCATTGCGTGCCAGTGGTCGAGCATGCTGTTGCAGGGGAGCAAGGGCGCTGACCTGTTCGCTGGGCATGAAGTTGCCATAGGCGGTTACCAGCAGAATGGGCACGTCAATGGTCGGACGCATGCCAAACAGACATTCCGGACAATCAGTGATCACCAGATCAGGACTGCTCCCAGGGTCCATATTCAGCACCTTGTCATCCATGCTCCATCGCTGAAAATCGATACCCCACTCAGGCAGCAAATTGCCCAGTAGCTCTACAAGCCCGCTACCCGCGTTGCTGACAACCACGACACGGCCTTTGAGAGGCGGCGGAGTAATGGCGGCCTGATGGATGGGCAGTGGCAGATCAGCGCAGAATTGGCTGCCGAATCCTGACGCTGACTGAATACTCAATTGCCCGGACATGGCTTCACACAGGTTATGGGTCAGTGCCAGACCCAATCCGGTGCCACCAAACTGCCGGGTAATCGCTGCTTCTGCCTGGGTAAACGGCTGGAAAATCCTCGCCTGTGCTTCCTGGGCGATGCCGATGCCGGTATCCCGCACTTCAATGCGTACGCTGTTTTCCTGGGTTTCAGGATCCAGATAGTTGCTCAGACGCACATCCACCCGACCAAAACGGGTGAACTTCAGCGCGTTGGAAAGCAGGTTGCTGACGATCTGTCGAACCCGCGTCGGATCACCCACCACCAAAGCCGGGAATTGTGTATCGATGAAGCAGGTCAGCTCGACGCTGGGCGCGGCGTTCTGTGACAGCAGGTTAGCGGTGTCTTCTACCAGCGCGCCGAGGTCGAAGGGGATGCGCTCGACCTGCAAGTGACCGGCGTTGAATTTGGACATGTCGAGGATGTCGTTGAGCAGTTCCACCAGCACCTTGCCCGAGTCGTGGGCAATCGACAGTTGCTGGCGCTGTTCGGCGGTCAGGGGGCTGTCCAGCGCAAGGGCCAGCATGCCCAGCAAGCCGTTGAGCGGCGTGCGGATTTCATGGCTCATGTTGGCCAGGAAAGCGGTGCGGGCCTGGGCCATGTCCAGCGCCGTACTGCGCGCGATTTTCAGCTCTTCATTGGACTTGCTCAGCCTTTCGTTACTGGCCTTCAATTCAGTGGTGCGGGCTGAAACGATATCTTCCAGTTCATTGCGATGCGCTGTCAGCCGGTCCTCGGCTTCTACCCGCCGTGCCAGCTCTGAAGCGATGTTTGCGAACTGGCGGTTGGCGACATCCACCAGCACGCCGATTTCATCGTTTTCATGCTTGGGTGGGCATCGCAGTGGCGTGGGAGTAGGGTTGCTTGAGTCCCGCGTGGCCAGAGCACGGATCACGTCAACCAGGGGCCTGGTCAGTGTCATGTAGAACAGAAGAGTCAGCACACCCGCCAGGATCAGGCTGCGCATGAAGCCATTGAGCAGCGTGATGCCCGAGCGCTGCAGGAAATGATCACCGAAAGCAAAGGTGTCGACGTTCAGACGCAGGGTGCCAATCGGTTCGTTGGGCAAGTGCGCCAGGTTCAGGGTGTCTTCAAACTGCCGGCTCTCGCCGAACAGGAAGTCGCTGACGAACCGGTAACGACTCTGCGAGAACGGGCGCTCTACACTTGAAAGCACCACATTGTTGTTGTCGGTCAGCCGGGCCCCGGCCACCGCGGGAGATTGCAACAGGCCCAGGGTCAGTTCCTGGGCCAGCTCGGCGTCGATGTTGTAGGCAATGCGCGAGGCTGGGTTATGGCTGATTTCCAGCAGAGAGCGAATTTCACGATCGATGGATGCATCTTCGCTGGCATAATCGAGGGCAATTTGTATCAGGCTCAGCAGCGTCCCCAGAATGAAGCCGAGCAGCACTGTCAGGCGGGCCTGTTTATACGAGAGCCGGTTGGTAAACGCTATGTCCATGAGGGTATTGCCGCTTCTGGTGTCCTTCGCGGGGGCAAGCATAGCTGATCGGAGCCGAGTCTTATCAAGCAACACGTAACTACCGGAACTAAAAGCATTTATGTATAGGGGTTCTCTTGATATTGACTCTACGCCCTGCAGGACCGGCTTTGGCCGGGAGATCGTTGTTCCTGACGAAATACATACAGTGAACCTAATGCCGCCCTCCCGGCTGAAGCCGGTCCTACAGAGAATTTCTCGGGTCGGGCAGGGCTAAATATTCATCAGTTAATCAAGGAGCCATTGTGGATTCTCGCTTGAATGCTTTTCTCGAACGCGCCGACGCTGTACTGGCGCGGCTTGAACCGCTGCTGCCTGCGCCACGGGAAGCGGTGGACTGGTCGCACGCCATGGCTGCGCGCTGGGTTCGTGAAGGCCGCAGCGGTTACCTGATGCCGCTTGAAGTCAGCCTCGACATGCGTTTGTCTGATCTGATCGGTGTCGATCTGCAACGTGAGCAGTTGGGCCGCAATACGCGCCAGTTCATCGACGGTCTGCCTGCCAACCACGCTTTGCTGTGGGGCTCGCGCGGGACAGGCAAGTCTTCGCTGATTCGTGCGCTGCTTGCCGAGTATGCCAACGCGGGTCTGCGCCTGATCGAAATCGAGCGCGATCATCTGGGCGATTTGCCGCGTGTCGTCGAGCAATTGCAGAAGCTGCCGCAACGTTTCGTGCTGTTCTGCGATGATTTGTCTTTCGAGGCCGGGGAGAGCGATTACCGGGTTCTAAAGAGTGTGCTTGATGGTTCTCTGGAGCAGGCTCCGGACAACGTTCTGCTTTACGCCACCTCCAACCGTCGTCATTTGGTGCCGGAAAAGGAAAGCGACAATCTCAACTGGCAGCAGGTCGATGGCGAACTGCATCCAAGCGAGGCCGTAGAGGACAAGATTGCGCTGTCGGATCGCTTCGGGCTGTGGCTATCTTTTTACCCGTTCACTCAGGAGCATTACCTGAACGTAGTAGAACACTGGATTACGCAACTCGCGCTGGCGGCTGGTCTGAGCTGGCAGCGTGATGAGGAACTGGACAAGCATGCGATCCGCTGGGCAACCGGGCGGGGCAACCGCAATGGCCGGTGTGCCTATCAATTTGCACGTTACTGGGTAGGGTTGAAATTGTTGGAGCAACAACCATGATCGATTTGCAAAACACCGGTGCCGGGCTGGAAGGCTATAGCCTTCTGGCTGCGCAGCTGGAATCTCTACTGGCTGATGAGAAAGACTTTATCGCCAACGCCGCGCAGTTCTCGGCTTTTTTGTACAGCCAGATCGATGACCTGAACTGGGCAGGCTTTTATCTCAATCGTGATGAAGAACTGGTTCTTGGACCGTTTCAGGGGCAGATCGCCTGTGTGCGTATCCCGTTCGGGCGCGGAGTGTGCGGTGCCGCAGCGCAAAGTCGGCAGACCCAGCGGGTCGAGGATGTGCATGAATTTCCGGGCCACATCGCCTGCGACAGCGCATCGAACAGCGAGCTGGTCGTACCGTTGGTCAAGGAAGGTCGTTTGATTGGGGTGTTGGATCTGGACAGTCCGAAAGTGGGACGCTTCTCGGAGCAGGATCAGGCAGGCATTGAGCAATTGGCAGCGATCTTTCTGAAATCCACTGACTGTTGAATCTGGTCGGCGCACCGCTCAATGCGGATGCGCCCACCCGGCATCTATCAGTCGTAGATGACTTTCTTCTTCCATTCCGACTCGGTGTCGTCTGCCTTCAGGCCTTCGGTCAGCGCGTTGTCATCGTCTGCGGTTGGCGCAATGTTGGTCAGCACCATGGAGTTGGCGCGTGCCAGCTGTTTTTCCATGGCGATCAATGCGGCTTGATACGTCACAGGGTCTGGCTGGTTCTTCAGGTATTGCACGCCGCGTTCGAATGCGAGACGCGCCTGACCAGGCTGATCCTGCTGCAGTGCGGCCTGGCCCAGGTTGTTGAAGAATTCAATATGCAGCATCACCAGAATGTTGCGGATCTCGCGAATCCAGTGCTTGGCTTCGCTGGTCTGCAGGAAACCGTCATGGGCTGCGCGAGTGACCTGGCCGTGCAGCGCTTCCAATAGAAAGCGGACATCTTTGGCCTTGGCTTCGGTCAGGATCGGACTTGCCGGGTTGGTTACTGCAATGGCATCGCCCTGTGCAACCAGGGTGTTCAGCTCATCGACGCGGGTTTTGAGTTGGGCACTGGTTTTATCCAGCGCCAGCATGCGCTGGACCACGTTGAGTTCAAGACGGGTCATCAGCAGCTTTAGAGCGGGGGTGACCAGCTGGCCGGGGAACGTCTCGGAAATTTCGCTGCAGCGACGCAGGCGGTCGCTGAGCTCGATCTTCGTTCGCGCTTTATCCAGCTTGGAGTTTTCTGCCACATGGTTGAGATAGCCGATCGCGATCAGGAGCGCAATGCCGGCTACTACCATCAGGGTAATCATCAGTGGAGTCACCGCGCGAACCTCTATATAAGCTGTAGTCAGTAAATTTGAAGTGAGTGTAGTGGCTAAGCACTATTGCGCATAGATGCACTGCTTGTAGTTTGTCGGCCAATCCGGAAATAGCTGAAGCGCAACGCGCCTGGCGGCCGCCTAAAGCAGGCGAAGTCATTGATTTAGATAAATTTTCACATTGGGGTTGACGACCTCTCAATCCATCCATAGAATGCGCGCCACTTACAGCGTAAAGCACCTAGCGAAACGCAAGTTAAGTAGTGAAGTTGTACGTGTGTCCCCTTCGTCTAGTGGCCTAGGACACCGCCCTTTCACGGCGGTAACAGGGGTTCGAGTCCCCTAGGGGACGCCATATTGCGGGAATAGCTCAGTTGGTAGAGCACGACCTTGCCAAGGTCGGGGTCGCGAGTTCGAGTCTCGTTTCCCGCTCCAGTTTATGCAGTCTTGCTCTCGGGCGAGGCTGAGTGAAACCAGAACCCAGTCTTAGGACTTGGATTTGGGCACTGAAATACACACCATGTGTTTCAGTTAGCGTGTCCCCTTCGTCTAGTGGCCTAGGACACCGCCCTTTCACGGCGGTAACAGGGGTTCGAGTCCCCTAGGGGACGCCATTGCGGGAATAGCTCAGTTGGTAGAGCACGACCTTGCCAAGGTCGGGGTCGCGAGTTCGAGTCTCGTTTCCCGCTCCATATTTAACGAAAACGCCGCTCAGTAGAGCGGCGTTTTTGTTTGTGCGTTTTTTAATGCCCAGCTATCTGATTAGGCATATTTTTCTGAGTTCACGAGCACGGCGAGGCAGCGCTCATCAAACATAAAATAACCTACTGAATTTAAATGCTTTTTCTGTCGGAGCCGTCCTGGTGTCCATGACACCGCGCTGTCGCGCAACAAACAGATATCAATGCGTGCGGTGCTTGCCCGCGATAAGGGCGACGCGATTTAAAGGGGAATTGAGGTGTTCTTATCGCGGGCAAGCACCGCTCCCACAAAAAAACCGCATCTATTCAGTGATTTATATCTTGTTTGATGAGAGCTCCTACAGATCCTGTGTTTGCTGTGCAACAGCTTGGTGTCATTAGCAACGCACAGATCTGTTGCAAGTCACCCAATCCGAAAATCAGCATGCAGCCGCTTCCAGTGCTCACGTAAAACATTCTTCTGATCTTCGGCCATCTCACTCGCATCCAGTGCCGCAGGCCAGAAAGTGCGTGCTTTCTCCAGTGCCGCTCTTAGGTTGTAGAGAACCGGACGCCATGGAATATCCCCATATGCCGCCCACTTCTTGAAGTCCTCCATGGAAACCCCGTACCAGTTCTTGTTCCCACCCATATTCAGGGCGTATTGGTTTTCATCGGTGATGTAGGCCTTGGTCACGACGATGTCGTACGCGGGTGAGAGTTCGGCGTTGCGGCCATCCGGATAAATCATGCTCCAGTTTTTGAGATGCGCATCGCCGTTCGCCAGCAGTATGTTGATCAGTAGGCGTACGGCCATTTGTGCTGCGTCTCGCTGGCCTTGAAGCGAGTTCTGATAAACCAGCTTCCCCACCTGTTCATAACTGGCGGCGCGGTATTTGTCGTGGGCGTAGGCAAAGAAAATCTGGGCAAAGTCTTCTGAGTGGACGCGCTTGTTGTCTGGTAATCGATCGTATCGACGTATTCCGTAGGCGTACTGCTCGTTCGGTAGATTGATATTGGGGAGCGCCTCGATGTTGGTCATCGGGATCAGCTTTATCTCGGGGATGTTCACGCCAGCAAGGGCAGCGAGTGTCATTGCTGTGTATTCGTTGAGTGGCACAAAGGGATGCACGGTCGAGGGCGTTTTAATAATCCAGTCCCCTGGAGCATCAGGATCCCCGGTGATGTAACGCCCGTCCTCGTCACGCATGGAGAATTTCATCTGTACACCGGCCAGGGAAAAATGCGCTCGGCTGTCAGGAATGTCGATAACGGTGGGTTGAATTTTCCCACGGTACTGGAGGGCCAGTTGCGGGATTTCCGAGGCTTCCAGAGGGTAGGCAATCAGTGCGCCGGGAAGGTCTCGGCCTAGCCAGGTCAGCAACGGGAATTCATTGTCCCTATGAACCTTCATCGCCTGCGACAGGAAATCGCGTAATGCGCCTTCGGGAAGCAAGTTGCTGAGCACCGGGTGAAGTTTATGGCTGCTGATATACGGATGGCTTGTTGCAAGTTGGCGGGCCAGAGACGCAGGGTTGCTGTGGGACAGTGTTAACGGCTGCCTTGCCTCGTTTTGGACGTACTCGGGCGCGAGCGTGAAAACGTTTTTGCCGTTGGAGTAGCCCGCGACATAACCGACGTTTTCACCCTGAAGGGTCAGTCGCAAGGCCGAGACCGTTTCCTTGACCATCAGAGGTCTCCCCACGGGTTTTCAGCCTCTTCGCTGATTGTCAGAGCTTGCCCTGTGGGTTCGGCGTAGTACTTATTGACCTCTAAATGCGGGTCGTCGGCAAGAATTCGTTGAACGGCAGCGAGCTTCGACTTGGGGACCAGAACCAGCGCCGACTCTAACCCCTCAGCAATCTGATCGAGTGTGTTGAGTCGTGGGTTGCCACCCGCTTCGATTTTGCCGTACTGCTGCCTTGTGAGTCCTGCAAGCAATGGCATCTCCTGAATTTTTAATCCAAGAGCAAGTCGACGTTGGCGGATCTGATCGAGCAATGTGGTTTTCATGGTGCAGTCCCTCGGTGGAGGTATGCAGTATGTAATCTATGTGGCTCTCGTCAAGATAAAAGAGTCATATAGATTTCATTATTAAAAAGTGAGCCATATAGGTTTCTTTTTTAATTTTGAGAGTCATATAAGTTTCATTTTTCCTTGATGAGCCATATAGATTGCATCGGGGATAGTACCAATCGAGCCCGCCAGATGAAGCGCTTTCTGCACTTATATAAAGCCGGTTGCATGGTTGCTGCACCATGGGGATGCGCGGTGTGACGTGCTGGATCGTTCAATGATTCCTATATACCCGCATCGACAGTCGGGCTTTACGCGGGGTTCCCCGGTTTGCAGGCCGACTGGCACAAACGCTGCATCACCCCCGTCAGGTCCACCGCGAATTTAGTCGAGTGGGCAGCCCCGTCGGTCAACGAAGATCGATCAGCCAACAAGGCCAGGGCAATAGAGGTGGATCGGGCATAGAGGCCAGGTTAACCACCAAACGAACAGGCAAAGGCGCCTGAAACCGCGAGGTTTCAGGCGCTTTTTTTTGCTTTTTATTCCGTGATTGGCTTTGGTCGGGTGCTATCCATGAACACCAATATTGATTCTTCGAACTCGCTGCAAACCCTGATCGTGATCGGCAATGGCATGGTCGGCCACCACTGCGTCGAGCAATTGATCGCCGGTGGCGCGTTGCAGCACTACCAACTCCACGTCTTCGGCGAAGAGCAGATGCGTGCCTATGACCGGGTGCATCTGTCCGAGTATTTCACTGGCCGTGATGCGGAGTCATTGGCGCTTTCCGATGCTGCGCTGTATCAGACGCCCGGCGTCACGCTGCACTTGGGCACTCAAGTGCTGGAGATTGACCGCGCCGGTCACAAGGTCATCACCGCCACCGGCAGTGTGCATTACGACAAGCTGGTGCTGGCCACCGGTTCCTACCCGTTTGTGCCGCCGATTGAAGGGGCCCATGGTGATTCACGTCTGGTTTATCGCACTCTGGAAGACCTTGATGCGATCCGCACTGCCGCCACTAACGCCATTCGCGGCGTCGTGGTGGGCGGGGGCTTGCTGGGACTGGAAGCTGCAAATGCCCTTAAAAGCCTTGGTCTCGAAGCGCACGTTGTAGAGTTCGCGCCGCGCCTGATGCCGGTTCAGCTGGACGAGCAGGGCGGTATCGCCCTCAAGGACCGCATTGAACAACTGGGCGTTGGTGTGCACCTGTCCCGCGGCACCCAATCGATCACCGCGGGTGAGGAATACCGTTACCGGATGAACTTCGGCAACGACGAGTTCCTCGAAACCGACCTCATCGTGTTCTCGGCGGGGATTCGTGCGCAGGACGCGCTGGCCCGGCAATGCGGCCTGGAGATTGGTCCCCGTGGCGGCGTTAGCATCGATGGCCAGTGCCTGAGCAGCGATCCGGACATTTACGCAATTGGTGAGTGCGCGGCCTGGAATGGCAGTATCTTTGGCCTGGTCGCACCGGGTTACCAGATGGCTCGCGCAGTCGCCATGACCTTGTGCGGCGGCGACGCTGAACCGTTCATGGGCGCTGACATGTCCACGAAGCTGAAGCTTTTGGGTGTTGACGTTGGTTCCATCGGTGATGCTCATGGCCACACGCCGGGCTCACGCAGCTATCAATTCATCGATCAGACCACTGCCAGCTACCGCCGCCTGGTGGTCGATGCCTCTGGCAAGCATGTGATTGGCGCAGTGTTGGTGGGCGACAACAGCTACTACGACACGCTGCTGCAATACATGCAGAACGCGATCGCGCTGCCGTCCGAACCGGCAAGCCTGATCCTGCCAAGTTCTTCTGGCGCTCCAACCCTGGGCCCGGCGTCTTTGCCGGAAACCGCGACCATCTGTTCGTGCCACAACGTCACCAAGGGCGCGATCTGCTCGGCCATCGATGGCGGTTGTACCGATTTGGGCGTGCTCAAGTCCGAGACCAAGGCCTGCACCGGTTGTGGCGGTTGTGCGGCCTTGCTGAAAACCGTGTTCGAACACGAACTGATCGCCCGTGGCGTCAGCGTCGATAAAAGCCTGTGCGAACATTTCGCCTACACCCGTCAGGAGTTGTACGCACTGGTTCGGGTTGAAGGTGTACTGACGTTCGAAGAACTGCTCGCCAAACACGGTCGCGGCCACACCGGCTGTGACATCTGCAAACCGACCGTGGGTTCGATTCTGGCGTCGTGCTGGAATCAGCCCATCATGGATGCGTCGCTGGTTCCGTTGCAGGACACCAACGACACCTTCATGGCCAACATGCAAAAGAACGGCACTTACTCTGTTGTACCGCGCATTGCCGGTGGCGAAATCACCGCTGACAAGCTGATCGCCATCGGCGTCGTGGCCAAGAAATATGACCTGTACACCAAAATCACCGGTGGTCAGCGTATTGACCTGTTCGGCGCGCAGCTGCATCAGTTGCCGGACATCTGGTCGGAGCTGATCGAAGCAGGTTTCGAAACCGGGCACGCTTATGGCAAATCCACCCGTACGGTGAAGTCCTGCGTCGGCAGTACCTGGTGCCGCTACGGCGTGCAGGACAGTGTGCAAATGGCCCTGACCATCGAGGATCGCTACAAAGGTTTACGCTCGCCGCACAAGCTCAAGTTTGCGGTCTCCGGCTGTACCCGTGAGTGTGCTGAAGCGCAGAGCAAGGACGTGGGCGTGATTGCCACCGAGAAGGGCTGGAACCTCTACATCTCTGGTAATGGTGGCATGCGTCCACGCCATGCAGAGCTGTTCGCCACCGATCTGGATGACGACACCCTGATCCGCTACATCGACCGTTTCCTGATGTTCTACATTCGCACCGCCGACAAACTGCAGCGCACTTCTGTGTGGCGCGAAAGCCTGGAGGGCGGACTGGATTACCTCAAGGACGTGATCATCAACGATAGTCTTGGACTGGGCGCAGAGCTGGAAGCGCAGATGCAACTGGTGGTAGATCGCTATGAATGTGAATGGGCCAACACCCTCAAGAGCCCGGAAAAACTCAAGCGTTTCCGCACGTTCGTCAATGACAAGCGCGCTGATCCGGACATCCATTTCGTCGAAGCACGCGGCCAGCGTCGTCCGGCCACGGCTGCTGAATTGAAACTTATTCCTGTCGTCGAGGAGGCACTCTGATGAGCCTGGCAACTATTGAACATGGCGAATTTCTCCCGACTCAAAACCTGAATACCGCATGGCATAAGGTTTGCGGCCGAGAAGATCTGGTGACCAACTCAGGTGTAGTGGTCTGGCTGGACGGCGCGCAGGTCGCGCTGTTCTACCTGCCAGACGCCGAGGGCACTCAACTTTATGCGGTGGACAATCGTGATCCGCAGTCCGGGGTCAACGTGATTGGCCGCGGTCTGGTCGGCAGCATCAAGGGCGACCTGGTCATTGCCTCACCGTTGTACAAGCAGCACTTTCGTTTGAAAGATGGCAGTTGTCTGGAATATCCGGAACAGCGTTTGCGGGTCTGGCCTGTGCGCTTTGAGGGAGAGGACGTGCAGCTCGCGGTGGAGTGAAGCCGCGCGTGACCTCTGGAACTACCTCCGGTGGGTCCCTGACACCACGCTGTCGCGCAGTAAACAGGGAGTCTGTAGGAGCGCACGAGCACCGCGAGGCCGCGATAGCGTTGTATCAGACAGGACGCCATCGCGGCCTCGCGGTGCTCGTGCGCTCCTACAAGTTATGTCGTTTTGTTTGCATATAAAATCATTCTAAAAATGAATTTAGTGAATAAAGAGTCAGATGCTATGGTTTAACCCGTTTGAGCCCCGGTTACGCCACTGGAGTATTGCGTCATGAGTTTCACTTCTCTGCATTGGGGGGCTTATCGCCCGCAAGTTGTCGATGGCGAGCTGCGGGCGTTGGTGCCGGTGGAGTGGGACAGCGATCCTTCACCTATTGGTGATTCAGTCGCTGCTGCGGTGACATCACCCACCCGTATTCGGCGACCGGCCGTGCGGCGCAGTTTTCTGGAGGGGCAGGGTGGCAGCCCGGAGTTACGTGGGCAGGAACCCTTCGTGGAAGTCTCCTGGGATGTAGCGCTGGAGCTGGTCGCCAAAGAACTGAAGCGGGTTAAAACCGACCACGGCAATCAGGCGATTTTTGGCGGCAGTTACGGCTGGGGCAGTGCCGGACGCTTCCATCATGCCCAAAGCCAGCTGCACCGCTTTCTCAATGGATTCGGCGGTTATGTGGCCAGCGTCGACAGCTACAGCCTGGGCGCTGGGCGCGTGTTGATGCCGCACATCGTCGGCAACATGGACTGGCTGTTGGCGGCGCACACCTCATGGAAAAACCTTGCGCAACATTGCGAGCTGTTTGTCGCTTTTGGCGGTTTGCCTGCCAAAAACGCCCAGACCAGCCCCGGTGGCGCCAGCGATCACCTGCTGACCAAGGCCCTGCAAGACATGTCCGCAGCAGGCGTGGAATTCGTCAACGTCAGTCCGCTCCGCGATGACCTGGTGGGTCCTGCGCATAATGAATGGCTGCCGGTGCGTCCGGGCAGCGACACCGCCTTGATGATGGCCTTGTCTTACGTGCTGGTCACCGAAGGCCTGCACAACGAAGACTTCGTGCAGCGTTATGCGGTGGGCTATGAGCGCTTCCGTGATTACTTGCTCGGCCTTACCGATGGTCAGCCCAAAAGCCCTGAATGGGCACAGGCCCTGACGGATATTCCGGCTGCGCAAATTACCGGTCTGGCGAGACGCATGGCCAGCAAGCGCACGATGATCAATGTCGCCTATTCCTTGCAGCGCTCGGTGCATGGCGAGCAACCGTTCTGGATGACCGTCACGTTGGCGGCACTGTTGGGGCAGATTGGTTTGCCCGGAGGTGGTTTCGGTCTTGGTTACGGTTGCATGAACAACACCGGCAGCGGCCGCAAGGCATTTTCCGGGCCGCGTTTTTCACAGGGCCAGAACGCCGTCAAAGACTTTATTCCGGTGGCGCGGGTGGTGGACATGTTGCTCAACCCCGGCGCTGAGTTTGACTACAACGGCCAGCAACGGCATTACCCGGATATCCGTCTGGTGTACTGGGCGGGCGGCAATATCTTTCACCACCATCAGGACCTTAATCGTCTATTGCAGGCCTGGCAGCATCCGGAAACCATCGTCGTCCACGAGCAGTTCTGGACCGCTCAGGCCAAATATGCCGATATCGTGTTGCCCGCTACGACCGCGTTGGAGCGTAACGATATCGGCAGTTCTGCCTCGGATCGCTTCATGATCGCCATGCAGCAGGCGATCGAACCGGTGGGCGAGTCTCGCGACGATTACGCGATTCTGGCCGAGCTTTCCGAGCGATTGGGTTTTGCCGATAGCTTTACCGAAGGCCGGGATGCATTGGGCTGGCTGCGGCATATTTATGAAGAGTCACGGGGCAGGGCGGGTGAGTTTGGCATTCAGTTGCCCGATTACGACCAGTTTTGGCGCGATGGTTTATTTGAAGTCGAGTACCCGGAGCTGGATACGGTGTTGCTGGAGGCTTTCCGCGAAAATCCGCTCGCTCATCCACTGCCAACCCCTTCGGGGCGGATCGAAATTTTCTCCGAGCGCATCGCCGGGTTCGGTTATGCCGACTGCCCCGGTCACCCGGTGTGGCTGGAAAAAACAGCCGCCGACTACCCGCTGCATCTGTTATCCAACCAGCCGAAAACCCGCCTGCACAGCCAGTACGATCACGGCAGCTATAGCCGTGCATCAAAGATTCAACAGCGCGAACCCCTGACCCTCAATACCGATGATGCACGCGCGCGGGGTATCAGCGACGGCGATGTGGTCAAGGTCTACAACGATCGTGGGGCATTCCTGGCCGGGGTCATTGTCTCGGACAACATCCGCCCCGGCGTGGTCCAGATCGCCACCGGTGCATGGTTCGACCCGCTGGTGCATGGCAAGCCCGGCAGTCTGGAAAAACACGGCAACCCGAACGTGGTGACTCAGGATGTCGGCTCATCAAGCCTGTCTCAGGGTTGTTCGGCGCAAACGGCGACGGTGGAGATCGTGAAGTGGGAAGGGGTGTTGCCGGAGGTCACGGCGTTCGAGCCGCCGGTGATGGTGTTATAAGGGACGATGGGGTCCTCCGGTTGGAACACTTTCTCTTGTGGGAGATTCTATGTTTGCCCGCAAGCCGACGTGGGACCGGCTTTAGCCGGGAAGGCTGCATTTCTGACGATGAAGATGTACTGAATGTGCAGGCCCCTTCCCGGCTGAAGCCGGTCCCACGTCATCAGTGATTCCTGTGGGAGATTCTATGTTTGCCTGCAATCCCGCCTGGGCAGTCCTACGAAATAGCGCGGTCTATGTGGGAGCTGAGCTTGCTCGCGATAAACGATGACGCGGTCTGCCCGAAACACCGCAGCGCCTGCTCGACCGTATTGACCGTCGACCGCTCCCACAGGGTCTGCATTCCAATTCAATTGCGCATTAATTCTGATACCGACTCTGCCGCAACCGCTCCAGACTATTGCTCAAATGCAAGCGCATGGCTGCCCGCGCGGCATCACGGTCCTGATGGGCAATCGCCGCAAAGATCTGTTCGTGTTCACGGCGCAGGATTTCCAGATAATCCGGTGAGTGGTCGTTGCTGGGCTGCATTCTTGAGCGCGGGATGATGCTGCTGCCCAGTTGCTCCATCACGTCGGTGAAGAAGCTGTTGGCGGTGCACAGCGATATCTGATGATGAAACTCGAAATCGGCCAAAGCGGTGTCGCTGCCCGGCGGGCAGGCATTGAGGGTGTCGAGTGCCTGGCGGATCGCCTGCAGTTGCTCCGGCGTGCGCCGTTCGGCCGCCAGCGCGGCGGACTCCACTTCGAGGCTCTGGCGCAGCTCAATGATCGCGATGGCATCGCGCAACGTGCCGCTGGTGCGCTCGTCGACCTGGAAATCATTGGGGCGACTGGCATCCACCACAAAGGTGCCGATGCCGTGCCGGGTTTCCACCAGCCCCTCGGCCTGTAACCTGGACATGGCCTCGCGAACCACCGTGCGGCTGACGCCTTTCTCTTGAATGATCACCTGCTCGGTGGGCAACTTTTCCCCGGCTTTGATCTCGCCCTCACGGATTCTGCGCGAGAAGTCATTGACCAATTGCTGAGCCAGGCTGGTACGCCGATCCGGGGTTGCAGGAGGGATTTCCATGTCACTCATTCAAGTTTCCATTGGGCCGCAGAGTATAACCTCAGCCAGCTGCCACGCTGGCGCCAGCTGGCACTATAATGTCGGTTCTTCGAAAACGAGTCAGCCCATGTCGGACCCAGACCTTTCGTCCCAGAAAAAACACAGACGTTTAGCCGAGACCCTGGTTGATCGCTTTGCCCAGCGCATGCGCGATGGCGTGCTCAAGCGCGGTGAGAAACTGCCTCCCGAGCTGCACATCATGGAGGCCGAGGGCGTGAGCCGTACGGTAGTGCGCGATGCATTGTCGCGCATGCAGGCGGCGGGGCTTGTGGAAACCCGTCACGGGGTGGGCACCTTTGTTCTGGACATGCCTGCGCCAGCCGGTTTCGTGATTGGCCCGGCGACCATCGCGACCTTGCCTGACGTGCTGAATCTGCTGGAGTTTCGTTTGAGTCTGGAAGTCGAAGCAGCGGGCATGGCTGCACAACGGCGTACCCCCGAAGCCCTGCTGGAAATCAAGCAGGCGCTGGATGCCTTGCTCGAAGGGCCGCAAAAGTCCGGGACCACGATCAATGCCGATTTCCAGTTTCACCTGAAAATCGCCAAGGCATCGGGCAATACTTACCTGATCGACATCATGAAGCACCTCGGCACCAAGCTGATTCCCCGTACCCGGATGAATTCGGCCTACACCGGGCAGAGTGATCGCACGGCGTATCTGGCCGGGATCAATGCCGAGCACCGGCAGATTTATCTGGCGATTGCCGCCGGGAATATAGATGCGGCGCGTTCGGCCATGTACTTGCACCTGAACAGCAGCCGCATCCGTTTGCATCAAACCCAGGCAAGCCAGGAGTTGTACAGCAACTAGCGTTTAGCGAGCGCCGGGTAGTTACAGGAAGTTGTATTGCACGCCAACCCGCAGACGTAATTGACGCTTGTCGTCGGCACTGTCGACTTTTATATCGCCGACTTCGAAGAACGGCACCCAGCGTTTATCGATCTTGTATTTGAATACGGCGTTCTGTTCATAGTCCGTCTTGCCGTTGTCATAGCGAATATAGTCGGCATCGAAGTAAGTGAACTGATATTCATATGCCCACTTACTGTTTTGCGGTGCATAGTTGAGCCAGACGTCATAACGGTTGATGCTCTGGTTATCCATTGCGTTGTCGGGCATGTCTTCATTGATCTTGTCTCGATCCAGCTTGATGGAGTCATAGCGGTAGCGCGCCGAGGCATTCAAAGTGTCGCTGATGCGGTAAGTGGCTTTCAGGCCGACTTTATAGGCGGTGGATTTTTCGATGCTTTCCAGCGCAATGGAAGGGGTCAGCATCCAGTCCGCATTGAGTTTGTACTGATAGGTCATGCCCAGTTCGTGCCCGTTGCCCACGGTATTGTCAAAAGCAACGTCCTGTCGGTCACCGGCAGTCTTGTATTTAAGTTCACCTTCAAAGCCGAGACCGTTATCCAGTCGGGTACCGAACTTGACCCGGTCCGAGTGCATCCGCGTACTTTCCGCATATTGATGCCGATAGTTGATATAGCCACTGTCGGCCATGGCGAGCGTGGAGGTCAACAGCGCAGCAAACGTCATCATTGCTTGGGTAGTTTTCATGTTTTTTATTCTTGTTAAATGAAATGGAAGGTTTTATTCACAGCAGATTTCAGGCAGCCGGGTTCCTCGGCAGGAAATGCCGAAGGACGCGACGGGTTAAAACTTCATTGGTCTTACAGCGCCAGGCAGGCGACCGGTTGTTCGATGTTATGGGTGTTCATGTCGCGACTCGCCTGAACCAACAGGCGGGTGTAAGCATGTTGCGCCTCATGCCGGGCCAGCTCGCCCGTGTCGAGAATCTCAACAATCTTGCCGCCTTGCATCACCGCCACCTGCTCGCACAGATGGGCAACCACGGCGAGGTCATGCGTCACCATCAGGTACGTCAGGCCCTGTTCGCGGCGCAGGTCGGCGAGCAGGTTGAGAATTTCCGCCTGCACTGAAACATCCAGTGCCGAGGTCGGCTCATCCAGCAGCAGGACCCTGGGTTCGAGGATCAGCGCCCGGGCAATCGCGACGCGTTGGCGCTGCCCGCCCGACAGTTGATGCGGGTGGCGGAAGCGAAAGCTGTCATTGAGGCCTACCTTGCGCAGAATCTCGCTGACCCGGTCATCACGGTCGCCGATGCGGTGAATTGCCAGTGGTTCCTTGAGCGCCGAATCAATGGTGTGGCGCGGATGCAGCGAGGCATAGGGGTCCTGAAAGACCATCTGCACCGTTCGATAATGTTCTGCTTCCAGCTTGCGCTGTACTTGTTGGCCGTTGACCTGCAGTGCGCCGGTCCAGTGCTGGTATTGCCCGGCAAGACAGCGCAGTACGGTGGTTTTGCCTGAGCCGGACTCGCCCACCAGGCCGAACGCCTGACCTTTTTCAACGCACAGGTTGACGTCATGCAGCACCTGATTGAGCGCCGGACCCGTACCGAAACTGAGGTTGAGTGATTGGACTTCGATCATCGCCATGGGAAATACCTCAATGAGTCAGCCAGAGGGGATCGCGCTGGAGCACCGGCAGGCTGCTGCGCGGAAAGTCCAGGCTCGGCAACGCGGCGAGCAGCCCGCGCGTATAGGGATGCTCTGCTCTGGCGAGGTCGGCGGCTTCCAGTGATTCCATGACCCGTCCGGCGTACATCACCAGGACCCTGTCGCAGAAGTGCTGCACCAGATTCAGGTCGTGGCTGATGAACAGCAGGCCCAGGTCCCGCTCACTCACCAGTTCTTCGAGAATGTTCAGCACCTGACGGCGTACCGAGACATCCAGCGCCGAGGTGGGCTCGTCGGCGATGATCACCTGTGGATCGGTGATGACCATCATCGCGATCATGATTCGTTGGCCCATGCCGCCGGAGACTTCGTGCGGGTAGAGCTGATAGACCCGCTGCGGATCGCGGATATGCACGTTGGCGAGCATGTCCAGCGCACGCTCTTTGGCTTCCTGATGCGACACTTTGTGATGGGCCAGATACGCCTCGGCGATCTGCTCGCCGACCTTGACCACCGGATTCAGCGAGTATTTCGGGTCTTGCATGATCATCGACATGCGACGGCCGCGAACGCCCTGCATTTGTTTTTCGCTGGCGCTGAGCAGGTCGATGTCGTCAAAGCGCAGGGTCTTGGCGGTGATTCGTGCCGTTGCCGGATGCAGGCGCAGCAGGGCGCGGCCGACTGTGGATTTACCCGAGCCGGACTCGCCGACAATCGCCAGCTTTTCCCGGCCCAGGTTGAACGACACGCCTTGCACAGCCAGAGTGGTCTTGCCTGCGTTGGTGAACTCGACGCGTAGGTCGTCTACGGCGAGCTTGCTATGTGATGCGGATAACTGAGACATGGCTGTTACCTCTTATTAAATTCGCAATCCTTTGAGTGGAATGCATGTCCCCTGTAGGAGCGCGCTTGCCCGCGATGGCGTCTGCACAGGCAACAAATGTGTTGGTTCCAAAATCGTATCGCGGGCAAGCGCGCTCCTACAGGTGGCAAGGCATCGAGATTTATTCATTACGCGGATCCAGCACGTCGCGCAGGCCGTCGCCGAGCAGGTTGAACGCCAGGCTGACCAGCATGATCGTCGCGCCGGGTGCTGCCACAAGCCACCAGCTTTCCAGCATGTAACGCCGACCGCTGGAGATCATCGCGCCCCATTCCGGCAGCGGTGCCTGCGCGCCCAGACCGAGAAAACCCAGTGCCGCAGCGGTCAGAATGATGCTGGCCATGTTCATGGTCAGGCGGATGATCACTGACGACAGGCACATCGGGATGATGTGTCGACCGATGATGCGCAGCGGTGAGCCACCTTGCAGTTTCACGGCAACAACAAAGTCGGCATTACGCAGCGACAGGGTTTCAGCTCGGGCCAGACGCGCAATCGGTGGCCAGGCGGTGAGGGCAATGGCGATCACTGCGTGCTCCAGGCCAGGGCCCAGCGCGGCGATAAACGCCAAGGCCAGTACCAGGCTCGGGAACGAGATGAAGATGTCGGTGATGCGCATGAACAGGCTATCGACCCAACCACCGAAATAGCCGGATACCGTGCCGATCAACAAGCCGATAGGCCCTACGATCACCGTCACCAGCAGCACGATGTACAGGGTGATGCGCGAGCCATGAACCAGTCGGCTGAACACGTCGCGGCCGTACTCATCCGTGCCGAACCAATGGGCCGCGCCGGGCGCTTGCAAGGCGCGGGTCAGGTCTTGTTGCAGCGGGTCATGGCTGGCGATCCAGGGTGCGAACAGCGCAACGATCATCAGCACTGAAATCACGGTCAGCCCGGCCAGCGTCATCGGGTTGCGCAACAGAAAACGCATCATGCGCGCCGCGCTGCCGGTCAAGGCCGCCAGACTTGAAGCGGGTACTGCCGCTGCCATAGGGGTAGCTTGCGAAGTCGTCATCAGCGGGTTCTCGGGTCGAAGACTTTATAAAGGGCGTCGCTGATCTGGTTCAGGGCGACAAAGATCAGCCCGATCAACAGCACGCACGCCATCACCGCATTCATGTCACCCAGCAGCAGGCTGCTGGTCAGGTACTGGCCAAAGCCTGGCCAGGCAAATACCGTTTCGATCAATACCGCGCCTTCAAGCAATCCGCCGTAGGCGAGGGCGACAATAGTCAGCAGTTGCACGCGGATGTTGCGGAACGCATGCCCCCAGACAATCCGCCGCTGGGACAGGCCCTTGACCCGCGCCGTGATGATGTATTCCTGGGACAGCTGTTCAAGCATGAAGCTGCGGGTCATGCGGCTGATGTATGCCACCGAGTTGAAGCTGAGGATGATCGCGGGCAACAGGATGTGCCGCAGGGCGCTGCGAAACGCCTCCCAGTCGCCGGACAGTGCGGTGTCGATCAGCAGCAAGCCGGTGCGTTTCGGGATCAGACCGTCGTACGCCAGTCCAATCCGTCCCACGCCACCGGCCCAACCCAGCCAGGCGTAGAACACCAGAAAGGCCATCATGCCCAGCCAGAAGATCGGCGTTGAATAACCGAACAGGGTGAACAGCCGGGCGATATGGTCGCCGGGGCGGCCTTGATGAGTCGCGGCATAAACACCCAGTGGCAACCCGGCCAGAACACCGAAGACAATGGCCAGTGTGGCCAGCTCAAGTGTGGCGGGGAACACTCGGGCAATGTCTTCGATGACCGGGTGACCTGTCAGCAGCGCGTTGCCAAAATTGCCATGCAGCAAGTCGTTGAGATAGCCACCAAATTGCACCCAAAGCGGCTTGTCGAGCCCCAGTTCTTTGTAAGCCTGGGCATAAGTCGACGCGTCAGCGTCCGGGCCGACGATGGCCAGCACCGGGTCCAGCGGCATGACCCGACCGATGAAGAACGTGAGCAGCAACAGGCCGAACAGCGTCGCCAGCACTGAGCCGCTGCGCCGAGTCGTGCCAGCCATGCGGCTGCCCCACAATGAAACAGATGCACTCGTCATAAGAATTCCTGTCTTGCGAAAGCGACTGAGTCCGGATCAACGTTGTTTGTAGACGTCGTGCAGGCGCGTCGTGGCGGCGCTGTGGCCGATGTAGTCACGTACGTCGGCATGCACCACGACCTCGTCGGTCATCTGCGAAATCGGCATGATCGCGCCGACCTGCTGGTCGTACAGGGTCTGAATGCGCTGATAGAGCGCCAGTTGGCGTTGTGCATCGCGTTCCTGTTCGGCCTGCTCGATCAGTTGATTGAGTTCGGCGCTGTAGAACGAAGTGCGCCAGCCCTGAAAGTTGCTCAGCTTTGCTGCTTCGCGGTTATCCGGGTTGTAGACCAATGCTCGCAGGCTGGAATGGGGATGACGTTCGGCCCCGCCACCGCCGCGCCCGACCAGAATGTCGAAACGCCGGTCGCGCATGGCGCCGTAAATCTGGTTGCCGGTGCCGGTAATGATCGTGGCGCGAATACCGGCCTGAGCCAGAGTGGATTGCAGGCTGGTGGCGATATTGATGAAGGGTGAATCAGTCAGTGAGCGCAGCGTAATCGTGAAGCCGTTTTCATGCCCGGCTTCCGCCAGCAGACGTTTGGCTTCCTGCACATTCAGGCGATAACCGGGGTCATCCAGACGGGCCGCCAGACCCAGTTGCAGCGGGCGCTGGTTGGCCACGCCGTAGTGGGGCATGACCACGTCATTGATGCCTTGATAGTCGATCAGCAGGCGTATCGCCTTGCGCACCCGGATGTCCTGAAACAGCGGTTGCTCCATGCTCAGCGCAATGTAGTAGATAGTCCCGCGAGCGATGGTCTGTACGTTGACTTCGGGGGAGCGGGTCAGGGCTTTGATATCGGTAGCGGCCATGCCTCGGGCCACGTCCAGATCGCCGCGTTCGACCATCAGGCGCAGGGCTTGGGATTCGGTCATGTTGCGCATGATCACCCGGCGCATTTTCGCCGGACCGCGCCAGTAATTATCGAAACGCGTCATCAGGATCACGTCGTTGGCGCGCCAGATATCCAGCTTGAAAGCGCCGGAGCCTGCGGTGTGCGTCGTCAGCCATGCGGCACCCTGATCTTCACCCTGGGCATGTTGCATGGCGGTATGACGATCGATCACAAAGGCGCTTGGCGAGGTTGCCAGTGTGTTGAGCACAAGCAGCGGATCGGTCGGCCGTGGCAGATCGAGGACGAATGTCAGCGGGTCTTCAGCGCGCATCAACTGTGCGACGTTCTGCGCGGTGTAGCCGTAAGCTTTCCAGGTTGAAGCCAGCGCGCGATTGAGGGTGACGACCCGTTGCAGTGACCAGGCGACATCCTGTGCGGTCAGTGGCTGGCCTGAATGGAAGGTCACGCCGGGGCGCAGGTGAAAGGTTATACGCATGCGGTCTGCGCTGACTTCCCAGCGTTCGGCCAGCGCAGGAATCAGCGTATCGGGCGCGCTGGCATCCTGTTCGAGCAGCATGTCGTAGACGTTGGAATTGACTTCGGCCACTTCAAGACCGGTGGCGGCGGCAGGGTCCAGAGAAAGCAGGTTGATCATGCTCATGCCAACCACCAGTTGATCAACCGGGGTTTCACCGCGCGCCATGCCGGGCGAGGTGTGCAGAAGCGTCGCAGTCAGCGCCACGCACAGTAACTGGCGCAGGCGCGAAGGCCAGAGTTTCATAGGGCAGTCCTTTCTTATATTTATTAAGACTCTTGTGCCAGAGGCGCTCATGTCGCCTCTGTGCGGTGCCGCCTGTCAGTAACGCTGGTGCGTGTTGGCCTCGATGTAGTGGAAGTTGATGTCTTCACCCAGGCCCGGGCGGTCCGACAAATGCACGTAGCCTTCATCATCCATAGGGTCGACCAGCGTGTTCAGATAAGCCGGAACCTGCTCGTAATCCAGGAATGGGTGCAGCAGGCCGCGCTCGTACCAGCGGCAGTTGCTGATGGCGCCGATCACTTGCAGGTTGGCCGCGCCGTTACCGTGAACCTCGCAATCCATGCCAAACGCTTCGGCCATGTGCGCAACTTTCAGGCACGGGCTGATACCGCCTACACCGGCAACCCCGGCGCGCAGAATATCGCAGGATCTGGACGTCACCCAGCTCGCACGGCTGTGATATTTGCCGTCGATGCTTTCCGGACCGAGCACCGGGATGTCGAGGTTGGCGGCCAGCCAGGCATAAGACTCGGCCGAGTCTTCGATCATGGGCTCTTCGAACCAGGCGAAGTCGAGCTTCTGCAGTTCGCGACCGATGTATAGCGCATCGACACGGCTGTACCAGTGATAACCGTCGAGCATCAGCGCGATGTCCGGGCCTACCGCTTCACGCACTGCGGCGCAGGCCTTTACGTCCATGCGCGGGTTTGGCGCGAAGGAAATCGGTGGCATCCAGGTGTGCAGCTTTATGGCTTTGTAGCCGCGAGCGACCAGTTTTTCGGCGAACTGGCCGTACTCATCCGGAGTGGAAAGGCCGCCTGGCAAATCGTCGCCACACATAGTCGAACCGTAGGCCAACACCTTGTCGCGATAACCGCCGAGCAGTTTGTAGACCGGCTGTTTCAGCACGCGCCCGGCCAGATCCCAGAGCGCCTGTTCGACCAGTGCCAGGGCGCGGTCAGTCAGCTGACTGGCGCTGCCCCGTTGCCAGTGAGCGAGTTCCTGCCAGATTTTCTCGCGGTTCATCGGGTTCTGCCCGATCAGCACTTTCTTGACGAAGGATTCGATGATGTGCGGACGGATCAGCTCCGGAGCGCCGAAGGCATAACCCTCGCTGCCGTCGTCACACGCGATGCGCAACATGGCCAGATTGACCGGTTTTTCTTCGCCAGGATGAGCATGGCCTGCGCTGTCCACGGCGCGGCGCGACGGATGGGAAAAGACCTCGACACTGATACGGGTGATTTTCATGGAGAGCTTGCCTTGGATATTGTGATTATTAGGTGGCTTTGCTGTATGTCGTCATACAACGATGGGGCGATTATTTTCCCGCTTGGTCAGGTGTGTCAATGGATTTTTGCGGTTTTTATGGGGTGTGGGGAAGTTTTGAAGGGGAGGGTGATTCTTTTTATCGAGAGGAGGTATCTAAAGTCGTCATACTTCGTGTAAGGCGGAGAAGGATTGGTTTTGAGAGGAAATGCCCAGCTCCCACAGGAATCACTGACGACGTGGGCTTTCGGGTAAACATGGAGTCTCCCGCAGAAATGACTGATGACGTGGGACCGGCTTTAGCCGGGAAGAGGCCGGGACAGACCCTGAAAATGTGCAGTCAGAGATATCGCTTTCCCGGCTAAAGCCGGTCCCACTGCATCTGTGGGTGCCATAGGTTTTGAATTGGAATGCTCTTGTGGGAGCCGAGCAAGCTCAGCTCCCACAGGTCATACAGGCATGGTCAAAAGGGTCAGACTTTAAACTGGTTGACCATCGTTTGTAGTTGGACACTCAGGCGGGCCAGTTCAACGCTGGATGACGCAGTTTCCTCGCTGGCGGCGGCCGTTTGCTCCGAGATATCGCGGACATTGAGTACGCTGCGATTGATCTCTTCGGTGACGGCGCTCTGCTGTTCCGCAGCCGCTGCGATCTGTTGGTTCATGGACTCGATTTCAGACACCGAACGGCTGATGCTATTCAAGGATGTGCCGGCCTTGCGAGTCAGTTCAACAGTACTTACGGTCAGGCTGCTACTGTTATCCAGAATCGCTGCGACCCGGTCGGTTCCTTTGTGGAGCCCGTGAATCAGACTGGCGATCTCCTCGGTGGACGTTTGAGTGCGCTGAGCAAGACTTCTGACCTCATCCGCGACCACCGCAAATCCACGGCCTGCTTCACCTGCTCGGGCTGCTTCAATGGCAGCGTTGAGCGCCAGGAGATTGGTTTGCTCGGCAACTGCTTTGATAACATCGAGTACGCCGCCGATCTTGTCGCTTTCGCGCTTAAGGTCATCCATGGCTGTTTTCGAATGGCCCACTTCAACCGCCAGGCTTTCAATTTGGTTCACCGCCTGGGCGACAATCACATCCCCCTCGCGGGCTTCTCTGGACGCATTGACTGCCGCGTTGGAAGCCTGCTCGGCATTACGGGCAACCTCCTGGACCGTGGCGCCCATCTCATGCATCGCTGTAGCGACCTGATCCGTTTCGGATTTTTGGCTCTGGACTCCGGTGCTCGTTTGTTCGGTCACTGCAGACAGTTGTTCGGCAGCGCTTGCGATCTGCACGACACCGTCCTTGAGCCCAATGATCAAGCCTTTTAGCTTGACGGTCATTTTCTGCATGCTGTTTTCAAGTCGGCCCAGTTCATCTTGACGATCGGTAACCTGGTCATGAGTGAGATCGCCGTCGGCAACGCGTTCAGCGAGACCCAATGTCTTCAAAAGAGGAGTGACTATCAGGCGAGTAATAATCCAGGCCGCGAGGGTGCTGACAATCAATGCGATAACCAGACCGATGATGAGCAAGTCGCGAGATTGAGCCAGATCCTCAAGGCGCAAGGTTGTCTGATTTTTTGTAAGTTCGTCGGCCGCTGCGAAGAGGATTTTTATGTCCTTGGAAATATTGGCCTGAGACTCCGTGATCTTTGTCTGGGCATCAGAAAACTGCTGCACGGTACTTTGATAAGCCTTGAGCGACGTGTCGATACTTTGAAGCGTCTCTGCCGGTAGTCCTGAACCTTTCAGGCTTTCGACGAAACGTATGACTTCAGCTATCGATTCCTTGGCCTGCCGCTCAGCGTCTGCATTCAACGTATACGTGTAACCCCTGACATCAAAGCGCATGCGCTGAAACAAGGCACGTGCACGTGTCACGCTGTCACGCATGGCGGCATCGCCCGTTTCAGCGTTGGCGAAGGCGGTCAAGCGTTCAAGGTTTTTAGCCGCTTCGTCAGCATGGTTGCCAAATACTTCCCGTGTTGCCTCTCGTGCATTTGTGGCCTTGACGACGGCGTCGTATTGAACACGATAGTCTTTCAATCCATCACTGGCGGCGTTGAGGTGGGGGACGTTGAGGGCGGAGCTGAACATCGGCCGGGCGTACTCGAGATGCCGGTCCAGGTTATCCACGGCTTTTAACCAACTGGCGGCTCGCTCGTTGTCAGGCGTGATGATGTAGGCCAGTCGCTCAATGCGTATATCTCTGGTCAGGGAGCCGAGTTTGCCAATGTCATCGATTCTCTGGCTTCGTTCGCCCATTTCCTTGATGCCCGACCAACCCACTCCGGCGATGAGTACGGTGAGCAGCATGACCATACCAAAGCCCAGCGCAAGCTTGGTATGAACGGCTATATTCGAAAGTCCGCGATGTATCATTTTCAGCATGAATAATGCTCCGAGTATCTTCAGGAATACGGTATGAGGCTGCTCCCTGCCAATCGTCCAGTTGAAGTTTTATCGGTGGCGGCTTGGGAAACTTTAATTAAAGTTCGACAACTTTGCGGTTGTATTCATTAAAGTTTAAGGCGCGGAGAAATACATCTGGAATTGCAATGAGTTCACTGTTTTTTAAAATATTTTTTGCTGCGGACCAGCGCCAGCGCTGGCCCGGCGTGGATGCAGTTCTGAAGGTGCGCTCGACAAAGTTTTATAAGTTGTACGATCACTGTCAGGCGAGGGAGGTTCTATGAGGGAGATAGAAATTATTCATGGTTTGAATTAAGCCAAACTTAATTGGGAACTTTTAGGGCACGTCCGTATTTTCAGTGCAGTTCCTGATCTGTTTTAGCCGTGTATTACCTGACCTGCGAATAAACCTGTAACGCGATCAATGGGGGCTTGCCTCCGAGCACCTATTGAAGCCGCTCTTGCGGCTTTCAGGGCATAGGACAAACCCCCAGTGTTCTATCCAGATAGCAAGCCAGGCGCAGAATAATTCCTCACCTACCGAGTGGCTTTTTCCCGCTCCGCAAACACGGCCTTGCCTACGCCCACCAGGGTCACGTCATTCTGGGGTGTATGAATGCGTGCGCAGAGTACGTTGCGCAGATGGCGTTGCAGTGGGTTGCTGCGAGACAGGCCGGGGTTGCCCGCTCCTTCAATGGCCAGCTCCACGGCGCGAATGGCATTGGTTGTCACCAGGTATTTGATCTGCGCTGCGTGCGCAGGTGGAGTCAGGCCCGCGGCGGCTGATTGCAGCAGGCTGTGATTATTGAACAGCAGCGTGTCGATCTCGCCGACGACTTCCTGAAAACGCGGCAGGGTCGATAATGCAGCACCGAGGTTGGACGGTTTACGTTCCTCCAGCCATTGCACGAACCAGTTGCGCGCCGAGCGGGCGACGCCATCGTAGACCGAGGACAGCAAGACCGACATCCACATGAAGCCTGCCGGGTCCAGTTCTGCCTGTGGTGCGCTCCAGGGGCTGACGCTGACGGCGTGTTCCAGCGGCACCAGAACGTCTTCGAAGATCACTTCATGGCTGCACGTGGCACGCATGCCCAGGTGATCCCAGTCTTCGACAATGCGAATGCCTGGCGTGTCCTTGTGCACCAGCCATGCGCCTACCATTGGGTCGGCATCGTCGCTGCGCGCCCAGACGTTGTACCAGGTCAGGCCATGGCTGCCGGTGGAGTAGATTTTGCTGCCGCTGATGCGCCAGCCTTCGGCGGTACGTCGTGCCGTGGTTGCAGGCAAGCCGCCACGAGCGGGGGTGCCGAGGTCCGGTTCGACGCGCAGCGAGTTGATCAGCGCGCCGTCGCGCACAGCGTCTGTCGCTACTTGCAGGCGCAGATGCCGGGGCCAGCTTTTGCTCTGCTGCAGCCGTGCGTGCTGGATGTATTGCATGACCAGAATCAATGCCGTCGACGGCTCGCCCTGAGCAACGGCGCTGATGGTTTGCAGCGCTTGAGGCAAGTCAGCGCCTCCGCCGCCCAGTTCGGTCGGCACGGTCAGACCAAGCAAGCCGTGTTTGTGAAGCAGGCGGAAGTTTTCGTGGGGGAACTCGCCACTGACGTCATAGCGCTCTGCGGTTGCGGCCAGGGCGGCAGTGATCGATGCCAGCCGGGCGGTGAAAGCCTCGGCGGACTCGATGTCGCTGGCGGCAACGGGGCGAAGGGGGAGTGGGCTCATTGATGGGGTTTCCTCTTACTCACAATCTTGAATGTTGCGCAAATGATTGGAGGGGTGAAGGTTTTGTTGGTGCGGCACTTATGTGGGAGCGGTGCTTGCCCGCGATAAGGCTGGACGCGGTTCACTTTAGGTCGCGTCCAGCCTTATCGCGGGCAAGCACCGCTCCCACAGGGTTTTGCGCCAAGCCTTAAGCCAACTCAGCCTCTTCCTGCTGCGCGTAGCGGTTTTCCGGCACTTGCAGATTGAAGTGCTCGCGCAAGGTCGAGCCGGTGTATTCACTGCGGAACAAACCGCGTGCCTGCAGCACCGGAACTACCAGTTCGGCGAAGTACTGCAAGCCGTCCGGCAGTACCGAGTTGATGATGAAACCATCGGCCGCTTCGTGTTCGAACCAGGTCTGAATGGTGTCGGCAACCTGCTCGGCAGTGCCGACGAATTCACGGCGTGGCCGGGAGAAGAACAGCGCCACTTCGCGCAACGTCAGGCCCTCATCTTTGGCCAGTTGTTTGATCCGGTCCGAGCCGCCTTTCTGGCTGTTGGAACCCAGGTCCCCCAACTCGGGAAAGGGCGCGTCCAGCGGGTATTGGCTGAAGTCGTGATCATTGAACGGACGGCCCAGCGCGACGATGGCGTCTTCGATGCTCACCAGCTCCACGGCCTGCTGATAACGGCTTTCAACTTCTGCTTCATCGCGGCCGACGATAGGGCGGATGCCCGGCAAAATCGACAAGTCCAATGGGTTACGCCCAAAGCCCGCCGCACGTTTTTTCAGGTCCCGGTAGTAAGCCTGTGCCTCTTCCAGCGACTCGGCATGGACGAAGATCGCATCTGAATATTCGGCTGCGAAGTTGCGTCCGTCCTCGGATGTTCCTGCCTGGAAAATCAGCGGATGGCCTTGTTTCGAGCGGGCGATATTCAGCGGTCCTTTGACCGAGAAAAACTCGCCTTTGTGATTCAGCGCGTGCAACTTGCCGGGCGTGAAGAACTCGCCGGTTTTTTTGTTGCGGGCGAAGGCGTCGTCCTCCCAGGAATCCCACAGGCCTTTCACCACAGAGACGTGTTCCTTGGCAATACGGTAGCGAACTGGATGCGGCGGGTGCTCGCCTTTGCTGAAGTTATCAGCAGTACCGCTGAGCCAGGACGTCACGACGTTCCAGCCAGCACGACCACCGCTGATGTGATCCAGCGAAGAAATCTGCCGAGCCACCTGAAAGGGTTCGGTGTAGCTCACGGTGACGGTGGCGACGAGGCCGATATTTTCCGTGGTCGCTGCCAGCGCCGAGAGAATGGTCAGCGGTTCGAAGCGGTTGAGGTAATGGGGGCTGGACTTCTCGTGGATATGCAGGCTGTCGGCGATGAACACGAAATCGAATTTGGCCGCTTCTGCCAGTTTTGCCTGCTGTTTGTAAAAACCGAAATTGACGCTGGCATCTGCCAGTGCGTTCGGGTGGCGCCATTCGCCCCAGCCGTGACCGACACCGTGGACCATTGCGCCTAGCTTCAATTGACGTGGCTCTTTTTGACGAGGCTTACTCATGAGCGTGCTCCGGAATCTGAAAGGGTTTGTCTGAGGATTAATGAGCGGCTGTCTGCACAACCTGAGCACGGGAAGCATTGAAGCTTTTGTCGAAGCCTTTTGAGACGTCGATCGATTTGGTCAGGATGCCTTCCTGTTGGTAAATGTCAGCGGTGGCTTGCAGGCCCTTGATCACGTTGTCGTCGATCTCTACGCGGTTCATCTTCGTTGCGTTGGCGATTTCCAGATGAACCTCGATCGGCAAACCGGTGATCGCAGCCTGAGCCTTGGCGTACTCGGCGGGGTGGGTGTTGCTCCACAGATAGGCGCGTTCAACCCGTGCCACGAAGTCGTCCAGCTGCACGCGCTTCTCAACGATGGCTTTGCTGGTCGCGGCCAGATACAGGTGATTGCTCAACAGCTCGCTGCCACTGACCAGAACGCGGTCATGGCTCTGGGTGGTGGCGACCGTGGTGTACGGGTCCCAGGTGGCCCAGGCATCAGCACCACCGCTGGACAGCAGAATGCGCGACTCACCCGGCAGCAGGTTGATGAAAGTGACATCGCTGGTTTTCAGGCCCGCCTGACGCAAGGCCCTGATTGCCAGGTAGTGGCCGATAGAGCCGCGACCGGTGACGATGCGCTTACCCTTGAGGTCGGCAACGGTCTTGATCGGTGAGTCTTTGGGGACCAGCAGGGCGGTGGTAAAACGGCCTTCGGCGTGAGTGATGCTGACCACTTTCAAAGGCGCGCCGGCACCCAGGGCAAATACGTAAGGCGCATCCCCCAGCGCTCCGACATCGACGGCACCGGCGTTCAACGCTTCACCCAAAGGTGCTGCGGAAGGGAATTCTGAGAATTTGATTTCGTAAGGAACGTTCTTCAGTTCGCCGGAGACTTGCAGCAGTGCTTTGATCGTGGACTTCTGATTGGCGACCAGCAGCGGCTCGAGATCGGCGGCCATGGCCTGTTGGCCAAGGGCAACGCTCAGCAGCGCGCCCAGCAGCAGTTTCTTCAAATTAAAGGTGTTCAACAACATGGGTGTATCTCCAGGCTAATGGCGTGCTGGCAAGGACCTCCGCCTGGAGGGGTCGGTCCTGCTCTTGAAAAGGGTCAGAGCGTTATCTAGATCACCTGAAAACCATGGGTGCCGTCACGGGCGAGTTGGTCCACCAGACCGAACTCCCAGTCCAGATAGGCCTGCATGGCTTCCCGTGGAGCATCGGTGCCTTCATAAGGGCGGCGGTAGCGATCAATACGCGGCGAGGCCAGCTGGCTTTCGCCGGTTTCCAGCGGTAGGCCGGCCTTGATCCAGTTGGCGGTGCCACCCTCGAGCAGGAACACCTGCTTGCCGGTCAGGGCTTCAACTTCGGGCACGGCAAAGCGCGCGAGTTTGCTGCTGCCGCAGGTCAGTACATAGCGTTCGGCTGCAGGGATTGTCTGCAGCGCGTCCTGCAACTGCGCGCGCAATGTCCACCAGGCCCCCGGAATATGTTGCTTGACGTAATTGGCGCTGGCGGTGAAATCCAGCACTGCCACGTCGCCGTGCTGCTGCCATTCGGCAAGGGTCTGCGGGCTGATCTCTTCCGCTTGTGCGGGGGTGGGAATCGGCGCACTCCAGTCACCTTGTTCGCTGAAGTCGCTGGCTTGCAGATCATCAACCACAAACACTTCCCAGCCCAGTTGGGCCAGCCAGGACGCCGACATGTTGGCGCGTACGCCGTCGTCGTCCACCAGTACCAGACGCGCACCTCGCACACTGGCGTAGTGATCGGTTTCCTGAACCAGTTGGCCGCCCGGTGTAGAACGTGCGTTGGGCAAATGGCCTTTCGCAAACTCTTCCGGCGTACGCACATCCAGCAGGTACGTGGTGCGCGATTGATTGGCCTGCCAACTGCTCAGTTCGGCGCGGGTTGCACGGCGCACGCCAGCCTTGTCGGCCACGCGGCGAGCGTCGGCACTGGCCACTTCGCGGGTTTCGTCACTGACGGCAGCAAAGCGTCGCGCCTGGCCGTGGTCGAGTGTCTGGCCTGCCAGCAGCCAGCCGATGGTGCCGTTACGCAGGGCGCTCACTTGATTGGGGATGCCTGCGTTGACCAGCGACTGGGTGCCAATGATGCTGCGGGTGCGGCCTGCACAGTTGACGATGATTCGGGTGTTCGGGTCCGGGGCCAGTTCGCGGGCGCGCAGCACCAGTTCAGCGCCGGGCACGCTGATGCCACTCGGGATACTCATGGTCTGATATTCGTCGTAGCGACGTGCGTCGAGCACCACGACGTCGGCTTTGGAATCCAGCAATTGCAGCACTTCTTCAGCGGCCAGCGAAGGCGTGTGGCGATGGTGTTCAACCAGTTCGCCGAAGGCTTTGCTGGGCACGTTGACGTCGATGAACAGCTCGCCGCCAGCTTCGCGCCACCCTTGCAGGCCACCTTCAAGCAGTTTCACATCGGTGTAGCCCAATTTCTGCAAGCGCTCCACAGCACGCTGAGCCAGCCCCTCGCCGTTGTCGTATACCGTTACGGCGGTGTCGAGGCGCGGGATGCGCGAAAACACTTCCAGCTCAAGCTTGGACAGCGGGATATTGGCCGCAAACAAAGGGTGCGCTTCGGCAAATGGGGCTTCCTCGCGAACGTCCACAAGGGCCAGTTCTTGATGGGCCAGCAGCGCCTGGCGAATATCGGCGAAGGAGCGGGTGACGGACTGAGTCATTGTGCGTGGCTCTCTTTGGCAGGGCTCTCTTTGGACAGATCCCAGATGTTGGGTAGAAAGGCGTTGGAATAGCCGGAGATAAACAGTTTTTCAGTGCCGTCGGGCTGGTACACCGCCCGCCGCACTGCGCCGATGTTGGCGCCATAAACGTGAATGCTGATGGAGACCTGATCGCTGAAGGCGTTGCTGACCTGATGCACGTCATTGCTGCGTGGCGACAGGGCTTCCACATGACCGGGTTCGAGACGAATCGCCTGACCTTCTTTTTCCAGTCGACCGTCCAGACTGCGGGCAAAGCCCTGGGAGTATTCAGCGCCGCGCAACATGCCGATCAAGCCCCATACGCGGTGGTCGTGAATCGGTGTGCTTTGGCCAGGGCCCCATACGAAGCTGACGATTGAAAAGCGCTGCCGGGAGTCGGCGTGCAACAGGAACTGTTGATAACGCTCAGGGCTGGGAATGGCGTATTCGTCCGGCAGCCAGTCGTCGTAACTGACCAATTGGCCCAGCAACTTGCTGCCGCGGTGCAGCAGATCACTTTCGTGCGGGTTGCTGTCGATCAGCTCGGCCAGTGCGCCGATGAATTCTCGGAGTCGTTCGGGGTGTCGTGTCTGCGTCATGTCTATGCCAGCGCCAGATTAATGCGTGGCTTAATATAAACATAATGGGTTTAGCTAATATGCGATTATTTTATGATTAGGTTATAACCAAAGGTGCTGAAAGGGGTGGTGCGCGGTGTGAGAGGGTGAGATTTGAGCGGGGGCCAGCTCCTTTGCCGACAAGGAGGGAGCTGGTTTGTCCGATGAGCCGTAGGTGCGGAGCGAGAGAAAAGAATACCGGATTGGCTAGTATGGCGGTGCTACGTCCTGCCATACCGGAGGGCGCGGAAAAGGCGTCTCTTGGCAGGGCATCAAACAGCACCGGCAAGCAGGCTTTCATAGGGTATGCGCAAGCCGTCGTGCAGACGTTTGATCATCCCCAGGCTCAATTTTCGCTTGCGGTTAAGTACCTCGGATACGCGGCCACTGGACCCCAGGTAGGGTTCTAGGTCACGTGGGGTCAGCCCCTGCTGGTCCATGCGAAATTTTATGGCTTCGATAGGGTCTGACGCTGGCAGTGGGTAGTGTTCAGCCTCGAATCTCTCAACGAGTACGGACAGGACTTCTAATTCGTCGCCCTCGTGACTATTCAAGGGGGCGCCCCATAGTTCCTCGATTCTTTTCAAAGCGTCAGCCAGATCGGCCTCGCTACGTATGGGCTTGATGTTCATTACACAGTCTCCGCGTCAATTTGATCGTACTGGGCGTGGGTGCCTACAAAACGAATAAATGCAAGTTGTCGTCCATAGTCGATGGCGAGGATCACCCGGTATTTATTGCCAGCAATGTTGAACACCACTCGGCCTCCCTTAAGAATGCTTGCTGAGCGTAGTTCTGCTTTTACATCTTGCGGAGTCCAATAAGTCGCTTTCTCCATGTGTCGGTACCACTCAACCAAAGGTGTCATGGCATCGCCGTACCCTGGGCTGCTCTCCCAGAACTTCCGTAAAGTTGCTCGAGCAATCACTCTCAAATCAAATTCTCCCAATTTGGGAGGGATGTTAGCGCTGAAAGGTTATCATCGCAACCATTCGCTTCTATTCAAAGTGTATCGTTGTGCAGATTGTATTAGCGCGAGGTTTCTCCCGCAGGCGTGGCACTACGACGGAACACCGATTTCCTGAGCAGCACGGCCATCAACACGCTCAATACCACCATCCCCATGACCAGTGCCGGGAACGAGATCCACCACGGAACACTCGCCGTCATCATGCTGAATTCAGACATGCCGCCAATGCTGGCGATCAGGTTGAGGGGCAGGAACACCACGTTGACCACGGTCAGGTTGCGCAGGGTCGCGTTCATATTGTTGTTGGCCATGTTGCCCCTGGCGTCCATTAGCGAAGCAAATACGGTGGAGTAGATCCTGGCCTGCTTGTAGCACTGATCGTTTTCGATCTTGAGGTCGTCCAGTAGCGCGATGAATCGGGCGGGAAATGCATTGTTCTCGGCGTGGTGGTGCAAGCGTTCAAGGACCGCGCCGTTGCTCTGAATCGCATTGATGTAATAGATCAGGCTTTCGCTGAGATTGAACATCTGCAGCAGGTGCTGGTTGTCCAGTGATGTGTCGAATTTCTGATGCAGCTCCCGGGCGATCAGCTTGATCACCCGCAAGTGCCCGAGGTAGTGGTGCACGCTGTTGAACAGCAGGTCGATGAGAATATCCAGCGGGTTTTTCAACGGCCGGTGAGTGCTCGCGGGGCTGAGCAATGAGTTGCTTGCGGAAATCACCACCAGGCTCTCGGAGGACAACATGAGGCCAAACGAGGACACTTCAAATGACATCGCCGCAGCGCCCGAATAGCTTTCCGGGCGCTTCCAGATGAGAAAAAGCTGACCGTCATGAAATTCGATCCTGGACACCTCATCAGGGTCCAGTGCGGACTCCAGCATATGGGCATCCACCTGGAAACGTTGATGCAGAAACTCCCGTTCTTGCGCAGTAGGGTCCGTGCATAACAGCAGAGGCGCTTGCTCGTCTGTTGTTACCTGTAGCGTCGCGTCGATCAGGCTGTAGCGTTCAATCATTCTGGCGTCTCTACTGCAAGGGATTACTGGCCATAGCCTTGATGCTTGAGTTCCAGACGCCGGATGAACTCCTGCAGGACCCGGTCGTACAGGCGCTCCTCGATGCAGGCGTCTTCAATCCCCGCATCCAGATTGGGGTTGTCGTTGACTTCGATCACGACCAGACGCTCGTTGGTCTGCTTGAGGTCTACGCCATAAAGGCCGTCGCCGATCAAGCTGGCGGCGTCTACGGCCAGCTTGACCACCGCTGGCGGTACGTCTTCGATGGGGATCGTTTCACAAAGGCCGTTGACCTCACTGCCTTGCGCTTTGTGGTTGTAGATTTGCCAATGCCCCTTGGACATGAAGTAGAGGCAGGCATACAGAGGCTGTCGGTTAAGCACGCCGATACGCCAGTCAAACTCGGTGTAGAGGTACTCCTGAGCCAGCAGCAGCACGGAGTGCTCGAACAGCTCGGCAGCCGCCTTGGCCAGCTCTGCCTGGTTTTCTACTTTGATTACACCGCGAGAAAAGCAGCCGTCCGGGATTTTCAAAACGACGGGAAAACCCAGGCGTTCGCCAATCTGTTCCAGGTCCTGAAGGCGATCGCGATAAAGGATTTCTGTCGCGGGCATCCCCAGGTTGTGTTTGTTGAGCAGATCAGTGAGGAACACTTTGTTGGTGCAGCGAAGAATCGAGTTCGAATCGTCCAGCACCACGAGGCCTTCGCTCTCGGCTTTCTTCGCGAAGCGGTAGGTGTGATTGTCCACGCTGGTGGTTTCGCGAATGAACAGGGCGTCGTATTCCGCAAGTCGCGCATAGTCTTTCTTTTCGATCAGTTCCACATTGATGCCCAACCTCTGGCCGGCACTGATGAACCGTTGAAGCGCCAGCGGATTGGAGGGCGCCAATGCTTCGCTTGGGTCATGCAGGATGGCCAGGTCGTAACGGGACTGGCGTAACGAAACCGGCTGGCGCCAGATCCGTCGATTGAAGGTGTCGAGCGCGGCGGCGAAGTCATGCTGTTGTTCATCACGAAGCTTGTGCAGCGCCCCGATCTTGATTCCTGCGATCTGCCAGCGCTGGTTCTTGATGAACTCGACTTGCAGGATGGGCGTCGGGAAGGTGTCAAACAGCTGCTGCGCCAGGCCCTGCAAGGGGACCAGGTCGGTCTTGCCAAAGTGGAAGGTGAGGGTAAACCCTTCTGTTTCGCCATACGGATGGTCGGCGATGGCGTCATCCAGCATCCGGTCCAGGTCTTCGAGCGCCAGGCCGTAGAGCGAGCGTTTGGTCAGCTCACTGATGGTTTTAACGGACGGAATGACTTTATGGCCCCGCGCTTCGGCCAAGAGCGAACAGTAGTAACCGTGGCCCAGATACTTATAACTTCGGCACAGGTTAATGACTTGAATCTGTCCGCCAGGATTTTTATATCGCTTGTCTTCCAGGTATTCCTGAGCGGTGACGATACTTTCACTGGGCAAATAACCCTGCCAGTCATCGCGGCGCTCCACGATCACCAATAACTTGCTGGGCGCAAACAGCAGTGCCGTGCCTTCGTCTTTAATAACAGGCAGATTGGACTCGACCTTTGGTAGTAATTCCATTACGTTTGAATACACCGAAACCATGATAAGAAGTGCCTTAGCCGTGCAGGTGTTTTCTATAAAACATATTTGATTTTAACTGTCCTCTTTCGTTACGTTTTATTTACGGTAATCCCATGGATCTTAACTATCGCTTTGCTACCGCCGAAGATATTCCTGCCCTGGAACTTCTGGAGAACCAGTGCTTCGAGCAGGACCGACTGTCCCGACGTAATTTCTTATGGATGATTCAGCGCGCGCACGCCAAGTTGTTAGTTGCCGAGGATGATCGAGGCTTGTTGGGGTATTCACTGGTCCTGTTTCATCGAGGCACTTCCCTGGCGAGGCTGTATTCGCTGGCCATTGACTGCCGGGCCAGAGGGCTGGGCCTTGGCCTGGCGCTGCTCGAGCAATCAGAGCAGTTAGCCATTGAGCATGAGTGCGCACACCTTCGCCTGGAGGTGCGTCCCGATAACCCCTCGGCGATCCGCCTGTACGAACGGGCCGGGTACCGGCTTTTCGCCGAAGTCGACGATTACTACCAGGACCATGCCCGAGCCCTGCGCTATGAAAAGCGCATTGTCCTGCCGGTGCCGGGCAGCGTCTCGGCCGTTCCTTATTATGCGCAGACAACCGAATTTACCTGCGGGGCGGCGTCATTGCTCATGGCGATGAAGGCACTCAATCCTGACCGGGTCTTTTCGCGGGACGAGGAAATTCAACTGTGGCGGGAAGCTACGACTATTTTCATGACCTCGGGACACGGGGGCTGTAGCCCGCATGGGCTGGCACTGGCCGCATGGCGGCGTGGGTTTGATGTGCGTTTACAGGTCAGCCGCTCGGGCCCGCTGTTTCTGGACGGTGTACGCCGTGAAGACAAAAAATCAGTCATGCGGCTGGTGCATGACGGGTTTTGCAGAGAGCTGCAAGTCAGTGGCGTTCAGCAATCCAGGTCACGTCGCCTCGACTTGCCACAGGTTTTCAGCGCCGGCGGCATTCCTGTCGTGCTGATCAGCAGCTATCGGCTGACACGTTCCAAAGCGCCACACTGGGTGGTGGTAACGGGGTGTGATGAAGACTTTGTTTATCTGCATGATCCTGATCTGGACCATAGCCGGTATCGTCAGCGTCTGGATTGCCAGCATGTTCCATTGACGCACCAGGAGTTCGAGCGCATGAGTGTGTTCGGCAAAGAAAAAGTCAGAGCGGCACTGGTTCTATTCTGAGTAAAGTGGGGCGGAATTCAGGACGCCCCCGTGACACACCGGCTTGATTCGTTATTTGATTTTTAGCGCAAGTTCAATGTCAGTGCGGCTTGTTTTTCTTTGAGTGTCTGGCGCTCAGGTATTCAAAGAGAAATGAAGCAAATCCGAAAACACCGATCATGATGATAATCAGGGTGCCTAATTCCGAATTTTCCATGTTGAATCTCACGTGGGGAAAAGAGTAGGGAGACTAACTTCCCATTGATAAAAAACAATCATGTTTACGGCGTCTTTACGGGAGGAAAGCAAACCATACGAAAACCATACGCATGAATAAATACGCTGCACGTTGGTATAGGGGTTTCAGTAATGTGGAAGTCACTCGCTTGACACTCCCGCATAGCAAACACAGAACACTGTGGAAGATCTATTTTGTGAAGTGCGACGTGGGACCGGCTTTAGCCGGGAAAGCGGTATTCCTGACGACCCATTATCAATGGCTGTTCCGGCTTCTTCCCGGCTGAAGCCGGTCCCACGACATTGCGCCGCATTCTCGTAGGCATGCCGTTTTCTCTCCCCCTTTGGCAGCGATGTACCCCCAGAGCTATCCACACACCGCAATTCCCACTATGCTTTTCGCCTATCTCTCATCTGTCTTTTTATGTGCGGTCCGAATGAAAATTGATGATATCGATGCCTTTGTGGCGGTGATTCGTTGCCAGTCGATCAGCCATGCGGCGCAATCCCTGAACCTGACCCAGCCGGCGATTACCCGGCGGGTACAGAATTTTGAGCAGGCGTTGGGCGTGGAATTGTTCGACCGCAACACCAAACCGCTCAAGCCGACGCAGATGGGCAATCAGGTGTATCAGCGCTGTCTGTCGATCCTGCGTGAGATGGATGCCTTGCGTGAGCTGGTTGCCAGCGATACACCGCCCAGTGGTCTGCTGCGTCTGGGGGTGCCGCAAACTATTGGTGACGTGGTTCTGCTGGATGCCCTCAAGCAATTGCGCAGTGAGTTCCCCGATTTGCGTGCGCAAGTGTCCACCGGTTGGGGCAGTAACCTGGTCAGCAAAATAGAGAACGGCGAACTGGATGCCGCCGCAGCATTGTTTCCGGCGGGCAAGATTTTCCCGGAAAACATCATGGGTGAGTCCATCGGCAAAATGGAGCTGGTGGTGGTTTGCGCTCGCTCTGCCTTGCCCAAAGGCTCGGTAAAACTGGCCGACTGTTATCAACAGGGCTGGGTGCTGAATCCTGACGGCTGCGGTTTTCGGGCAGGGCTGCAACGGACCTTGTCGGATCAGGGCCTGAGCTTGAAGGTCAATCTGGAAACCTTCGGCACCGAACTGCAACTGGGCCTGGTGGCGGATGGTATGGGGTTGGGTCTGGTGCCACGTCCGTTACTGGAGCGCAGTGTCCATCGCGAGCAACTGGCAGTGTTGCCGGTCAAGGATTTCAAACCGGTAATGGACCTGTGGCTGATCTATCCGCGCTTCCTGGGCAATCTGCAAGGGCCGGTCAGTTCGTTTGGCGACCTGGTTGCACGCTCGCTGAAGCAGGTTAAGGACGCTGCTTGATTACACGCAACCGCTCCTGAGTAGCAGGGGCGTGGTCCTTCAAAATGCACTCCTCTCAGTCTGAAATACATATTCTGTGGGAGCTGCCGAAGGCTGCGAAGCATTTACCCTGACACACCGCCATCGCAGCCTTCGGCAGCTCCTACAGGTATCGTCGACCTCAGTAGGCTATATCACCGCTGCTATTTCTTCGTCGCGCTTTCCTTGTTTTTCGACCACATCTGGTATCTCGCCGATGCGCTCGGCCAGCTTTTGCTCGATGGCTTTCAAAAAAATGTGCGCAATCGTGGAACCGTTTTTTTGGCTCTGACCACTCAGCATTCAGATCACCACGGGATCGGACTGATGGCGGATGACAGATTTTTCTCTGCGCAAGCTGTGCACAAACGCTCGCGCGCGCGTGAGGGCGTTGTCTTCAGGCGTCGTCTCCGGAAAAACCGTTTGATGCGCTCAGTCTGTGTGGGCGGGGTGTTGATGCTCGCAGGGTTGTGCGAGACGGTCCAAGGGGCTTTTTTCAGCGGGCGTGACCTGCAGGTGCCGCTGCGGGAAATTCGCAAGGGGCAACCGTTGACCCTGGCTCAGATGCAGGCATTGGGTTATGTCCAGGGTGTCTACGATGCCAATGCAGGTCTGTTGTTCTGCAGTCGGGAGGATGTCGACGCAGGGCAGGTGGTCAAGGCCGTCAATGCCTATCTGTTCAACCATCCGGAATTGTTGGAGCAGCCGGCAAGTGTAGGGCTCACTGCAGCGATGATTTCTCAATGGCCTTGTAGACACAGGGGATAAAACTGTTCAAATACTCTTATTCACTGGCAGTGATACGATTTTATACTGTAGCGTTAACAACAAGTGGATGATGGTCCGTGGAAGAGGCGTAAGTATTGTTCGTCGTGGTAGTGTGATTGTGCTTGGAAACTTGTGGCAGATAAGTTATAGATAATAGCGATTCATAAAACTGTCACTTGCGATGGTTATTATCGCCCGCCGTGTCGCAAAGAGCGTTGCAAGAGGTCGCTTTTGGTGCTGGCGAAGGCTCTAGCACTGTGCTTTCAGCGAATATTGATATTGACTGAGCAATATATCGCGCAATGTTGAAATATAACTTTTAACTGAACTATTCTTGTCTAATCCGGTCTACGTTACGCAAGCTTTTTCAAACGACCTGTCCCCTCCAAATTCTCTTGCGGCTTTATGTTGAGAGTAGAAGTGTCCTTTGAAAATGGTACCACTTGAGTTGTGCGGCCTGAGCAGTCTGCTCATTGCAAACTGCCTGTCAGGGGGTCGCGATACTGGATGTAAGTGCGAAGAGGGTACTCCAACATGGATAGACGCGAGTTTGAAGCAGATCTGAAGGAAATTGCCTATTTTGGTGATTTCGTTGACTTGCAGTACCTGGCCACCAATATGGCCCCCCTGAATATTGATGTGCTGCTGGTTGGCGAAACAGGGACCGGCAAGGATACCCTGGCGAGACAGATTTACCGGTTATCGCGAAGACGTGGTGCCTTCGTCGCGATGAACTGTGCGGCCATCCCGGAGAGTCTGGCCGAGAGCGAATTGTTCGGAGTGGTCAGCGGTGCTTACACCGGCGCCAGTAAGTCGCGCAGTGGCTATGTCGAGGCTGCGCAGGGCGGCACGTTGTACCTGGATGAGATTGACAGCATGTCGCTGTCGCTGCAGGCCAAGTTGTTGCGTGTGCTGGAAACCCGAGGCGTCGAACGTCTGGGATCGACTGAGTTCATCCCGGTGGACATGTGCGTCATTACCTCCTCGCAGCGCCCTCTGGAAGAGTTGGTTGAAGAGGGCACCTTCCGTCGCGATCTTTATTTTCGTCTCAGCGTGGTCAGCATCAAGATGCCGCCGCTGCGTGAGCGTCGCGAGCAAATCATTCCGTTGTTCAACCGTTTTCTGGCCAAGCAGGCTTCGCTGGTTGGGCGACCGACACCGGTAATGACTCCCGCTATGACCCAACAACTGCTTTCACACACTTGGCCGGGCAATATTCGCGAACTCAAATCCAGCGCCAAACGTTCCGTGCTGGGCTTCTCACCACTGGCTGAGGCGTGCTCGCCAGAGCCGTTGCAGCTCAAGGCGCAGCTGCGGGTCATTGAACGTATCCTGATTGATGAAGCCATGAAGCGCCATCAGCAAAGCGTAGAAGCGGCCAGCTTCGAATTGGGCATCCCGAGCCGCACCTTGTATCACCGCATCAAAAGCCTTTCAGTCTGACACCACGCTCGATTCGGCTTCCTTCGACTCTGCCCTCATGTCTCCCGGTTCTCTGACTGGCGATAAACAGTGGGTGTCCATGGCCCGCAGATCCGCTGCTTTCAGCGGGATGCAAAGTCCTCAGATTAAACGTGGAACTGCTTTCAACCTCATGCCCACTCATTGAACAGGACCGGCGCTTGACCGTGACGGACCTGAGTTCCTACATCAATCATTCCGCTGAGGTGCAAGATTATGGAAAGCTTTTTCAACAGCATGAACAACATGGGCAACAGCTTTAGCAGCAACTTCAAAGCCGCTACTGCCGGTACCGACGGTGGCTACGAAAGCGACTCTGCAGAAAACGCCGGGCGCATGACTGATGCCACGGGGGCTGCGGACTCCAAAGTCACCAACGCGGGCATCAAGAAAATCGAGACCGACGCCAAGAACACGGTGGAAGCAATGAGCCAGGACAGCGACCTCAAGCACCTCAGTAACGTCGCTTCAACCGCCAAGGGGATCAATTACTGATCATTCTGGCGGTGGCTGTGTCCCCTCAGTGGAGGTGCGACATGGCCCCGCCCGCACTCTGGATGTCTGATTACAAAGAGGACGTATAGGCATGACCATTTCGATAAATCTTGAGAACAGTCGCCCGACCAGTTTCAGTAATGAGCAGCAGACGCGTAATTCCCCCAATGCAGCGGGCGGCAGTCAACGCCCACAGAGCATGGATGACGCTCTGAACACTCTGGTCAAGTCGATGACCGATAGCAAAGGGCAGGTCAACAGCGAAAATCCACTGGTAAAGCTGCTTACTCAACTGCTGGAGAAGCTAGGCTCGCAAGGCCAGGCGGCTGGCGGCCAGGGCTCCAGCGGTATGTCTGATCAAAAACCTGCTGCCGGTTCCGTGAAGGACATGAGTCCTGACGATCTCATGAAGCTACTGAGTCAGTTGCTGGGCGGTAGCCCCGGCAGTTCGAGCAGTGCCGGGGCTGGCAATGGTTTTGGTGGTGGCAACGGTGGTGTGGGCGGCGGCGGTGGAGCTGGCGGTGGCGGTGGCGGCGATGCGCTTTCATCACTGCTCGGTGGACTGGCAGAGCAGAAGCTCGGGAGCCTGTTGGAGCCTGCGAAGGATGGCTCGGGTGGCGCAACGTTCAATGAGGGCGACAAGGCGCTGCTGCAAGAGGTCGCGAACTTCATGGACCAGCATTCGGACAAATTCGAAAAGCCCCAAGATGCTGATGGCAATACCAAGTCCTGGTCGGACGAACTGAACGAAAAAGGCAAGAACGGCGAGCCTGACACCTTCCTTGACGGTGCTGAAGCGTCCAAATTCAAGGACGCTATCGCCATGATTGGCCAGGCTGCTGGCAGCGGCACAGCACCGGCTTCAGGCATGCTGGCCAATAGCGGAATCCCCATTTCTCCGGATCAAGGCAGCGGCAGTGGTAGCGGCGGTGGAGGATTCGGTGGTGGCGGCGGTGGCGTAGGCGGCAGCGGCGGTTTCGGCGGCGGCAACGGGACGGTGACCATGGGCCTCGATGATCTGCTCAAGCTGTTGCAAGGGCAGGGTCAGGACGGCAATTCCACCCAGGGTGCCGGTCCGACTGCTCAGAGTCAGGCGCTGCAGCAGGATGCTCAAAATACAGCCGGTTCGATCATGAACAAGCTGTTCAGCTGATAACCGTGAAGGAGGTCGATATGACGATTGGGAAACTTGAAAGCAGCTCGGCCTCCGCCACGGCGCTCAAGCCGGAAGCGGAACTGGATAACCCGACGCAAGGCGATGCCGACTGGTTCAGGGCTGCCATGCAAAGGCCAGAACCGACTCAGGGCGCGGGGGCTTTTTCGGAGCAGGTGATGGATCCGCTGACACGCAAGGCTCTGTCTCTGGAGGATATGTCCAGGGACGCTGGCAAGGCGCTGCGCGAGGCGTCGCTGCATTCGGACCCCAAGAAGTTCATGGAAGCGACCCGGGCGCTGAGCGATTACTCTCTGCAAACTTCGCTGTCGGTGAAAATGATCAGCAAGGGTTCGCAAGCCTTGGACAAACTCACCAACATGCAGTGATGGGTGGGCTGATGAGGCATTTTCTGCAATACCTGAGCCTGATTGGGCTGGCGCTGATGCTGGGGGCTTGCGGTGATCAGATCGAACTGCACGGCAAGCTTTCTGAAAATGATGCCAATGATGTGATCGCCGAGTTGTCGAGCAAGAACATCGATGCCAGCAAACGCAGTAACAAAGAAGGGGTCAGCGTTCTGCTGTCCGCCTCAGACATCAATCGAGCGGTGCGGGTGCTGGAAGCGGCGGGTCTGCCACGGCGCACGCGCACTAATCTGGGGGAAATCTTCAAGAAGGAAGGGGTGATCTCCACGCCTCTTGAAGAGCGCGCGCGTTATATCTATGCATTGTCACAGGAGCTGGAGTCGACGCTTTCGCAGATTGATGGCGTCATTGTCGCTCGCGTACACGTGGTGCTGCCAGAGCGGGTAGCGCCTGGCGAACCGGTGCAGCCAGCCTCGGCGGCCGTGTTCATCAAACATGCTGCGAGCCTTGATCCGGATACCGTGCTGCCGCGAATCCGGCGCATGGTCGCCAGCAGTATTCCCGGCATGGCAGCGGCGGTGGATAACACCGAGAAACTGTCGGTGGTTTTCGTCAACGCACGTGCCTACCAAGAGGAGCAGGTTCTGGTTCATTACGGACCGTTTATGGTGCCAGAGCAGGAAGTTGGCGCTCTCAAAGGCATGATGCTGGGTGGTGCATTGGGGATTTTCGTTTTATTCGCGGGTTTGATTCTGTGGCTGCGCCCGGCGTTACGCCACAAATTGCTTGAGCTGATGGGCATGCGTTCGGCGCCCAGAGCGCCTGGCACCGCTGTCGGCCGGTTTGACGAGCGCGGGGCGTGAATCCGGCGCTGGCGCAGCAGTGGCTGCAATGGTGGGCGCGGCCCTGGCAATGGGCTGACCCCAGTTGGTCTGAAGTGATGACCGAGCACCGTTTGAGCGATGCCCAGTTTGCCTGGTTGTCAGCGGTATACCCTGATCGACTGGGCGTTGCGTTCGGTGTTCAAGCCTGTAGTCCGACACTTCCAGACCCCATGATCGTCAGCTTGCTGCAGGCCGACGAGCATCGGGAGTCTTTGCTCGCTGTGGTCGAGCATCTCTGCACAGCGCGAGCAACGCGACGGCTGCCGGATGAAAACCTGCGGCCCTGGTGCCGCAGCGTGGCCAAGGCTTTACGACCGGGCAGCTGGTTGCCTGACGAGCCTGTCGACCCTTTGCAACTGCTGGCTCAATGGCGTGGCGACGCGCAATGGCAACGGCTAAGGCTGCTTTGGCCGCGGGCTGTCGCAATCAACATCACCGTATCGCCCTGCGCCGAGCCCAAGCGGCTGGATATGCTCTGGCGCGCCGCCTTGCAACGTATTCTGGAGGAGCCTGATGTTCATTCGTCGCACGCTCAGCTTTGATGCCCGACAGCCTGGCGTTGCCGAGCCATTGCTGCGCCGCGAATATTTCAGTGATGTAGTGCTCGCCAGTGAGCACCTTGCGCGCGCCCATGTGCAGGCCGAGTCGTTGCTCGCTGATGCAAGGGCTCAGGGTGAGCAACTGCTGGCCGATGCTCAAGCGCAATTCTGGGATCGCGCCAATGCCATGCTGGAAGATTGGGAGGCTGAACGGCAGGCTCAGCGTGAGGCATTGGTCGAGCAGGCCCGGAGCCTCTTAAGCGAGACGCTGACTAGTCTGCTGGGCACGCTGTCTGACGAAGAGCGCGCCTTGGCACTGGTGCGCCAGATTGCCCAGAGTCAGACCCGTCCAGTGCGCGCCACATTGCGTTGCGCGGTGGACCTTCATGAATCGGTCGAAGTCTGGCTTCAACAACAACCGCACACTCACTGGCAGCTCGAACGCGACACCGGCCTCGCTCCCGGTACGCTCTGGCTGAGTACTGAAAGCGGCGACTTCAGCCTCGACTGGGAACGGCTGCGCGAGCGCGTTATAGACCTGGCGTGATCAATATCATCACCGACGGAACCGTTCTGTCCGGCGTGACCACTCATCGATAGTCATCCCATTTCGAGAGAGCACGCCATGTCAACCAATGCCCTGGAAAGACGACTGGACAACAACTACGACCGAGCCAGCCGCAACTACGAGTACGCGAGCGAAGCCGCCGCCGACGACCCTAGCGTCGAGAACATGCAGGCCATTTTCGAGGAAACCATGAACACCACTTCGGCCAACTTCGCGCTGACTCAAGCCCTGAGCGCGAAGCACGGCATGACCAAGTCGGTGCTCGATGGCTTCCAGTGAGCTGTACACCCAGCTAGAAGCCTGCCGCCGCGAGGCTGGCGGGCTTTTCGAATGCTGGGTGGACGGCGTCAGCATCCAGGTGCAAAACCACGACGGCGGGTTTTTCTGTCGTGTCGCGCTGCCTGGGCGCATGGGTACACACAATGATCAGCTTGCCCCCCTGTTGCGCCTGGTCGAAGCCAGCCTGATGGGTGAAGACCCGATTGCCCTGGCTTATGACCGCCAAAAACAGCGTGCCTGCCTCGTGCGCTGGCTGCCCCCCGATGTCGACACTGCGGCTCTTGTCGCCACCGTTGAAAACCTGGCCAACCAGCAAGCCGCCTGGGCGCTGGTACTCGCCGAACAGGCCCCGCGCAAAACGGCAGGCCGACCCGCCATGCCCGCGTCGCTGGGTCTGGGACTTTTGCACAGAGGATTGATGAATGGGTAAAACTGCCTGGACCTGCCTGCCTTTGATGGCCGCGATGCTCTGGGCCACGCCCACCTTTGCCGTCGTACCGGAGCAATGGCGCGACACCCCGTATGCCTATGACGCCAAGAATGCGCCGTTGACGCAGGTCCTCAAGGACTTCGCCGAGAGTTTCGGCGTCAAGCTGGAGATGGAAGACATCAGCGGCACCGTCAATGGACGGATGCGCAGTGAAAGCCCGGAAGCGTTTCTTGATCGCCTTGCGCTGGAGCATCAATTCCAGTGGTTCGTTTACAACAACAGCCTGTACATCAGTCCGCTTGATCAACAGCAATCCAAACGTATTGAAGTCGATGAAAAGTCAGTTGATGACCTTAGCCAGGCATTGACCGATGTCGGCCTGCTCGATCCGCGTTTCGGCTGGGGCGCTCTGCCCGAGCAGGGCGTGGTGCTGGTGCGGGGCCCGCGTCGTTATGTCGAGTTGATCGAAGACTTCAGCAAGAAGCAGCAAAGCCGCGATGAAAAGCAGGAAGTCATCTACCTGCCGTTGCGCTATGCGAACGCTGCCGACCGGCCGATCAAATACCGTGGCGAAAGCCTGAAAGTCGATGGCGTCGCCACGCTGTTGCGAAACCTGCTGGAACGTCGCTCCTCAATGGGCGGCGGCTTGACCTCTGATGCCCTGCGCACCGGCACGCTTCCCTTGGCGGGCATGGGCGGCATGAGCACGGGCTTTGGCGCTGACGCGAGTAATTTTCCGCAGTTGTTCGACGACTCCGTTGCCAGCAATTTCAGCGGCAAGAATTATGTGGCACCTACCGAAGACGAGCGGCGCTCTACGCGCTCGCGCAATCATATTCGGGTTGAGGCGGACGTGCGTAACAACGCCGTGCTGATCTACGACGATCCCGAGCGGCGTTCGATCTACAAGGATCTGGTCGAGGAGTTGGACAAGCCACGTAACGTGATCGAGATCGACGCGATCATTGTCGACGTTGACCGCAACTCCATGGATGAACTGTCCAGCAACTGGGGGTTGAGCGCCGGTAACTTCAGCGGCGGCGCGAGCATCGCCGAGAACGGCCGCAGCTCGACGATGTATGTTCAGGATCGGGACAAGTTCTTTCTGGGCTTGCGCGCACTGGAAGGTAAAGGATCGGCCACTATCATCGGCAATCCTTCGGTGCTGACCCTGGAAAACCAGCCAGCGGTGATCGACTTCAGTCAGACCGAAATTCTTGAGGCTATCGGTGAACGGGTTGCCAATTTCCAGCCGCTGACGGCGGGCACTAGCCTGCAGGTCATTCCGCGTTCAATCACGGCTTCCGGTGCCAAAGACCAGATGATTCAGATGGTCGTCGATATCGAGGACGGGCAGATTCAGGAATCCAATATCCGCGCCGAGCAGCCTTCGGTGCGCCGTGGCAACGTCAGCACCCAGGCGGTCATTGCCGAGAAGGCCTCGCTGGTGGTGGGCGGTTTTCATGTCTATGAAAACAACGAGCGTCGCAAGAAAGTGCCTTATCTGAGCGCGATCCCGATTATCGGCAAATTGCTGTTCACGGCCAGCGAGCGCAGTGAGTCCAACCGCGAACGCTTGTTCATCCTGACACCCCGCCTGATTGGCGACCAAGTGAACCCGATGCGCTACGTCGACTACGCCAATCCCAATCATGTGCAGGATCGTCTGGACAAGATCAAAAAGCGCCGCGAAGGCACCGAGCGACCCAACCGCACAGTGGTCACCAAAGCGCTGAGCGAGATGATTCAGGGCACGTTGCCTGCGGGCTTTACCGCTGCGGCCATACCTCTGCGTCCCGAAACATTGTGCGATGGCAATCCTGACCTGCAACTCGATCCACGGCGTGCGCAATGGTATGCCGGCGATGCAGGGTTTGGTGTGGCCGTCGCGCTGGTACGCAACCCGACCGACAAGCCGCAACGCGTTGATGAAGCCAGCTGTGGCGGTCGTTATGCGGTCGGCGTGAGCGTCTGGCCCAGTGCCTGGGTGCCGCCGGGTGGCGAGGCCGAGGTGTTCATTGCCTTGCGTCCGCCCAAGGTCAATAGCGGCGCGCCGCAACGTCGTTCATTGCTCACTACTGTGGAGGTCAGCCAGCCATGAAAGCTGTCTTGCTCGCTGTCACCGTGATGTTGTTGGCCGGTTGCTCGTCTTTTGGCCACCGCGGGTGCGCCAAAGAGGCGTGTGACCGGCCTGTTTCCAACGACCGTGAGGTTGTTATCTGGTGGCCGTCGGATATGCGCGACGGCCTCGGCCTGGGGGATGAACAGGCCGATTTCACTCGAGTGCCCTTGGAGGATTAACGCTATGCCTGCTCGTAATACAGACAAGGCGCAATTTTATGCCGAAGTGGTGGCAGGACGCCCTGCTATCTGGGAAATCGCCGCTGGCGTAGCCTTTTGCACACGACGCGAATGCCTGGACTGGGGCCTGGCCTTGCAGGTTGACTGGCACAGCCTGGGACCTTCGCAATTAGGTGATGCGCTGGAGCGTCGTTTCGATGATCCGGAACGCTACAACGATTACTTTCTGTTCCTGGATTCACGCCGCGATTTCGTCGTCTGGCACTGTTTGCCGGGCGAACTGGACACTGCCGCGCTGGATGAAATCAGCGCTCATCAATTGCAGCTCATGGGGCTGGAGCACTTGGGCGAAGGTTTGGCGCGCCATTGATACGCGCCATGTCCCGTCACGCCGATCTTCATTTATAGGGAGTAGAATTCATGACCACACCTCACGCAGACCGCTTGCTTGCGGCGCTGGCCGCCCAGGCTGGCAGTGAACTGGTATTCAAGGATGGCCTTTGTGCGCTGGCCGACGAGCAGGGCCAGGAGCTGGCCAACATCGAAGTCCCTGCACCGGGCGACGTCGCATTTGTGCACGCCCGCATTGATCTTGATCAGACGCAACGTGGCATTCACGAGCGTTTGCTGCAGCTCAATTTCAAGCCTGACCAACTGGGCGGTTGCTGGTTGGCTCTGGATGCGCAGAACACCGTCCGTTTGTGCGCTCAGCAGGATCTCAGTGTGCTCAATGAGTTGAGCTTCAGTCAGTGGATCATGGGCTTCGCTGATCGGCTGGCTACTTTGCGTCGTACGCTGGTGCGGTAACGTGGCTGCATTCCTTCTATTCATGGGGATGTTTGTGTACATATCCGTTGTTGCGTTAAGGGGGATATTGGTTGCGCTTTTACAGCGCGTCACTTTTGATAGATCCGGAAGCCGGCCCAGACAAAAGTAACCAAAACGCTCTTGCCCCATCACTCGGCACCTCGCTGGTGCTCGGTGTACCCGCCCGCAGATCCTGAACCGTGGGCCGCCGCAACGGGCCATCCATGGCCCAATGCGGCTAACCCGGCGTCCTGCCACTCTTCAACTCAAGAGCGCCCCACGCTTCAGAATCTGCGTTCGGCCAGCGTGGTTTAACGGGGCGCCTAAGATCAAAATCAAAAGCGCGGCGGCCTGACAGCCGACCTGGTTGTTTGAACCTGCTACCTTCGCTCCGGCTAACACGGACCTTGTGGGAGCGGTGCTTGCCCGCGATTCAGGCGCCACGGTATGTCAGATATACCGCGTAATCGTTCATCGCGGGCAAGCACCGCTCCCACATAAAACCGCGTGTATCCAGGCCCTGATCTAGATCTGCTTAGATCTGCTTTTGATTTTGATCTGAGGCACCCAGTGGTAGGCATGTACGGATCAACCACATGGGTTACAAAAAAGTGACGCGCTGTAAAAGCGCAACCCCAAAGCAGCCGTTACCGCAGCAACGGATTAGCGCACAGATAGGGGTTTATAACAGCAGCGCCGAACGCGCCGCATACCGCAGCAACGTTCGGCCTGGAGGGGGAGGGGTCAGTAAGTCGCCGGTTTGTTCTCGTTAGCGCTGGCGTAGGAAACCGGTTCGCCGCTGGGCCCGCCGGTGATCAGGTTTTTTGCGGCTTCGAGACCACTGCTGGCCAGTTGCTGACCAGCGCCCTGGGCAAGATTTGCCCCCAGGTCTTTACCGAGATCTTTAGCCATTGGAGCGGCTGCGCGTGCTGCGGTGGCGAGGACTGCTGGGATCATGATGTTTTTCCTTTCAGGGTTGGTAAAACAGGGTTGAGGTGAAACGAGGGATAACTGCCTGCGCGGCGCCTTTAATCATCACAGAGCGCCCGTACTGCGTGGCCCGCTGCCGGTATTGGCACTGTTGCTGGAATGCTCGACGATGGTTTCCCCAGGCTTGGCCCGGCCAACGTCTTCTTCGCTGTGCAGGTCCTTTTTGTTGCGTGAACCTTTAATGGCATAGCCCTTGGCACTCATGTCATCACGCACTGGCTTGTCCACCAGTGGCCGCACCAGAAGACCGCCAGGCGTCATGCTGATCGGGCGGTGCTCCTCTTCCTGGCTGTACTTGAGGTCCAGCGATGCCAGCACCACCGAGTCAGTGACCGATGCGCTGCTTTTGGCGCTGAGCAGCAGGCTGGGCGTCGCCTTGGAGTCGGTCTGGGTCGCACCGCGCAGCAAGGTGAAGCGCTTGATCCGCACGTTGTCGTCATTTCTCAAGGCGTCTTCGAGTTTTTTCTGAATTTTCGGGTCCTGTGTGTTCAGGCTGTTCTCGATGCTTTCCAGGACCTTGGGTTTCAGTTCCAGAGTCACCTCCATGGACGTAGGGCCGGAGTGTTCAGCACGGCGGGCCATTTCCTGAAGCACGGGGCTCTTGTTGATGAAGGTGGCGATGGCGTTAGCGTTCTGGGTTGAGGTCCTGTCGCGCCAAGGGGCTGAGTCACCGACCAGACCACCTTTGCGCAGTTGCAATCCTGTGTTGGTGAACTTGTGTTCGCCAGATGCCAGCAGGCGTCCGCCGCTTTTCGACAGATCGTTGTTCTTGACCAGTTGCTGGACGCTGTAACGCAGCTCTTGCAGCGTCTCGTTGTCGTGAGGCAGATTGTCGAGATGGTCGACCACGGCCTTTAGTGCCGCCAGATGGCCTTCCGGATTTTCGACTTTCTCGCCGGCATCAATGGCTTTACTGGCTTTTTCCAGCAGTTTGGAGTTCTCCGTCGCCTTGATATCGGCTTTCATTGCGACAGCCAGGGTTCGAGCGTCGTTGAGTACTTTGTTGCGCTGCTCCTGGGTCGGCGCTGCAGGCAGGCTGGCGATGGCCTTCTGCAACGCGTCGACCTCACTATTTTTGGGCATGCTGTCATTCAGGCGCGGTAACAGCGTGCTCAAGTTAGCCACGCGCTCTCGCGCTGGCCGCGGTGGCACGGCTGGCGGTAACGCGCGGCCTCCCAGAGGGCTTGAGGGCAGGGTCGCCGAGGCCGGCGTTGGCGCGGGTGCGCAGCGTTCCAGTTCGGTCAGCAGGGCTTTTCGCTCTGCCAGTGCCTTGGCAATCTCTTTGTCTTTGAGCACCTTGCCCAACGACTTTTCCACGTCGTGCAACTGAGGCGTGGTCACTGCCTTGCCGGGCTTGAAGTTGAGGGTGAATTTGTCGTTTTTGGCCCGGTCCAGCGCAAAGCTGACGCTGAGAGCATCAGGCAGCACGGTCTGGCCGACCAGAATATGATTATTCACGCCCATGTTATTGGCCGTCTGGTCAGGGTGCGCGTTGCCATTGGTAGCAAAACCGACCCGGGCATATGCCCCTGCGCTGGCGGAGGGCAGTGCCTCGAAGGCGCGTTTTACAGCTTTAGCATCTTGCCCTTCGCCTTTGTGGGTGGTGACCTTGGTGTTGGAATAGCTCACCAGCGTGGCTTCTGCATTGATCCCGGCAGTAGCGCGCAGGAAGGCGTTCCATACTCCACCGCTTTCGTTGCGCAGCATCGTACCGCCCAGGTTCAGGCGTCCCAGATCGACGCCGCTACCGATGCCTATTGACCCTTGGTTAACTTTGCTTTTTTCCACCGAGCCGCCTTTGTCCTTGCCCAGGCGATACAGGTCGGCCAATGAAGCACTGGGATCCAGCAGGTTCTCCATGACGTTGGCCATGCTTGCATTGCTGGCAGTCAACCAGCCTGCTATTGCGCGGCTTTGAGTCAGTTTGAAACTGGCGTCGGCACTGTACAATTCGCCGGCACTGCTCGGATTGCCCTTCGGCTCGGAGCTGAACAAGCGTGAGAAAACCGCCGACGGGGCGTGGTAGTAGCCGACGTTCAGGAACTCGTTTCTGCTACGGCTGTTTTTCAGGCCCAGTGTCGTCGCATCTTCACCGCCTTCGGTTTCCAGGCTGATCCCATGTTCGCGCCCAATGCCGAAGTTGACGTAAATTCCGCCGCCATCCGGGGTTAGCGGGACGAACATCGCAGGTGATGTAAAGGTCGCACCCTTGCTGCGCAGCAGTGAGGTCGCGTCGCCCACCTGCAGGTTGCCGAAATGGTCGCCGATGGCGCGCAGATCTTCGGAGAACGAGCGCGTGGTGTTGTAATTCAGGCCATGCCGACCAGTAAGCTCCCGGGCTACAGTGTCGCGAGCCTGGTGCAGCTTCTCAAGTTGGCGGTGGCTGACGATGCCGTTGTCGCTGAACAGTTTGATGTCGCTGTTTTCATAGGCCATGCGCAGGCCTTGTAACTGATCCAGAGTAGTGCTCTTGCCAGGCCCGACATTTTCGCTGTTTACGATCTGGGTCTGTCCTTGTTGACTGTGCACTCGCCCCAAAAGATCGCGCACCTGAAGAAGCGTCTGGGCATCGAGCAGCACACGATCCTCCAGCAGGCTGCTCTTGCTTTCGTTACGGCCTGTGTTGTCGTAGCCCGGTTCCAGTTGGCGGACTGGCAGCTTCAGGCCTAGCTGGATCAACTCTTCAAGTTTGGTCTGCGCCTTGCTGGTGGGGCTGAGTCCGCTGTCGAGCAAGGCATCCTGCATGACTTTGACTGCGCCGGTGGCCTTGACTGTGCCTGTGCCCGGGGCCGTGGCGTTGGATACCCCAGGTTTCAGGGCTTTACCGCGCTCATCGAGCAGTTTGTGAATCTGGCCCAAGCGGACGATTGCCTGGTAGCTGCTGTCCTCGATGTCTTTGTGCAGTGTTTCGAGGCCGGTATGCAGTTGCGCTTTTTCCTGATCTGCGCGGGTTTTTGGTACAGCCTTGCTTTCCAGCAGCGCTATACCTGCCTCCAGCATCGGCCTGGCGGTTCTATTGGTGTTTGTGTTTGTGTTGGTATTGGCCTTGGTATTAGTGCTATCGAAACGCTTATACAGTCGCAGCGACTCCTGATAGATCGGACTCATGCCCGAACGGCTGCGCGGGCCAGGGGTCAAGGCATGGTGGCCCGCAGCCTGCAGCTTCTGCTTGATGTTCTCGCCTGAGTTGAATGCTTGTTTGAGTTCTTTGGCATTTGCCTTGGGGGTTTCCAGCGGATGGAAGTGGTGTTGATAGGACTCGCCCATCTTGCGAAACCCTTCGGCAGCGGTCTTGAAGATGTTTTTCGCGCCACCGGTACGCACATTATCGGTGGTCGAACCAAACATGGTGGTGGTCGCCGAGCCGTTGGCGTTGCCGATTTTGGCTGTCTTGTGATTGCGCGCCTGCATGCTTTCCATCTGGCTGTTGGCCGTTGGATTGGCCTGAGCCTTGGCCGGGCGCAGCACTATTTCGCCGAGGCGACCGTAAGACAATTCCAGCGAATGGGTGGACGGTCCGGGCTGAACCGTCTGACCGTTGGCGTCTGTCGTACTTGGAGGCGACAGCGTGGCTTCGATCACCGGGCGTTTGTTTGGCCCCATCTCGACTTTGCCGATACTTACAGTCGCGCTGGACAAGTCTGCAGCGCTCAGGGAAATACCCGGTGCGAGAGCTGTTTTGACCTGGTCCAAAAGCACGTCTGCGCCGTCTTTTCTGGAAGGGTCGGTGATGCCAGGCGAAATTGGATTTCCGATCCGTGATGTCGGCGGCGTCCCCGGAGCACCCGGCGTAGCAGAAGCTGTCGCCGCTGTAGTCGCCATGGCAATGGCCGTCGCCGTCGCCGAAACAGGGGCCGGTGCAGGAGCAGCAACCGCAGCCGCGGCAGGCGCCGAAGGTGCCTTGGTTTGCAGCCCGGCTGGCTTCCACGCAGCGGTCTCGCCGTGATGGCTCTGGGTCCACTGATCGTGGGGCAGCCGGTACAGATTGCCGCCTGCTGTCACGTACAGATGACGAGACTGATCAAGCGCGACGCTGGTGACAGCCAGTTCTTTGCCTTGCGCATCACGAGGGAGCGGGATGTCGACATTCAGCCCGTCGATGCTGGCTTTGAGCTTCGCCGGGGCCGATTCGGTGAGCAGGGCAAAATTCTTGTCGTCGAGCACCGCGCAATGGCTGACCTTCTCTTCGCTCAATGTTCGCCCCACCTCCGCTGCGGTCGAGCGACCCAATGCCACCGGTTCGCCGTTGCCCAGCTTCAGTTTGGGTTGCGCGAAGCTGGCGTCCACAACCTTGGGTTTACCGTCTTGAATCACATACGGCTTGTCGTCGAGGCCGCGCACCAGTTGAGTAACGCCCTTGACATGGAGCTTGTCCCAGCTCTGGGTGGTTTCGTTCCAGCCGCACAGGTCGCCGGTTTTATTAAGACCCAGCGCCGCGCCGCCGTGGAGGCGGACTTGCGTGTCGTCGACGCCGATCCGTTCCGGCAGGCCGTTCTGGTTGACCAGATGCATCTGCTCGCTCAGCCGCCAGCCGGGACCCATTCTGCATTGGGTGGGTTCATCTTTATTCGGTGTAGTCATCGGCTGAATGAGCGGCGCACTGTGGCGCAAGCCTACGCCGTCACGTATCACCGCCTTGAGCGTACCGGCGTCTGCGATGAAGCCCTCGATTGCCGCCTTGTCGGCGGCCTCGGCGCCGATCGCCTGATTCAGGCTTGGTTTCACAGCCTGCAACGACATCGTGTCTTTCGACTGCCAGTCATCGTTAAGCAGCTTGTGATGAAGCCCACCGTCATTGTCCAGTACAAACAGCGTCGGGCTGCCGTGGGTGTGGCTGGGCTTGAGCAACCCGACACGCTGGACATCGATAGGGGTTCCATCGTGCTTGAGCAGGCTGAGTTCGACGCCTTTTTTGCGATCAGTGCCTTCGGTCAGGTGAATCTTGCCGCTACGCTTTAACTGGACTTCATGGCTATCGATCGCGCTGTGGTCGCGTATGTCGTCCTTGTGTTTATACAGAATCATCTCGCCGCGCTGATCCAGCGACAAACGCGAGATGTTGTCTTGCGCAGGCTTTGCAGGGCTCCAGCGTTGCGCTGTTTTGTCGAAGGTGTACAGGGTGCGATTGTGCAGCGTGTGCTGAACGTTTTGCTTGTCGGTAAAAATACCGCTGCTTTCTGCCTGGTGACCTTTGCCTGCCGCGATCAGCGTGCTGACACCCTGGGGCATCGACGACTTCAATGTACTGATCACTGCATCGCTTTGCTGCACCTGGTGATAGTGGCCGTCCTGGTCCTGCATCTGGTAGCCCTTCACCCCGGGGCCCAAGTGATGCTGATTGATCGCGCGAATATTCTTGTAGCTGCCTTCGGCGTTGAGCTTTTGCGTGATTGCGTGCGCGGAAGTGGAGTTGACCATTTGCAGGTCGGTGGTTTTACCGTCCCGTGGCACGCGCATCAGGTCGTCGTGCCACTCGCGTTGTTCGTGCTTGCCGACGTCACGCTGACGGGCGCGAAACATGCCGGTGACTTTGCTGCCCGCTTTGATCAGCGAATTCGCCACACCAACATGGGATGGGCGATCACGAAGCTGATTGAGTTTCGGGGCCTTGTTCTGACTATGCAGCGGTGGTGCGGCAGGGGGCTGCTGTACGTTCTGGGATTGGCCATGCAGGCGCGATAGTAGTGAGTTAATCATTCCGTGAATGCTCGTCTCAGGGCTGTTACTGGTGTGTGGTCTATCGTCCTGAAACGGTTCCAAAGGCTCTGAAAAGGCTTTTCAACGCCGACGGCATTGGTGGTCAGAGCATGTCGATATCGTTCGCCAGGATGACTTCACGCTTGGCTTCGTCGTCCAGTTGCTTGATCACGCCGTAGATCTGCGCCACTGCCTGCAGTGTGTCCCGCGGGATAAAGCGCCCTTCGGGCACGCGATACAGAACACGGGCGAGCCACACGCACTGGACCACCGGAATGCGTTCGCGCTTTGCTTCCTCGATCAGCGCTAGGGCGCCGGCATCCAGATGTTTGCAATGGATACGCGGCAGGGCTGTTTTGCCAGGCTTGTAATACAGGGCAACCGCATAGTGGGTCGGGTTGACGATTAAAACGTCGGCATCCTTGACCGGTTTGGGCGGGGCCTTGGGTGCCTGATTGAGCAATTCGTGGGCGAGTTGGCGGCGGTGGCCCTTGACCTCCGGGTTGCCCTCGGAGTTTTTGTATTCCTGCTTGATGTCTTCCATGCTCATGCGCAGTTGCTTGGCGTGGAAATATTTCTGAATGGCAAAATCCGCCACAGCGAGTGCCAGCAATAGCCCGCAGGTCACCCGCAAAATCCGATGGAACAGCGTCGACAGCGCGTGCCAGAACGTCACCAGATCGGTGTGCACCAGGCTGACCAGCGTGCCCAGTGCGGGCTCGACGATAAACCACATGACGGTTGCAATGATCGCAGCCTTGACCACGCCGGACAGCGACGTGACCAGGCTGCGCAGGGTGAACATTTGCTTGAGGTGGCTGAAGGGGTTGAGCTTTTCCATGGTCGGCTTGAGCGCCTCGGGGGCGAACAGGAAGCCGAATTGCATCCAGCTCCCGACCAGCCGCATAAGCATGGCGACGCCGACGCTCAATGCAGCAAAAGCGGCCACCAGCCACACGCCCTGAGTGACCACTTCACCCACGGTGCGCAGGAAGGGTTGGTCCATGCGCGTCATCGACAGGTTGATCAGCGCCTGCAGCTTTTCCATGCTGACGTCGGCCATGCCCAAGGTGATTTCACTGACTACCACCAGGATCAGCAGCTTGGGCAGATCCTGGCTCTGCGCCACTTGCCCGCGCTTGCGTGCATCGCGAATCTGCTTGGGCGTGGCGTCCTGATTCTTCTCGCTCATGGCGTCGGTTCGCGAGGGCCGGGGACCATCAGCAGCAGGGTGTGTCGTACGTCCTTGAGGAGATCAAGGCGTTCGATACCCAGGTCCATCAGGGTCGGCAAGTAAATCACCAGGAATGCAAGGCCGATCACGCACTTGGCCGGCATCGCGAGGATAAACACGTTCAGTTGGGGGCTGTAGATACCGATCAACGCCATCGCTGCTTCGACCATCAGCAACAAGGCAATAAACGGTGCCGAATACAGCAGTAAATGGGTGAAGGTATCCTGCAGGATTCCCAGGTATACATCGAAGCCTTGAGCTTGCAACGCTGGCCACCAACTCGTTGCGGGCCAGATCTGATAGCTGTCCCAGATCACCTGCATCAGCAGCGGCAACCCACCAATGATCATCAACAGCATGATCATGGTTTCTTCGAACAGATGCGATAACGGCGTGACATCAGCGCCCAGCGCCGGGTTGAGCTGGCCGCCGGTCAGTGCGCCACGCTGGTTGTCGAGTAACACACCCACCGCGCTGAATAAAAAGAACGGAAGATAAAGCACCAGGCCCATCAGGGTGCCCAGTATCATTTCCTTGAAAATCAGAAAGAAGATGTCCGACCATGATTTGCCCAACCGACTCAGCTCCTGGCCGATGCCCGGAGCAGGGATCAGCGCCAGTGCCGTCAGTACGGCATAGCGCGGCAGGCCTTTGAGGTGCTTGAACAGAAACGCAGGCACCAGAAACATGCAGGGGTAGAGGCGGGCCATGGACAACGCGATGCCGTTGAGCAGCTCGTAGGCGAACTGGGCGTCGAACATGCTCAGCCCTTACCGGTCTGGGCAATCATGTTGAACGCCATGTTGGTCAGTTGAATCAGCTCGACGCCGATCCAGCGGCCGGTCATTGCCAGGGTTACACCCACCGCGAGCAATTTGAGGCCGAACGGTAAGGTCTGATCCTGGACCTGCATCAGTGCCTGGACCAGTGACGTCAGCACGCCGACCGCGACAGCCACAATCAGCGGCGGTGCAGTCAACAGCACCACCAGGATCATGCCCTGTTTGAACAGGTTCAAGGCTTCCATCGCGACCTCACATATAGGAGTAGAAGAGGCTGTCGAGCAAGCGCGTCCAACCGCTGACCAGCACGAAGAGCAGGATTTTCAAGGGTAGGGAAATGGTCATCGGCGAGACCATTTGCATGCCCAGCGCCAGCAGCAGGTTGGAGACGATCAGGTCAATGACGATGAACGGGATGTAAATAAGAAAGCCGATCTCGAACGCCGCCTGCAGCTCTGACAGTACGAAAGCCGGGATCAACAGCAGCAGATCTTCGCGGCTGGCGGCATCGGCCATCGCCTTGGGCCACATGCGCAAGGCATTTTCGTGCAGGTGAGTCAGCACGTCGGGCTCTACGTTGTGGCTCATGAACGCTTGAAGAGGGGCGAGCAGCGCCTGTGCGCTTTTACCCAGGCCTTTGGTGTCATTCAGTTGCAGCGGATGCTCTTGGGCAATGGTGGCGATTTCTGAAAACACTGGTGCCATGACGAACAGCGTGGCGGCAAGAGCAATACCATAGAGCGCCATGTTCGGCGGCACTTGCTGCACGCCAATGGCATTGCGGGTAATGAGCAGTACGGAAGCGATTTTCAGGAAGGACGTGCACACCACCAGGAGGAATGGCAGCAGGGACAATGCGCCAAGAAACAGCGCCAGCATGATTGGATTCGTGTCATTGAGCGTCATCCGCGCTCATCCAGCTGAGTAATCTGCAAGCCGAGGCGGCCTTCCACATCCACCAGTTCACCCTGCGCCAGCCGTCGTTCACCGTAGTAGAGACCGGCCAGCCCTGGCGTCACGCCGGGTACCTCAAGGATCGCGCCGGGTGCCAGGGCGGCGAGTTCGCCGAGGGTCAGGCGTATCTGGCCGCAACGCAACGTCAGCGGCATCGCCAGGTCGGCGAATGCTTCGGTAGGGCGTGCTGGCGACTGAGGGGCCTGATCGGCCTGATCGTTATAGTCGTCTTCGTCTTCAAGCTGCCCGGCAGGCTCGGTGTAGTACTGATCTGCGTCAGCCTCTTCTGCGTAGGCACTTTCGGCATCTAGCTCATCAGCATGAGCGTCTTCATCCGCCCAAGGGTCGGTGTACTCGGCAATCGGTTCGTCAAGCTCATCACGGTCTGCCACCGTCGTCTCCTCGATTTCCAGAACTTCCAGTTGCAACCGTTCGGGCTGTTCGCAAACACGTACCTGAAGACGGCGCTGTCCCAGGGTCAATACCCCAAAGCCTGCGGTGTCGAAGTCAGCCTCGGTAGGGCACAGCACGTCACCAGGTCGCAAGGTTTCGAGCGTGTGCCGGGGTAGACTCAGGCTGCCCAGACGCAGCGCGAAAGCCAGCGTTAACCCTGAGTGGTCCCGTGGTGGATTTGCGTTCCATGTGGGCTGGTCGAGCCAATCGGCGAGCGCCGGGGCAGAGACTGCGAGCACACTGTCGACGCGGCCCTGACTCAATTGCAGGGTCATCTCGCAGTACACCCAATCGGCTTGCGCTGGTTCAGAGGCTGGCAGTGGTTTCAGTGTGCCCAGGACGGCGGCCAGTTCTGCCGCCAGCCCGGCGTTGTAGAGCGGCCATAGCCAGCCATCGTCTGCGTCCGTACTCGCAACCCCGGCAAATCCCGGGCAGCTCGACCAGGCATTAAGTACCGGTTGAGCATCGCTAAGCCCAAGGGTTCCTAATGCGCTGTCGAAGCAGTTCAGCTCAGCGGCGACAGGCGCACGGCGGCTGGCCTTGAGCGTCAGTCGGCCCGCCTGGCCCTCCACGTTGAATGTCATCCATGGCTCGCCAGCCAATTGTCGAGACAGGCGGGCCTGAACATGGCTGACCTGCCGCAGTGGCAGCACCTGGGCATTCATGCGCACCCCCGGTGACGCACGCTGAGGTTGACGGGTTGACACAGCGCTCGGCTCAGATCGTCCTGGCAGCGCGGGTGGTTCTGGCGTAAATGCTCGGCGGCATGCGCTTCTGCGCAATCCAGATCAATGTCCCAGCCGCGTGGCGAACGATTACGCGCATTCAGGCCGATGCGGCCCAGGTTCGGCATGAACAGCGTGGCTTGCAGTGACTGGCCGGTGCCAGCGGGCAGCCGTCCGGCCAGGTCATCGACCAACTGGTTCCAGGCGGCGAAACCTGCGCTACCCATGCCATCAGCCTGGCCTGCGAACGACTGGCCACGTGAACCGCCTTGTCCCTGGCCAGCCATGCCGCCCAATGGCGCCAGGAGTTGCTGAAAAAACAGCCCGTCGGCCATACGTTCGGAATCGCCATGTCGGGCTTTGCCGCTGTCTCGCCCCGACGTCTCTCGAGGCCGATCAAGCTCGTTGGGGCCACGGCCTTGCGGGCGCGCAGCAGCACTTTGTGGCTGCTGTCTGTCGCGAGGTGCATCGCGCTGCGGCTCGTGCCGTTCCGGCTTGGCAGGCGTGCGATGATCGAGAATAGCGTGTGCAGGGCTGCTGAGATTCATGTCGTTTCCTTTGGCAGAGCCAGGGTTTCGCGCAGGCAGGCCAGTTTTTCCAGGGCGCGCTGGCTGGCGCGCAATTGAGCCTGGGCTTCGCTGACACGCACGTGCTGGGCGTCAAGTTCAAGATTCAGGCGCTGGACGTGGACGCGCAGCTCGGTTTGCCGGTCCATGAGTTGTTGCTCTCGCTGATGCCACTGCTGGATAGCGTTGAGGCTCATGACCTGGCCCTCACACTGCAACGCCAACGCTTTGCGTGCCTGCTTTTGCTGGCGCAGGTCTTCAGCGCAGTCTTTATCAGCCTGTTCTATCGCCGCCTGCATCTGCTCGGCTTCCTGCCGGGCTTCGCGGCAACGGCGCTCCAGGCTGTGCTTGCGCAATTCGCGCAGCGGCGAGAGCAGGGTCACCACCTCGACCAGCGCATCGCGCTGCGGGTCGGCATCCGGTGCGGCTTCTTCAACGGCCGGTCTACGGCGCATGGGCTGTCAACGCATAAAGTTGTTCAAGGGTGTCTTGCAGATCCAGCGGTTCGCGCAGGTCCTGTTGCAAAAACTCATTGATCTGGTCGTGCAACTGCACGGCGCAGTCAGTCATTGCATCGTTGCCGGGGGTGTATTCGCCCAGACGCAGGAGCATTTCCACTTGCTGATAGGCCGCCAATAAGCGGCGCAGGGTGATATTGCCGCGCTGATGTTGCTTGTCGGTCACGCTGCTGGTGATACGGCTGAGGCTGGCCTGCACGTCAATGGCTGGATAATGGCCGCGCTCGGCGAGCTTGCGCGACATCACGATGTGGCCGTCGATCAGCGAACGGACTTCGTCCGCCACCGGGTCATTCATCGAGTCCTGTTCGATCAGAACGGTGTAGATCGCAGTGATTGAGCCTTGTTCGCTGCGCCCGGCGCGCTCCACCAGACGCGGCAGCAGGGTATAGACCGAGGGCGGCAGGCCGCCGCGTCCCAAGGGTTCGCCCGCAGCAATGCCGATCTCGCGCTGGGCCCGGGCAAAGCGGGTCAGCGAATCGATGAGCAGCAGCACGCGCTTGCCTTGTTGCCGGTAGGCCTCGGCAATGGCAGTGGTGGTGAAGGCTGCGCGGGCGCGCTCCATGCTCGAACGGTCCGAGGTGGCGCAGACCAGTACCGAACGCGCACGCAGTTCGTCGTCCAGTTCGTGATCGAGAAACTCGCGCAGCTCACGACCCCGCTCGCCGATCAGGCCAAATACGATCACGTCGCACGGCATGTTGCGGGCCAGCTCTGCGAGCAGTGTGGTCTTGCCGCAGCCAGCACCGGCGAACAGCCCGACTCGCTGACCTTCACCCAGCGTAATGGCCGCGTCGATGGCCCGCAGGCCGGTGGGCATTGCGTCGACGATACGGGGCCGCTGGGTGGGTGGAATGGCGTCGCAAATCACCGGCTGGGTCGGGCGATGGTCGCCGGGCAGGGCAAACGCACCATCGCCCTGGCCGTCCAGACGTCGTCCAAAACCGTCCAGCACGCTGCCGAGCAGGCTGTCATCGACGCTCACCGAGTGGACAACCCCCAGCGGCTCGATCCGTGCGCCTTGCTCGATGCCCTCTGGTGTACCCAGAGCGCTGAGCAGCGTGCAGTCCTCGGTGAAACCGACAATCTCCGCCAGCATCGCCTCGCCACCGGTTTTATAAACACGGCACAGGTCGCCTATGCGTACCGACGGGACCTGGCATTCGAGCAGGATGCCGTTGACTGCACTGACCCGCCCACTGACCGACACCGGCGAGAGTGTGTTCAGGCGCGCCCTATAGGCGTCAGCCCACTCAGCCAACGGGATGGTTTCGGCCAGCGCGGCGCTCACCATTTCACCTCATAGTGCTCGTCGCCGTCGAACTCGACGTGGTTCTTGTCGATCTTGGTCAGGCGCAGGCCATCCACTTCGTCGCCCAGAAATAACCGGCGATTGTCAGCCAGCACCACGTGGGCGCGCTTGCCACTGGCGATCTGAACAATCTCGAAAGGCAGTTTGCGACCGAACGGCTTGACCTGATCGAGCACTGCCACTTCGCTTTTCTGCTGTTTGCCGAAGCGTTCCAGCATGCGTTTGTACAGCGCCAGTTGTTCAGGCGTTAACGACCCTTTGAGCACGATGCCCTCGGCGCTGGTATTTACGCTGACCGCATCGCGCAGTTCGCGCTCGCGCAACATGATTTGCAGCTTTTCGGTAGTGGCTTTGGCGCTCAGGGCGGCTGGCTCCCGGGGTTGCGTGGCCGGGCGCGAAGGGCTCACGGGCCCCGGTGTGGTCAATGCCCAGGCACTGCCCGCCAGTGTCACCACGATCCCGGCAATGGCCAGACGTTTGTGCAGCGCCGGACGTTTGGCGGGCTGTGACGGCGCAGGTGGGGCCTGAGATTCGGCGGTGGATTCGCTGAAGCCTGACTGGGCGGATGCGCCGGATGGCTTGGGTTCGACCACCGCTGGCCACTGCGCAGAGCTGGGCATGATGCTCAATTGCACAGTGCCCAACTGGAACGTCTGTTCGGCGGCCAGCGCATTCAGGCAGTCGCAGGGCTGACCCTGTTCGTCGAACAGCGAGCCGTCTTCGGCCTCCAGGCGCCAGGTTTCACCGTCGCAGGTCAAGCGACAATGGCGTCGGGCAATGCCCGGGTCCTGCAGCAGTAGATCGTGCTGCTCGTCGCTCCCGACCAGCCAGTGGTCGCCAATCAGCGGCAAGGCCGCACCGCGGTGCAAGCCGTTCAATACGCGTAGTTCGTACATCATCACTCACTCCTCGAACGGGTAGGCAGACTCATGCCGCGTTTTCGTCGGCGATGGTTTGCAGTTGGTCGTCCAGGTCCAGGCGGCCGAGCACCTTGACCTGCGCAGTGCTGTTGAGCTCAGCGAAAGACAGCACGGGAATTTCATGAAATTCATCCTGTAATAACGTGCGCAACGGGCTGCGCAGATCCTGCGCAACCAGCAACACCGCCATCGCCCTGGAGCGACGCGGGAAGGCCTGGCGCAATTGATCGACCAGCTGCTGGCTGGCTTCGGCGGGCAGGGCGAAAAAGGTTTCGTTCTGGGTCTGGCGCTGACTGTCACGCATCAAGTGCTCGCTTTCCGGTGACAGCAGCCAGACCTGCAAGCCTTCCGGACCGCAGTACTGGTGGAAGATCAGCGACTTGAGCGCGATGCGCACGTAGTCGGTCAGGGCACCGATTTCACGCTCGTGCTGGCCGTGCTCAATCAGAGCTTCGGCAATCAGGCGTATAGCACGCAGCGGTACGCATTCGCTGGCAAGGCGTTGCAATACTGCCGAGAAGCGTGCGAGAGGAAGGACCCGCTGCATCTCTTGAGCGAGTTCCGGCTGATCGCGCTCCAGCCAACTGAGAATCGCCTTGCTTTCTTGCAACCCGATGAATTGTGGGCCGCAGGCTTGCATGGCGCGGAACATGCGTTCGACGATCAACTGGCTTGAGGTGCTGGGGTGCAACCCCGGCTCTTGCAGTGTGGGATCATCGGCCGGTATCCACAGCAAGTCGGCCTCTTCGCGTGCAACAAGGCCGGGATGAGCGTTGATCGGTTCTGCAGCCAGCAGTTGTCGTTCTACCGCCAGAAAATCCTGTGTGAAGGTGGCTTTGATCGCAGGCACCTCGTAAACCAGAAAGCGGAATTCGTCAGCAGGCAGATGGCCGGCGTACTCGATGTCGAAAGAGGGCAGGGTGATGCCGAACTGCGCCACGAGTTGGTTGCGGCGCTGACGTACCTGGCTGATCAACGCCATGATTTCCGTCTGGTCCTGGCCTGGATTGAACTGCAGCAGGAAGGTGCGGCAGGGGAAGAACTCACGAATGTCCCGGTCACCATTCTGTTCCGGCGGGACGTAGGCAGCGACGGCCTGAGCCTTGGGGGTGCGGCTGCGCATCAGGCACACGCCCAGTGTGCCGACAAGGATGGAAATGATGACGAACACCATGGTCGGCATGCCTGGCAGTGCCGCGAACCCGAGCATCGCCACTGCCGCAATGACCAGTGATTTCGGTTGCGCGCCCAATTGCTTGGCAATGTCGCCGCCGATGTTGGAGTTTTCGTCGCTTTCCTCATTGGGTACACGGGTGATGATCATGCCGGCGGTCACCGAGATCAAAAGCGCCGGAATTTGCGCGATCAGGCCGTCGCCAATCGTCAGTACTGAATAAAGGTGCATGGCGTCGCCAGCGCTCATGTCGTGCTGCACCACACCAATCGAGATGCCACCAATCAGGTTGATCGCGACGATGATCAGGCCTGCGATGGCGTCGCCGTTGACGAACTTCATCGCGCCGTCCATGGCGCCGAACAGCTGGCTTTCCTTGCCCAGATCCGCTCGACGCTGGCGGGCCTGATCGACGCTGATGAGCCCGGCGCGCAGATCGCTGTCGATGGACATCTGTTTGCCAGGCATGGCGTCCAGCGTGAAGCGCGCGCCCACTTCCGCAACCCGCTCCGAGCCCTTGGTGATGACCAGGAAGTTGACCACGGTCAGGATCAGGAAGATGACCATGCCCACCGCCAGGTTGCCCCCGACAACAAAGTTGCCGAAGGCTTCGACGATGTGCCCCGCATCCTGTTCGAGCAGAATCAGCCGCGTAGTCGCGATCGACAAGGCCAGACGGAACATGGTTGTCAGCAACAGCACCGCCGGGAACGTCGAAAACGCCAAGGGCTTGGGCAGTTGCATGGCCAGCATGATGAGCAGACAGGACACGCAGATGTTCACGGCAATCAGGACATCCACCAGCCCCGTAGGCAAGGGTGTGATGAACATGAAGACGATGCCGATGACGATGATTGCGCCTGCGACTTCTGAACGCTTGGAGGCGGCCACCGCCACCCGGGTCAAGCCATTGAGCACGGCATTCATAAACGGCTACTCCGGTTTGGCAGGGCCTTGCGCTCGCTTTGCCCGAGCTCGTCCATGATCAGCAAGACGTTGCGCAGCGAGGTCTGGCGCGTCTTGTCGTCGCGCCACAGGCCGTTGGGCAGGTCGGCAAGCAAATGACGCAGGCCATTGAGGAAGGTCAGTTGCAGCGTCGGCGATGGACCACCGACTTTTTCCGAGAGTTGCTGGGTGTCGCGTACGTTCATGGACTGGTTGGCCAACTGCATCAGTTGACGCATCAACAACAGGCCGCTCAAGGTCATTGCGGGATTTTTGGCTGCCATGCGGCTGGCCAGGTCCGAGCAGCCGTGGACCAGATTGTTGAGCTGGGTGGTGCGCCCAAGGCTTTCCATCAATGAGCGCAATTTGCCCTCCTGGGGCAACTGCGCAAGGTTGGCGATGTCGTCGGCAAGGGCTTGTTGCAGGGCCCGCAGCCCCTTGATGAAGTGTTTTTCACCGCACAGATGCAACACTGCTTCCATGAAGTTGCCCAGGGATGGGTTCTTGATCAGGTGTTGGTAATAGATAGTGCGCAAGTTGTCGCGCAGATCCGGGTCTTTCACTGCGTTGGTCAGCGCTGGAGTGATGCTCAGACCGGTCTTTATCTCCTCGCCGTGCTCGGCATCCAGTGCGTCAAGTTGCGCCTGGGCCTGTTCGGCCTCGGCATCGTTGCCTTGTTCCTCTGCCTGGTGAGCGATTTCGCTGAGCAGCAGGTGCGTCCGAAGCGGATTGTCGCCTTGGTCCTTGACCATCTCCTTGACCGATTTCTGCTGCCGTAGCTGCTGGCGCATTTTGTTCAACCGGGCGTTCAACTGCGTCGGCGCATGGTTGCCTATTCCCTGGAGCAACTGTTGCACGCTCATCGGCTGACTGTTGGCGTGCTGTCCACAAACCACTTCGCGCTGGCTCAAAGGCTTGCTCATAGAGGCGAGTGCAGCGCTCATCTGCTGCATCAGGCGCGCAGACTCGCCCTGCTGATGCACGCTGGTCGCCCCTGTCTTTGCGACAGGTGACGCAGCGGGCTGCGGCGTCGCCGTATGCACAGTGGTGTGCGGAAGAGGGGTGATGTGGTTGAGGGACATGAGCCGTCTACGCGTCTGGAGAACACCTCTCTGTGTGGTCGCAGGCGCTATACGGTTCCACGCGATAGACAGGTCCGCGTGTGATCAAGAAGATTTGCAAGATGTTGCGAAGGTTTTCCTGACTGCTTGCAAAAGCTTGCGCACAAAATATTCCGAGTGGAAGATAAATATCATAAAAAACAATAGGTTGAGTTGTTTGCAAAGGCTGGCACAGGTTTCGCTATAGGAGTCTTAGTATCGTCGTGAAGCGCTCACGGCGAGGACCTAAGGGAATAATTCAGTATGAACGCCATGAACCAGAGCTTACTGCCCACGCGGACCGGCACCTCCTGCTTCGCTCAGTTGACCCAACAACAACTTCAGAAACTGCAGAACTTCATACATAAGCGCGTCATCAATCCGGAGGATGCCGAAGACATTCTTCAGCAAACGTTCGTTGAAGCCCTCAATGCCGAAAGCCGCTTTTTGCAGCAATGCAAACCTGAAACCTGGCTGTGCGGTATCGCCCTGAACCTGATCCGTAATCATTTTCGCAAGCTCTACCGTCGGCCTATGCACATCGAGTTCGAGGAGCAACTCGCGCATGCCGAGCCAGGTCTGGATATTTGCGGTCACATCGAGAGTTATCGAGACCTTGAACGTACCGTTCAAGCCATCGCTGTGCTGCCAGCCGTCATGCGTCATACGCTGGAAGTCACGGTCGAGACCGAAGGCAGCTACCAGGATGCTGCCGATGTGTTGGGTGTGCCGATTGGTACAATTCGTTCCCGACTGTCGAGGGCCCGCACGCAGTTGCGTGATAATCTGCCAGAAGGTTTTCGTGCGTGAGAGGTGAGCATGTCGAACTTCAAGATTGGAGGTCCGCGGCAAATACAGCCCGGTTTGGCGCCGGTGCCATTAAGGGCCGCTCAAGATCCCCTTGACCAGTGCTTGCAGAGAGCCGGCAACGCTGCATGGCCCGGTATGCCGGACGCCCATGCGCATGCATTCCAGCGATTTTCCGAGCGTCGGCGCATTGTGTTCGGTGTGCGGGCCAGAGCCTCGGGGCTGGCACAATTGTGGGTCAATGGGCGGCCGTTGTGGGAGCTCGACAGCCCAACGGGTTTCAGCCAGCCTGACCTTCTGCCGTCCCCCGCTGCCTTGGCTCAGGGCGCAACTCCTGTATTGAATGCCGCTCTGCTCAGCGACAGTCGCTTGCGTCAGATGCTCAACGAGGGTGAGTTGCTGGCGATGGGGGGGGAGCGCAACGGTATCCAGAGTTTGCAAACCCTGGGTATCGGCAATCAGATTCTTTCGCTTCTGGCCAGGCGCGAAAGCCCTGACCAGTGGAGCCTCTGGCAAGGCAGCACACCTTTGACGCTGGGCACCACCCGGGCTGAACCGACCGGGAAGGCAGGTGATTACGAGCTTTTATTGCTGGCACCATTGCTTGATTGCGGCGGGCCCAGCTATGCGGAAACCCAGCTCTGGAACGCTGCCTATCGACGCAGCCTGGGTGACAGCCCGGAGCCCGATGACCCCGCATGCGCCGAGCTGGCCGGACGCATTGAAATGATCCTCGCCGCACTGGATGACGACGCCGCCGGGATCGCCCCGCTTGAGCAAGACATCAGGCCGCGCCCTGGCGGCCTGGCGGTTGATGACTTCCCCGCCATGCTCTTCCTGCCACACCCGGTCGGCGACTACCCGACCCGGTGCCCGATCGCCGATCGTAGCGCGCTCTATCAATTACTGGACACCTTGCACAGTGCTGGTTTGGCGCTCGATATCGATCCGGGCTGGCGTGACCTGATCGACTGATCGATTGCATGCAACGTTTTCGCGTGCTGTGACCACACAGGTTGATATGTGGTGACACCAGTGGAGATGTGATCATGAAAATCATGCTGTGCCTGGTCATGGTGTTGATGCCTTGTCTGGCGCAGGCGGCATGGCCTTCCCCCAGCGCTTGTTACCAGGCCCACAGGGCTGTAAGCCAACGCCTGGCTCAGGCGATTGCAGCTCAGGACAACGTCGGTGCAAGTAAATGGCGTGGGCAGTTAGCAACCATCGTTGCGCAATGCCAGGCCGCGCAGCAAGCACAGGATAGCCGCCGGACCCAGCAGCGCTACCTTCAGCAACGCCGACAGCAAGACCAAATCAACCAGCAGCGCAATGCCCAGCGTCGCATTGTCGAGCAGCAGCGCCTGCGCCAGCGGATTCAACAACAGCATCTGAACCAGCGCAACATGCCGGACATCCGTTACTGATGCCCGATGTTTGTCTGTCTACCGTCAAGGAAGCTTTATGAATATCAGCATTTATATTCGACTTTCCGGGTTCGCATTAAATGATCGTGGAGGTGCTGTCGCAAACGCTGCCCATTCGCGGGGCAACCGGCAGATGCCGGCATGAGGCGGGAACACCTATTGAGGACGGGGCAGTTAGGTGCGCTGCTGGCGTTCTTCGGCGTATTAGCGACCGACCCCGCCTGGGCTGGCCCGCCAACCGCGTACCGACAGGTGGCCGAGGCTGCGGGTGTCCCGGCGCAGTTGCTTTATGCGGTGGCGCAGACCGAGAGCAACACGCAGTTGCGCATAGGGTATTACCCATGGCCCTGGACTCTGAACGTTAAAGGCAAGCCGCTGCGTTTCGAAACTCGCGAGGAGGCCTGCCGGGCGGTGCTCAAGGCAATCTCCGAGCAGGGTGTGTATGCGGTGGATATCGGCCTGACTCAGCAGAACTGGGGTTACATCGGGCGCGCCCGGTTTCGCGAGCCTTGCGATGCCCTTCACCCGATCAATAACCTGCAAAGCGCCGCCTTGTTGCTGCGTCAGTACTACCAGCAAACCGGAGACTGGGTCAGCGCTGCCGGCATGTACCATCGCCCGGCGGGTGGAGAACCGGCGCGGCTTTATAAAAGCAAGATTCAGGAACGACTGAAGCGCATGGTTGCTGATCGCTGAGTAGAGCATGGGTATCTGCACAACTTTCCATGTGTGATTTTTTTGTGTACATATCCGTTACTGCGGTCACGCCGACTATCGGTTGCGCTTTTACAGCGCCTCACTTTTGAAGCCCAAAAGTAAGCAAAAGGCTCTTGCCCCACCACTAGGTGCCTCGCTGTCGCTCGGCATGCCCGTAATCCGACATTGCTGCGTGGGGCCGCCGCCACCGGCCATCCATGGCCTGAGGCGGCTAAACCGGCATCCTTGCCGGTTTGCCCCACGCAGCAATGTCGAATTCCGGCCGTCGTGGTTTAACGGGGCGCCTCAGATCAAAATCAAAAGCAGAGCAGATCAAAAGCAGAGCGAAAACAATGGGATCGTCTCGGACCGGTAGGAGCAACTTGTTCGCGAGACGTCCGCACAGCCAACGAATACATCGTCTTACACACCGCTTCGCAGCCTTCAGCACCTCTCATCAACCATAAAATAACCCACTGAATTTAAATGCTTTTTCTGTAGGAGTGAGCTTGCTCGCGATGGCGTCAGTTCATGCGATAAATTCGTCAACCATGAAATCGAATCGCGAGCAAGCTCACTCCTACAGGGCCCGTGTTTGCTGCGCGACAGCGCGGCGTCTGAACGACGCGGGCGCTACAGAAGATCGGTAAGTTCACACAGCCAGGTCGGCTTTCAGGCCGCCGTGCTTTTGATTTTGATCTTGGGGCGCCCCGTTAAACCACGCTGGCCGAACGTAGATCTGAAACCGTGGGTAACCCGGCAGGACGCCGGGTTAGCCGCACCGGGCCATGGATGGCCCATTGCGGCGGCCCACGGTTTCAGATCTGCGGGCGGGCATCCCGAGCCTAGGCGAGGGACCAAGTGGTGGGGCAAGAGCCTTTTGCTTACTTTTGGGCTCCTTTCAAAAGTGAGGCGCTGTAAAAGCGCAACCAATAGTAGCCATCAACGTGGTAACGGATATGTACACAAACATCCCTCCCCATGGAGAAGGAAAAGTTGTGCAAATACCTATGCCGTCACCGCCTCAGAAGATCAATGCGCCTTGGGAATACCGAACTGGTCCAGCGTCGGATCGACATTGTGGTCGAAGGCTTTCTGATCCTGTTTTTTGTGCACGGCATCGATAATGGCTTTGATACCGAAGCCTATTGCCATGGCCGCATCGGCGATCCAGCCAACCACTGGCACGGCACTCGCGACAGCGCTGGCAGCCGCCATGCCTGCAACACGGCCGGCAATCGCGCCGACGGCACGGCCCGCGATTTTACCGGCGATCTCGCCGCCGGCAGTGCTGGATTTGGTTGCCAGGTCATAGCCAACCCGCGCAGCGGTGCCTGCGCCACGGATACTGTCGTAGATCGCTTTACCTGCTTCGGCGTCCTTACCCTGAGCCAGCAATCCCGAAACGGACGTCATAGCGTACACACCACCTGCCGCACCCATGGCGCCACCTGCCATGCCCTTGCCGTCAAGTGCAGTTGTCGCACGCTTTTCAGCTTCGGCTTTCAAGTCCTTTGCGGTGATGCTTTGTGGATCTTTATTGCCCAGCCCCGCGGTGGCGTCCTTGAAGTCGGTAATCATGTCGACGCCAGCCTTGGTGGTCTTCAAGGCGGCTAGCGTGGCCTCGGTGTAGGCGTCCTGGCTGGCAGCGGTAATTTCTGGCGGCAGCACAGCGTCGTAGGCTGCTTTTTGTCCATCGACGTCGGCCAGTACTTTTTCCGGCTTGGCGTCCTTCGACTTCATTTGCTCGTTCATTTTGCCGCCCTGGGCAAAATTCTGTTGGTAAGAGAGTTGCAGTTCGGCGCTCAAATCCGGGCGGTTGGCTACTACATCGCTGGCTGTGGGAACACCCGCGTCAGGGCCGCGCAAATCTTTCTGCATTTGCAATTCGGCGCTCAGGTTGCCGACCGATGCACTGTAATCAGGAGAGGATGGATCCTTGACCGGCTTGCCGTCTTTGTCTTTGGTCACCGCATCAAAATCGCCCCGCATATCGGTTTCCAGTGAGTTACCCGAGGTCAGGTTCTGGTAACGCTCATTGACCGCTTGTTTCAGGGCAGGGTCGTTGCCGATCAACTTCTTCTGCTGTTCGGGAATCGATTTGTCGAGGAAGGCTTGTACGTCTTTATCGCCTTGCAGCTGTGCGATCTTTTCCTTCAGAGCCGTTTCGGTCTTCTCGGTCTTGCGTAGACTTTGTCCGGCTTCCACGCTCTCCAGGGTTTTCTGCAGCTTGACCATGACTGCTGCTTTCTGGTCGCCGCTGTACTTGTCAGGATTGGCAAAAACGTCTTCGTTCAGCGCGCTGATATCAACGCCGGCTGTCGCGTTGAGCGTCGCGGCGCTGCTCATCATGGCCGCGAATTCGCCGCCGTTTGTGGGGGCCTGCTTCTTGATCCAGTCTTCTATGTTCCGGGTGCTGATATCGCCGTCGGCGCTTTTCTTCGCCAGTGCCTTGCCTTCCAGGCCGCCCTGGTCGAGCAAGTCAGAGAAACCTGGCTGGGCAAAGGTTTTCGCTGAGGTTGTCAGCAAGCTAGACAAGCCAGGGTTGCCAGAGGACAACGCCTTGAGGTCATCGACCGTGGTGTACTTGCCAACTTTCTCTTCACCCCCTGCGGCTTTTTTCGGATCGGCGCATTTGGTAATGGGTTCGTTGGCCCGCAGCAGCGCCGCATTGGTCACCATCTGCAGCGACTGCGGATCAGCCTTGGGATTGGCTTTCACGTACTCATTGACGGATTTCGCCCCTGCGTCCCGTGCTTTCTCGAGATTTTTTGCCAGCGACTTGTAATCACCATCGGTGGTTTTCCCGTCAGCCTGACCGCCGCGCTTGCCGACATCCGCTGCGGTCTTGAGCACCGGATTCGCCTCGATAAATGCTTTGGCTTTTTCTGCGTCCGGACCGCCCGCAGCGGCCATTTTCGCTGCCGCGATGGGGCGGTTGAGTTCTTTCGCAGCCTGCTCTTGCTGCGCGGGCGGCAAGTTGGCCACCATCGGCCCGAATTTCTCCAGATCTTTTGGTGTGGAGTATTTGGAGTTATCCAGAAACTCGGCATCCTGACCCATTCTGGCCGTGGGCGCTGCGCCTGTGGGGGCATGAGTGGCCTTGGGGGCTGTCACGCCGAAGGTTCTGTCAACGCCGTCTGGTTTACCGGTGCGCTGCGCACCTGTGCCTTGCGGCTGAACTGGCTTACCGAATGCTGTTTCCTGGGTTTGATCGCCGCCGGTTGTGCTGAGGCGTTCCAGTACTTCCTTGAATAACGAGATGAGCGCCGAGGGCGAGGGCGCGTCCTGAGTCTTGCCGGCTGCGAACTGACCGTTTGGCTGGCGGGGCACTTGTGTGGTGTTGCCTTGGCCGAAGGAGATGCCGCCACCGCCATTACCGGCCACGAAGGCTTTCATCGGCACTACCGCGCCTTTGACTCCCTGGCCCGGAGCGTCGTTTGAGTGCATCCCCTCCTGACCGTTGAGAGGGATCTGGCTGGGCATATCAGGGGAGACGCGCATATTCATGTTCATTGCCTTCTGTGTGACAACTATTGATACGACTGTGTGGCGAAGCAGTTGAAACGGTTCCAATGAGCGTGATTTTTAAGCAGCGTGCCCACGGCGTACCGGTCCAGACGATGCAATCTCAGGTGAAATCCAGGCCGCCACGGCGCTGCAGGCGATTTAGCCGGACTTGGGCGCTTTCGGTCAGGTATGCATCAGGTAGCTGTTCTGGTCTATGCCATACCAGGCCGGGTTCACTTGTCGCCCGAAAACCGGATCGAAGTACTCGCGTTGTTCGCCTTCGCCGCGTTGCAGGATGGTATGGCGAGCAATCATCAGCTCTGCGCCAGGCTTCGCCCCGACTATCTCCGGGCTTTGCGAAGAAAGCTGCACATGCATCTCGCCTTCCATGCTGAACAATTTCAGCCCTGTTATTCCTGCTGCTTCGCCTAGCAGCGAAAATAATCTGGCAAATGATGTGCAGTCGCCGTCGCGGCTGTTGATCATCTCCAGAGGGCTACGTTGCTTATCGATCCGGTAGGCAAATAGCTGTTGTCTGTGATTTTGCGCAGCGATCTTTTCCAGCAGTGCCATGGGCATTTCATCCCCGCGTACCTGGTCAAACAGGCGCATCAGTATGCCCGGCAGTTGTTTGCTCGCCTGGGTTTCCTGGCGCGTCAGTTCTATAAACTGGTGCCGGTTGGGGCGTTTGGCGATGAGTTCCAGATGCCTGTCGGCGAACGCATTCAAGTGTGTTCTGGCACTGTCCTTGAAAGTCTTTCCAGTCGTCGAGGGGCTGGCCCCTGAGTCGATGTTGAGCATCAAACGTTTGAGCGAGGTTTTAGCGCTTACGTCCTGACCTGAATTTTTGATGACTGCCGGTTGGTTGGGCAGAGCAATCTGTGCAGGGTCGCGCTTGCCCATTTCTTTGAGAATGATGTTCACATATTCCGGATTGGGCCCGCGCGGGTGCCCCGGCTCTTGCTCGGGTAACTGAGTGAGTTGGCTGACCACTTGATCGAGCAGGATTCGCTCTTGGGAAGCTCTCTCCAGCCCATGCGCTGCGGGATATTTCGGTCTTGAACCGCGTGTGAGTACATCCGGTAACCGTAAGACAGGCTGTGGAGAGCTCTGTAGATCGCCCTCGATCTCAACTGAACAGCGCTCCGAAGGATTGCGCAGACGTATAGCCCAGCTTTGGTTGAAGAGTCTGCGGAACGTCGCGCTCTTCTGGTATGCCGTCTTGATTGTCTCGTTAAGCGCTCCTAGCGCGGCTCTGTGTTCTGCAGATTTTCCCTTTGTGTCCAGAGTGCCGTGCCTGAGCAGATAGTCGCGCAATTGACTCAAGGGCAGGTGCGCACGCTCATCAATGGCCACGTTGTCATGGGCTTTGCGCAACGAACTGGGGTTTTTGAATTGCGCGACCATATCCCGATGTTTACCTGCTAGAAACTGGTCCGGGCTAACGTTTCCAGTAGTTGCGGTACTCACGCTAGTCGTGGCCAGGCTCGGGCGGGAGAGAATGGCAGAAGTGTTGAATATCACGGGCAGGGACCTGGGTTGGCTCTGGAATCATTGAGTGGTTTCAGGCCTGAATACGGTTCCTTTGACGCGAGACCTGGCGGTGATCCTGGTTTAAGTCCAGGGTGGATGGATAAGTAAGACAGATTGATATCGCTATCAATCTGGCTGGCCTGTTTGAGTGGAGCTGGTTACAGGCTTTTCTGTCGAAGGCTTTTGGCGGATCACGCCAGTCTCCATCGTGGCAGGGGGCTGCGGTGCTTCAACTCGCGGACCCTGGGTATCGACGTCTGAGTTGACATTGGCACTGGCATCTTCAAGGGGCGCACGAGTTGGTAGCCGCTGCGCTGTGGCAGAGCTTTGTTGTGGCTGGTTCATGGCGTTATTCACCCCGGTGTTTTGCCGACCGTGACTCGAGGTTTTATTTAGCAAGTTTCCCAAAATCGTAGCGCCCAGGTTTCCGCTCGACAGAAAGTCCTTGTGCGTGGACTTTGCAGGGCTTTCAGGCTGTGGAGGGGTAGGCGGAGGGGATACGGTATTTGCCATCTTCGTGCCCAACGTCAGCAGGGCTCTACCTTTGCCGTCACTCATGCCGAGAAAATCCAGCACCTCGGACATGGGTTTTTCCAATCCGATGCTGAGCGTGGTTGCACCATGGGCTGGCCGGTCCAGCTCGATCTCGCGACCGGTTTCAGAGGTGCGGACGGACTTCGGGCGTTCTTCGCCGCTCAACACTTTCAAGGCCACGTCGAACATTTTTTGCTGCAAAGGACTGAGTGATGCTCGTTTCTTATCCAGCCAAGGCCCGGGAAAGTGCATCTTCGCGCCCATGGAAATGTTATCGGCTACGTGAAGATTGGCCGACATTGAGGGCTTGTCCGGTTTACCGACTTTCAAGGCGACCGATGTCAGGGATGGATGAGAAATATTGATCATGAGGGTGTACTCGGGAGAACGGTATTTCCCTGAGTGGCCCGCACGCTTATCCAGTTCCCGCAGACGACGCTGAGGCAGAGGCCCATAGCGACAAGGAACCGGGCAGGCCGGAATCGCCACAGAGGGGAATGCCATTCAGAGGATTTCGTCCCCATGCCCCCAAATCATTTTCTTGGACTGCCCCTTCGACCTGCTGTGAGGCCTCGCCCGGAGAGCAGTAGTCATACACGCCAGCCGGAGGCCTCTTCTTCAAAGTCTCGTCGTCCGAAGGCCAGCGGATCAAGGCCTCAGCCCCGCAACAGGCCGGACCCGATCAAACCCGGCAAGGATGAAGTCTATCTCTCCAGTAAACGTGGCCCCATTGTCGATCTGAATATGGAAGTCACTCAGCCATTGGCGATGTGCCGTCATCTCGCTTTCAATTACCTGTTTGGTGACGAGCCTGCCGACGTGCGCAGTGGGAAGGATTTCCTGGACCGGGCGGCCAAATCCAAAGCCCACTTACAGGCGTTCTACGATCACCCCAGCAACCCCCATTCCCGCGCTGACGCTGGAACAGACGCGTTGGAGCTCATCGTCGGGCGTAACAACCCACTCCTTATTCCCGACAAATTTGGACGCTGGCTGGACGACATGTTTCGTCAGGTGGTCGACAAACGGCTTCCTGAAGCGCGAATCATGCTCCGCACTTTTAACCATGACTTGCCCATCCACATCCAAAACAAAGGGGACCGCATTACCCTGGCTTTTTACGACCCCAACGATTCCAACGTACACCGTCGGCTGGAGCGTTATCCGGATCAAAGCGTCTCGGATATCACCTTTGATAAAGCCTTTCCCGACAACAGTGCCTACTTCGACGAAGGCCGTTATCCGTTTATACAAGCCGTCAGCAAGGATGTGAGGCATCCCGCAGACGACATGAAGTATTTCCGCAGAGGGTCCAGATTGCCCATGGATGTCGACAGGTCTCTGCTCAGAACTGTCTGGGGAGTCGGATCTCTCCAGGGGTTTCTGGGGCTGTGCGACTACATGAAACGCAAGGGGCTGGTCGGTAGCAAGGCCATTCCTTATCTAAGCGCGCCTGCAAGTCGGCTCAGAGGGTTTGCGAAAGGTGTCGATCCGGACGGTTTGAACCATGAAAGTCAGCGCCTGCGTTTGCAGGTTTTTGTAACCGGCATGACGAAGTTGAAAGTGCCCAGTTCAGCCGCCAAAAAATTGCTGGCACCCAGCATTGAAAAACATCGCAAACCTCTGGGGTATTCCCTGCATTTGCCGTCCCGGAACCCTGGTTTCGTCGCCGATTACCTTGCGTTACTAGAGACTGCTCGTTTGAACGACGCCGATTTTTTCGATGTTATCCGTGGCGACCCTAACGATAATAATCTGACTGTGGCGATGGAGAATCAGAACGCAGAAGATTTCCATCTTCTTTTTGATCAGTTGGAAACCCTGCAGCCTGGTAAAGGAAGGCTGGCGAGACTGCTTGGCGCCACCACTGCAAATGGCCAGACCGCGATGGCGGATGCGGCCTCTTTCGGCCATGCCGACATGATTTCTGCCTTCATCGCGCGCGTCAGCAAGTGTGATTTGCTCGATACGCAGGAAAAATATCGGCTGCTGCAAGGCAAGGACTCCGAGGGCGACACTTGCCTGCAGGGCGCGGCCAGGTATGAAGAACCTGCCTGCATCAAGTCCTACCTCGATGCGTTGGCAAGCAGTGGCCTGCGCTCGCGTGAGGTGGTCAAACTGCTTGGCAACCCCGAGCAGGACCAGCCCAATATCATCCCGGACATTTGCGTGCCCCCTGATGGTGGCTGGACAGCTACATCCATCGCCGTCTGCAATGCCATGCTTGCAGGTTACTTTGAAGGTATTGCAGCACTGAACCTGAGCCCGGCTTCGTTACGCAAGGTGCTTGCACCGGAACAGGGAAATGCCCTTGCAGCTTCTCGTGTCATCTTTGCTGGCGATCTGCTGGTCACCGTTGCGTTCAATAAAATCCTCGACGGAATTCCGGCGGCGGACGCTATCGAGCTGATCAAGGGGCCTGCGAGTCCAGGCCACAGCACGCTGGAAAGGCTGCGCAGTTCCAACCACCCGCAACCGGATCACGAGGCGCTTTACTTCCGCTTGCTCGACCGCCAGCGACGACGAAGCGCGCCCGTGCCAGCGCAGCGCAGCGCCAGTCAGCAATACGCCCAGTACCAGTCAGATCGATTCAGACGTCAGCACGGTTGAGTGCGTGGCGTCAGGGGGATCGGTGTCTGGCGATTGTGAATCACGATCAGTGTTTGCTGCCCTGAGAAGGCATGGCCAGCAGTTGCTTCTCCATGTTCCAGTCAAACGGCTCGTCGTTCTGCTCGGCTTCGTAGCGACGCTCTTCCAGCGACTGATACAGCTCGATTTCTTCGTCAGGCATGAAGTGCAGGCAGTCACCGGCGAAGAACCACAGCAGGTCGCGTGGCACCAGATGGGCGATTTGCGGGTAGCGCTGGATCACCTGGCACAGAATGTCCTGGCCCAGATACTGGCTTTCGATAGGGTCTTGCGGCAGCAGGGTCAGCAGTTCGTCGAAGCGCTCCATGAACAATGCATGGCTTTCTTCGGGAACCTGCTCGGCCTCGCCCAGTGCGACCAGGATGCTGCGCAGGTGTGCCAGCAGGTTCAGTTGGTGGTCGAGATTGGCGTCGGCCATGGGGCAATCCTCAAAGACAAAAAAACAGGCGCGAGAGTATAAAGCTCTGCGCGCCTGCTGTGGGGTTGGACTGACCAGTTCCTTGAACACGTCTGATCTTAGCGAATCTTGCCCTCGCTCAGGGTCAGCTCTTCCTTGGCAAAGTCATCCACATCGATCACTTTCCGTCGGGCCGCTTCTGCCGTTCTCAGCGTGGCTGCTTCGTCCAGTTGCAAGACGTTGGCGTTGAGCGCTGCGTCGATCACGTGCTCGCCTGCGGCCGGTTTGAACTGTCCACCCTTGAAAGCCACATGGAGCTTTTTGTGCAGCGGCTTCGCGGCGCTCAACAGATCACTGGCATGTTGCAGCGCACCGACTGCGTCGTCCGGCGATTGCGGGCGGTAGCAGCCTGCCAGCAATTCTTCCAGGGTCGGATCGCCTTTGGCGCGGCCCAGTACAGCGGCAACCTGTGCATCCAGCGCATCGGACGGGCCTTTGTGACGACGTCCGAACGGAAACACAACAACGCGCAACAGAGCGCCCAGCACACGGTTCGGGAAGTTGCTCAGCAGCTCGTCCAGTGCGCGTTCCGATTCACCCATAGCTTCTTCCATCGCCCAGCGGAACACCGGTTGCAGATGTTCAGGGTAGTTCAGGTCGTGGTAGCGCTTGAGGGCTGCCGATGCCAGATACAAGTGGCTCAACACATCGCCCAGTCGCGCTGACAGACGCTCGCGACGTTTCAGTTCGCCGCCGAGCAACATCATGCTCAGGTCGGCAAGCATGGCGAAAGCTGCGGCCTGGCGATTCAGCGCCCGGTAGTAACCCTGGCTCAGGCTGTCGCCCGGCGCTTTCTCGAAGTGCCCGAAGCCCAGATTGAGGATGAACGTGCTGGCGGCGTTGCTGACGGCAAAGCCGATGTGCTTGAGCAGCAGGCTGTCGAATTCGAGCAGCGCCTGATCATGGTCGGCGCGACCGGCCAAGGCCATTTCCTTGAGCACGAATGGATGGCAGCGAATCGCGCCCTGGCCGAAGATCATCAGGTTGCGCGACAGGATGTTCGCGCCTTCGACGGTGATGAAGATCGGCGCACCTTGCCAGTTGCGGCCCAGATAGTTATTCGGGCCCATGATGATGCCCTTGCCGCCATGTACGTCCATGGCGTGGGTGATGCACTCGCGGCCGCGTTCGGTCAGGTGGTATTTGAGGATTGCCGAGAGCACTGAAGGTTTCTCGCCAAGGTCCACTGCATTGGCGGTGAGCATGCGGGCGCTGTCCATCAGCCATGCATTACCGCCGATCCGTGCCAGCGACTCCTGAATACCTTCGAAGGCGGACAGGGGAACGTTGAACTGCTCACGTACCTGCGCATATAGGCCAGTAACCAGGCTGGTGAACTTGGCAGCGCCGGTGCCGACGGCTGGCAGGGAGATGGAGCGACCCACCGACAGGCAGTTCATCAGCATCATCCAGCCTTTGCCGAGCATTTCCTGACCACCGATCAGGTATTCCAGTGGGATAAATACGTCCTTGCCAGAGTTGGGGCCGTTCATGAATGCCGCGCCTAATGGCAAATGGCGACGGCCAATTTCAACGCCCGGTGTTTCAGTCGGGATCAATGCCAGGCTGATGCCCAGGTCAACCTCTTCACCCAACAGGTGTTCCGGGTCGTATGCCTTGAACGCCAGGCCGAGGAGGGTGGCGACGGGGCCAAGGGTGATGTAGCGCTTTTCCCAATTCAGGCGCAGGCCGATCACTTCTTCGCCCTGCCATTGGCCTTTGCAGATAACGCCGGTGTCCGGCATGGCGCCTGCGTCGGAACCCGCCAGCGGACCGGTCAGGGCGAAACACGGAATGTCATCGCCCCGCGCCAGACGTGGCAGGTAGTGGTTACGTTGTGCGTCGGTACCGTAATGCAGCAACAGTTCTGCAGGACCGAGGGAGTTGGGGACCATGACCGTCGAGGCCAGGTCGCCACTGCGGGTCGCCAGTTTCATCGCTACTTGTGAGTGGGCGTAGGCCGAGAAGCCTTTGCCGCCGAACTCTTTAGGGATGATGAGGGCAAAGAAACCGTGTTGTTTGATGTGTTCCCAGGCACGGGGCGGCAGGTCCATGGCCTGGCCGATTTCCCAGTCGGTGACCATCGCGCACAGCTCTTCTGTCGGGCCGTCGATGAAGGCTTGTTCTTCCTCAGTCAGTTGGACTTTGGGATAGCTGAGCAGCAAGTCCCAATCAGGACGGCCACTGAACAGTTCGCCATCCCACCAGACGGTGCCCGCATCGATAGCGTCGCGCTCGGTTTCCGACATGGGCGGCAACACTTTCTTGAACCAGGTGAACATTGGCGCAGTGAAATGTTTGCGTCGCAGGTCCGGCAGCGCCAGCGGCACTGCCACGGCCAGCAGCAGGATCCAGAAGATCACCATCAACCAGGTCGGCGCATGGCTGATCGCGCCCATCGCCAGCAAATAAACAGCAACCACGCCCAGCGCAGGCATTGGTGCAACGCGGCGGTGCGCCAGCCAGGCGATACCGACGATCAGAACCACAATCCACAACAACAGCATAAGTAATCCTCCGTGATGACAGCAGCGAGCAGCCACTATCAAGAGCCGGGGCGTGTTTCGTCAAGAAGGTCGCCCGAGCGGGTGCATGGATAGTGACCCTGGCGGGGGGAGGGAGTTTCACGGCTTGATCTGGCCACCATTTGTCGTGGGACCGGCTTTAGCCGGGAAGAGGCCGGGACAGCCGCTGAATGTGTGGAATCTGCCAGGCAGCTTTCCCGGCTGAAGCCGGTCCCACGTCATCAGTGTGTCCTGTGGGATCTGAGCCTGGCCTGGTCTTCATCGCGAGCAAGCTCACCCCACAGGAGCGCGCCCGAACATTTAGCTTACGTGCCAACATGGAATGTCCCACATGAAGCCCGCGTTTCGCTGTAAATGGCCTATCCTGTCGCCCATCTTCAAGGAGAAACCAATGCTTAAAATCTGGGGGCGGAAAAACTCTTCCAATGTGCGCAAGGCACTGTGGATCGCTGAGGAACTGGGCCTGCCATACGAGGCGCTCGACGCTGGCGGGGCGTTTGGGGTGGTGGATGGTGCTGAATATCGGGCAAAGAACCCCAACGGTCGTATTCCGATGATCGAAGATGGCGACTTTGTGCTGTGGGAATCCAACGCCATCGTGCGCTACCTGGCGGCCCGTCATGCACCTGACTCGGCACTCTATCCCGCCGATCTACAGCAACGTGCAACCGCGGACAAATGGATGGATTGGACCACTTCGACCTTTGCCGGTCCTTTTCGCGATGTGTTCTGGGGCGTGTTACGAACTCCGGCCGAGCAGCAGGACTGGGTGCAGATCAACGGCGCGATCAAAACCTTGCAGAGTCTGCTGATCGTTGTCGACGAGGCTCTTCAGAAGCAGCCTTACCTGTCCGGTGCCGAATTCGGCATGGGCGACATCCCGCTGGGCAGCTTTATTTACGCCTGGTTCGAAATGCCGATTGAACGACCAGCCATGCCGCACCTCGAAAGCTGGTATGAGCGGCTTAAAGCCCGGCCGGCTTATCAGACAGCAGTCATGACCGCGCTCACTTGATTCGCTGAGTCAGATGAGCCGCATCGATAGCTACTATCAATAGATCGCGCTGTACTTGAACGACTTGGCCGAGCACCATTGCGGTGCTGGCCAGAGTTGTAATCAGGTGTGTCAGCCCTCATCTATATCCCCTATTTCTTCACTGGTAATTTTTCCGACATGAGTTCTGCTCTATCCATCCGGCAGCTAACCAAAACCTACGGCAACGGTTTCCAGGCCCTGAGTGGTATCGATCTGGACGTCGCTGAAGGTGACTTTTTCGCTTTGCTCGGCCCTAACGGTGCGGGCAAATCCACCACCATCGGCATCATCTCGACGCTGGTCAACAAGACCAGCGGCACGGTGAATATCTTTGGCCATGACCTGGACCGCGAGCCCGCGGCGCTCAAGCGCTGCATCGGCGTGGTGCCACAGGAATTCAACTTCAACCAGTTCGAAAAAGCCTTCGACATCGTCGTGACCCAGGCCGGTTACTACGGCATCCCGATGAAGATCGCCAAAGAGCGCGCCGAGCAGTACCTCACCCAACTGGGGTTATGGGACAAGCGTGACGTGCCTTCGCGCTCGCTGTCCGGCGGCATGAAGCGACGTCTGATGATCGCCCGGGCGCTGATTCATCAGCCGCGGCTGCTGATCCTTGATGAGCCGACTGCGGGTGTTGATATCGAGTTGCGTCGTTCCATGTGGTCGTTCCTCACCGAGCTGAATGAGCAGGGCACCACCATCATTCTGACCACGCACTATCTGGAAGAGGCCGAGCAGCTGTGCCGCAACATCGGCATCATCGACCACGGGGTCATCGTGGAAAACACGGGCATGAAGCAGTTGCTCAACAAGATGACCGTGGAAACCTTCCTGCTGGACCTCAAACACGAGCACAGGGTAGCGCCGCAGCTGACGGGTTATCCGAACACGCTGATCGATAGCCATACCCTGGAAGTCCAGGTCGACAAGAACGTGGGCATCACCGCACTGTTCAGCCAACTGGCGGCGCAGAATATTGAAGTGCTGAGCCTGCGCAACAAAACCAATCGCCTTGAGGAGTTGTTCGTGTCTCTGGTGGAAAAAAATCTGGCGAAGGTGGCGGTATGAGCAACGAAACGACTTCCGAGCTGCGCCCCAATCTGGTTGCCCTGAACACTATTGTCTATCGCGAAATTCGTCGTTTCATGCGCATCTGGCCGCAAACCTTGCTGCCGCCAGCGATCACCATGGTTTTGTACTTCGTGATCTTCGGTAACCTGATTGGTCGGCAGATTGGCGACATGGGTGGCTTCACCTATATGCAATACATCGTGCCGGGTCTGATCATGATGTCGGTGATCACTAACTCATATGGCAACGTGGTCTCGAGCTTCTTTGGTGCCAAATTCCAGCGTTCGGTGGAAGAGTTGATGGTTTCCCCGGTGTCCCCTCACACCATATTGATCGGCTACGTGCTGGGCGGTGTGCTGCGCGGGCTGGCGGTGGGCATCATCGTGACGATCCTGTCGATGTTCTTCACTGATCTGCAGGTTCACCATCTGGGCGTCACCATTGTGGTGGTATTGCTGACCGCGACCATCTTCTCGCTACTGGGCTTTATCAATGCCGTGTTTGCGCGCAACTTCGACGATATCTCGATTATCCCGACCTTCGTGCTGACCCCGCTGACGTACCTGGGCGGTGTGTTCTATTCCATCAGCCTGCTGCCGCCGTTCTGGCAAACCGTGTCGCTGGCCAACCCGGTTCTGCACATGGTCAACGCCTTCCGTTACGGCATCCTGGGTGTGTCCGACATCCGCATCAGCATTGCCATGGCGTTCATGGTGATTGCGACGATTGTGCTGTATGTCGCTTGTGCGCGGTTGCTGGTCAGTGGGCGCGGGATGCGTTCTTAGTAGACACGGTGCTTGGTTTGACGTCGTGGGACCGGCTTTAGCCGGGAAGACGGTATTTCGGTAGAAAGATATGCTGTGGCTGTCCCGGCCTCTTCCCGGCTAAAGCCGGTCCCACGACGGTGACACGGCCACGAAAATTGTCGGCGACAAGGTATGCATCGCTCCAAGGTAATGTGAAAACACCATGCTGGTAATCTCCAACAACGTTCACCTCCCCGATGCGGAAATCGAATTGACTGCCATCCGCGCACAGGGCGCGGGTGGGCAGAACGTCAATAAGGTTTCCAGTGCGGTGCACCTGCGTTTCGACATCAACGCTTCATCGCTGCCGCCTTTCTACAAAGAGCGGTTGCTGGCGTTGCGCGATAGCCGGATCACCAGCGAAGGCGTGCTCGTGCTCAAGGCCCAGCAATACCGCACTCAGGAACAGAACCGCGCCGATGCGCTGGAGCGTTTGACCGAGCTGATCGTTAACGCTGCCAAGGTCGAGAAGAAGCGCCGGCCGACCAAGCCGACGCTGGGCTCAAAGACCCGCCGTTTGGAGTCGAAGACCAAGCGTGGCTCGATCAAGGCGGGTCGCGGCAAAGTGGATTTCTGATCAGGCGCTCTGTTGGCGCGCCGCTTTGGCCTGCTTGTACAGCCAGACGCTCAACGCCAGGCCGCTGAGAGAGGCGAGGGCTGCAAACAGGAAGATCGAGGCGAAGCCAAAGCCTGCGGCCACGGCACCCGCTACTGGACCGGTGATCCCCAGCGACAAGTCAATGAATAGCGAATAAGCGCCGACTGCCGCGCCCCGGCTGGAAGCTGGCACCAGATTCACCGCCTCGACACCCAGAGCGGGGAACACCAACGAGAAACCAAAGCCGGTCAACGCCGCGCCAGCCAGTGCCAGCTCTGGGGATGGCGCCATCCACAGCAACAGCAAGCCTAGACTTTCAACGCTCAGGCAGCCAATCGCCACTTTGAAGCCGCCAATCCGGTTGATCATGTTGCCGAACAACAACCGCGCCCCGATGAACGACGCGCCGAACAGGCTTAGACACAGCACGGCGTTCGGCCAGTTATGGCTGTTGTAATAAAGCGTGATGAACGTGGCGATGGTGCCGAATCCGATAGACCCCAGCGCCAGGCCCATGCCGTGCGGAAATACTTTGCCGAGGACATGAATGAACGGCATGCGCTCGCCATGCACGATCGGTACGGCTTCTTTGTTCCAGCCCAGTTTCAACCCGAGTAGGGCGAGCAGGATGATGCTTACGCCCATGCTCCATAGTCCCAGTGTGCTGACCAGCATCACCCCAAGCGGTGCGCCGATGGCCAGTGCGCCGTAGCTGGCGATGCCGTTCCAGGAAATTACTTTGGCGGTGTTCTGCGAGCCAACGCGGCCAATGCCCCAGCCTATCGACCCGGAACCCACGAGGCTCTCGGCACTGCCCAACACCAGTCGGCCGAAGAACAAGCTGATCAGGCTGACCATGGGCCACGCCTGCAACCAACTCGACAGCAGCATGAACACACCGCTCAGTCCGCAACCGGCCAGGCCGAACAGCACCGCTTTCTTGGGGCCGAGGTTATCAATGATGCGCCCGGCATACGGGCGGCTGAGCAGCGTTGCCAGGTATTGCACGCTGATCACCAGCCCGGCTGTCACCGCGCCGAACCCCAGGTCGGTGTGGACATACCCCGGCAGGACCGCCAGCGGAATACCGACGTTCAGGTAACCGATGAAGGTGAACATGACGATGGAGACGACTTGCAGAGTGACTGCCATGGGGCGTTGCGAATCACTGCGTGGTGTATCAGGCATGGGTAAGCGGTCCACTGTAACGGCGGGGAAATCAAACGAGGTTGCAGGTCGAGTCGAACCTTAGCAAGCTAACCAAGTGCTCAATGATAGCGGCGAACGGGTGCCGGACTGGAGGCCTGGTAAAAAAATTTACCGCGAGAGTATGCGGTCAGGAAGGGGCAGGGACTTATCGGGGCTGTTCAGGTGCGACCAGTTGGGTCGTTACCAGCGCGGCGAGGGCGTTTTCCTGATTACCGAAACGGTCGAGCAGGGCCTGCTTCTTTTCCGGGCTCAACTGTGCCCAGATTTTGATCATCAGTTCGGCAGTGCCGATCAGGGTATTGGCTTGTGCTTCGGTGAAGTCTTTCATGTGCAGCCTGTGGTCATCGGCAATCAGACGTATGAAAACACAGCGAGGCTGGTTTCCGATACGTCTGAAAAATCACCCTCAGTCTTCGCTGGAGGCTTGCTGGCCTTGTTCGGCCTGTACACCGGCTTTCATGTCGACCGGTTGACCGAGTTCCAGCTGAGCCAGTGTCGATTGCTCAGGCTCATTCTGGCCAGGGGGAAAGTTAGGAATTTCATGCATTTTCAATGCTCCTTGCACAAGTTTTTTAGTTGCTGGGCAGAACCAGTGCTTCTAAAAAGCTTGGGCAGGATACAGCAGAGATAATGACAAACAGACTTTTATCTCGACCGTTGGTCATGTGCGGAAACAAAAACCGGATTTTATTGTCCGGCGTCTAGACAGGGATTTCTGAACTATTTGTGATGCAATCCCGTGGGCGCCCAATGTCGTGGGACCGGCTTTAGCCGGAAAGAGGCCAGTGCATTCACTGAACCCAGGTTGTCAGAAAAACCGCCTTCCCGGCTAAAGCCGGTCCCACGTCGTACATCAGCTTGCACGCCAATATGGAGCTCCCACAGGTTGGTGTCAGCGGTGAAATACCGCTAACCCTATTTACGCCCCTCAGCGTCCTTGGCCACCTCATCCGTTCGCGCCGCCATGATGAAGTCGTTGCGGTGCAGGCCTTTGATAGAGTGGCTCCACCAGGTCACGGTCACTTTGCCCCATTCGGTCAGCAGGCCCGGGTGATGACCTTCTGCTTCGGCTATCGCACCCACCGCATTGGTGAATGCCAGTGCAAACTTGAAATTCTTGAACAGATAGATTTTTTCTAGCTGCATCACGCCGTCGCGGACCTCGATGTTCCAGTCCGGAATCTGCTTCAGCAGCACGGGCAGTTCGGCTTCGCTGACTTGCGGGGCATTGGCACTGCAGGCTTCGCAGCTGGCTTGGGATAGTTGGGTCATGAAGGGTTTCCTGTTCAGGCCGCTTGGGTAGTGGACGGATTTTTAGGCGGGAATTTCGGCGCGTGCAGACCCAGCTGCATAGCTTGCCCGACCATCCCCATGATGTCTTCCTGGGCCAGGTCGAATAGCCGCTTCAAGTCCGGCAACACAAAATACAAGGGTTGCAGGATATCGATACGGTAAGGCGTGCGCATCGCGTCCAGAGGATCGAACGCTTGATGTTCCGGCGTACTCGACAGGCTGTAAACCGCTTCTTTGGGAGAGGAAAGAATGCCTCCCCCATAGATTTTCCGACCTTGCGGTGTCTCGACCAGTCCGAACTCAATGGTCATCCAGTACAGGCGTGCCAGATAGACGCGCTGTTCTTTGCTGGCGCTAAGGCCGAGCTTGCCATAGGTGTGAGTGAATTCGGCGAACCACGGGTTGGTCAGCAGCGGGCAGTGGCCGAAGATCTCGTGAAAGATATCCGGCTCTTGCAGATAGTCCAATTCTTCCTGGCTGCGAATGAATGTCGCCACTGGAAACTGTTTGTTGGCCAGCAGCTCGAAAAAGGTCTGAAACGGAATCAGCGCCGGAACCCGCGCCACTTGCCAGCCGGTGGTCGCGCCTAGAATGCTGTTGATTTCCGCCAATTGCGGAACGCGGTGAGTTGGCAGAGCCAGTTGCTCGATGCCGTCGAGGTATTCCTGGCAGGCGCGGCCTTCAATCACCTTCATCTGTCGGGTGATCAAGGTATTCCAAACCTCATGCTCGGCGCTCGGGTAGTCAATGAACCCATGGGCGTCGGGTTCGCGTGCCACGTATTTCGTAGGGCTCATGCCACTCTCCTTGGGGTTCTTTTTATTGGGTTTGTTACGAACGCCCAGGATCATCAATAGCGCATTTCAGCCATGCAGACTGTCGGTGCTTTGAACTGACGTGGCGGGTATTAGCGAAATTTCGTAAAGAAATCTTTACGAGGTCGGTGAATCCCTGATTATCTTGCGATCAAGTGAGTTTTTCGGGATTCGGGTGTCACGAATTCTTGACGCTGACTTTCGCCTCATCATAAAAATAACAACAGCCACAGGACTCATCCGCCATGCGCATCAAAGTGCACTGTCAAAACCGCATCGGTATGACTCGCGACATTCTCGATCTGCTGGCCTCCTACGGCGTCAACGTCGCCCGGGGCGAGGTGGGCGGGGAGCACGGCGACGCGATCTATCTACACTGCCCGAATCTGATCAATCTGCAATTTCAGTCATTGCGCCCGCGCTTCGAAGCCATTGCCGGCGTCTTTGGCGTCAAGCGGGTGGGGCTAATGCCCAGTGAGCGGCGGCATATGGAGTTAGACGCATTGCTTGGCGCGCTGGAGTTTCCGGTGCTGTCCATCGACATGGGCGGTTCAATCGTCGCGGCTAACCGGGCTGCCGCTCAATTACTGGGCGTGCGGGTGGATGAAGTGCCGGGTATTGCGTTGTCGCGTTACGCCGAAGACCTTGATGTACCTGAGCTGATCCGCAGCAACAAGTCCCGGATCAATGGCCTTCGAGTGACCATTCGGGGGGATGTATTTCTTGCTGATATTGCGCCTTTGCAGTCGCGCCATGACGACAGCGAAGCGATGGCGGGGGCAGTGTTGACCCTGCATCGTGCTGACCGGGTCGGTGAGCAGATCTATCAGGTCCGTAAGGAGGAACTGCGCGGTTTTGACAGCATTTTCCAGAGCTCCAGAGTCATGGCAGCGGTAGTGCGTGAAGCTCGGCGCATGGCGCCGCTGGACGCACCTTTATTAATTGAAGGTGAAACGGGCACCGGCAAAGAGTTGCTGGCCCGGGCCTGCCACCTCGCCAGCCCGCGTGGGCAGTCGCCGTTGATGGCGATGAACTGCTCGGGCCTGTCTGATGCCATGGCCGAGACCGAGTTGTTCGGTTACGGCCCGGGCGCGTTCGACGGTGCGCGAGCCGAGGGCAAGCTGGGTCTGTTGGAGCTGACGGCGGGAGGCACGCTGTTTCTGGATGGTGTGGGCGAACTCAGTTCGCGCATGCAGGCCAAATTGCTGCGTTTTCTGCAGGACGGCTGCTTCCGGCGAGTCGGCAGCGACGAAGATGTTTTTCTCGATGTGCGCATCATGTGCTCGACTCAGGTTGACCTGTCTGAGTTGTGTGTGAAGGGTGAGTTTCGCCAGGACCTTTACCACCGCCTTAACGTCTTGACCCTGCACATCCCGCCGTTGCGTGAATGCCTGGATGGTCTTGGCCCTCTGGTTGAGCACTTTCTGGATCAGGCCAGCCGTCAGATAAGCTGTCCTTTGCCCAGGCTGGCGACTGCTGCCATGGAGCGTTTGAGTCATTACCAATGGCCGGGCAATGTCCGGCAACTGGAAAATGTCTTGTTCCAGGCCGTTTCGTTATGCGAAGGCGGCACGGTAAAGGCCGAGCACATCCGTTTGCCGGATTACGGCGTGCGCGATCCGTTGGCGGAGTTTTCCATGGACGGTGGGCTGGATGAGATAGTTGGCCGTTTTGAAAAAGCGTTATTGCAACGTTTGTATGCGGAATATCCCAGCAGTCGGCAACTTGGGAAGCGGCTGGGTGTTTCCCATACAACGGTGGCTAACAAGTTACGGGATTATGGGTTAAGTACTTTCAGCAAGCCGGATGATAATTGTCGGTAGGAGCGAACTTGTTCGCGAGATGTTGGCATATCAGCAATATATTTACCTGACACACCTTCTCGCCAACAAGTTGCCTCCTACCCATAATTGCCTGACGGATGTCACTCAACTATTACTGCAGCCGTTACCCATGACCTGATAGCCCATCACATGCTGCTGGCCTTTGGAGTCTTCATAGGTCATGCGCATCGGTACAACCTTGCAGACGTCAGGGATGGCGGTAATGGAGATGACTTTGGCAATATCCGGATGGCTGCCGTAGGTGTATTGCTCGACGCGAGCTTGTTGGGCCGCAACTTTTGCTCCGGATTCTTCAGCCATTGCAAATGTGCTGAAACCGCAGAGTGCCAGAACCAACAGTGAAACTTTCATTTCTGCTTTACCTTCTTGAGTTCGAAAGGGGGCACATCGCCCTTGTAGAGCGATGTGTGAAGCCTGTATCAGAGGATAATCAACTCGCCGTGGGGGGCTGTCAGTTATTTATCGTGTGCCTTGTTTGGCGAAGTCGATTCTATGCCTGTCACCGAACTTCATATAGAAACACTTTTGATAAACACTATTGAGCGAATTGACAACAATCCCTGAGAGCACCGAGCCAGAGGCTTATGAACGGTTGACTGCGATCTTGCCTGTGCCTTTCAATGGTCGTTACGGGCCTGTTTATCTGATCGGTAAGACCATCGTCGAATGGTCCCGACGCCGACAGGCGGATACAACAGGGGCATAAAACAACAACTATCCACCGAGGTAACCAAGATGAGTGCAGCTTCCCTGTACCCCGTCCGCCCAGAAGTCGCAGCGAGCACGCTGACCGATGAGGCGACCTACAAGGCCATGTACCAGCAGTCGGTGGTCAATCCCGATGGCTTCTGGCGTGAACAAGCTCAGCGTCTGGACTGGATCAAACCTTTTACCTCGGTCAAGCAGACCTCCTTCGACGACCACCGTGTTGACATCAAATGGTTTGCTGATGGCACCCTGAACGTTGCCTATAACTGCCTGGATCGCCATCTGGAAGAGCGCGGCGACACCATCGCAATCATCTGGGAGGGCGACGATCCTTCCGAAAGCCGCAACATCACGTATCGCGAACTGCATGCCGAAGTCTGCAAGTTCGCCAACGCCTTGCGCGGTCAGGATGTCCATCGTGGCGACGTCGTGACTATTTATATGCCGATGATTCCCGAGGCCGTGGTCGCCATGTTGGCCTGCGCCCGCATCGGTGCAATTCACTCGGTAGTGTTTGGTGGCTTCTCTCCCGAAGCGCTGGCTGGCCGCATCATCGATTGCAAATCCAAAGTGGTCATCACCGCTGACGAAGGTCTGCGCGGCGGCAAGAAAACCGCCATGAAAGCCAACGTCGACCGGGCGCTGACCAATCCGGAAACCGCCAGCGTACAGAAAGTCATCGTCTGCAAACGTACTGGCGGCGACATCGAATGGAACCGCCATCGCGACATCTGGTATCACTCGCTGCTGGACGTGGCGTCCGAGATCTGTGCGCCGAAAGAAATGGGGGCCGAAGAGTCGCTGTTCATCCTTTACACCTCGGGTTCGACGGGCAAACCGAAAGGCGTGCTGCACACCACAGGCGGTTATCTGCTGTATGCCGCGCTGACGCACGAGCGAGTGTTCGACTACAAACCGGGCGAAATTTACTGGTGCACTGCTGACGTCGGCTGGGTCACAGGCCACAGCTATATCGTCTATGGCCCGCTGGCCAACGGCGCCACCACGCTGTTGTTCGAAGGCGTACCGAACTATCCGGACATCACGCGTCTGTCGAAGATCATCGACAAGCACAAGGTCAATATCCTCTACACCGCACCGACCGCCATCCGCGCGATGATGGCTGAAGGCACCAAGTCCGTTGAAGGTGCTGACGGTTCAAGCCTGCGCCTGCTGGGTTCGGTGGGCGAGCCGATCAACCCGGAGGCCTGGAACTGGTACTACAACACCGTTGGCAAGAAAAACTGCCCGATCGTCGATACCTGGTGGCAGACCGAAACCGGCGGCATCTTGATCAGCCCGTTGCCGGGCGCAACGGCCCTCAAGCCCGGCTCGGCAACGCGTCCGTTCTTCGGTGTGATCCCGGCGTTGGTGGATAACCTCGGCAACCTGATCGAAGGCGCTGCCGAAGGCAATCTCGTCATCCTCGATTCGTGGCCGGGTCAATCACGCTCTCTGTACGGCGACCACGACCGGTTCGTCGATACCTACTTCAAGACCTTCCGCGGCATGTACTTCACGGGCGACGGCGCGCGTCGTGACGAGGACGGTTACTACTGGATCACCGGGCGCGTGGATGACGTGCTTAACGTCTCCGGCCACCGCATGGGGACGGCTGAAATCGAAAGTGCGATGGTTGCGCACCCGAAGGTGGCCGAAGCTGCTGTGGTCGGCGTGCCGCATGATTTGAAGGGGCAGGGTATCTACGTTTACGTGACGCTCAACGGCGGTGAAGTACCGGATGACGCGCTGCGCAACGAGCTGCGTAACTGGGTCCGCAAAGAAATCGGCCCGATTGCTTCGCCTGATGTGATTCAGTGGGCGCCGGGCCTTCCGAAAACCCGTTCCGGTAAAATCATGCGCCGCATCCTGCGCAAGATCGCCACGGGTGAATACGATTCGCTGGGTGATATCTCGACGCTGGCTGATCCGAGCGTGGTGCAGCATCTGATCGACACGCACAAGACCATGAAGGTGGCCTGATAGTCAGCGCTTTAAAAAAACCCCATTCGGTGTGAGCCGGGTGGGGTTTTTTGTTTTCCAGATCGAGACCGCAGCGTTCCGATCGCGAGCAAGCTCGGCTCCCACAGGAGAACGCTATCTCATGTGGGAGATTCTATGTTTGCCCCGCAAGCTGATTGACGACGTGGGACCGGCTTTAGCCGGGAAGACGGTATTTCTGCAGATAAAGATTCAGTGTCTGTCCCGGCCTCTTCCCGGCTAAAGCCGGTCCCACGTCATCAGTGATTCCTGTGGGGGCAGAGGTTGCTCGCGATTGGGGTAGCACAAAACCTCAGGCTCCGCGAAATCTCGGTTTCATCCAACCAGGATATATATCGATCTGTTACCCCTCCCACCGCTCCGGTAACGCCACTCCCGCTTATGGGGCAATGCACCTCACGTCTGTAAGAATCGGTTACTTAAATAGCTGGCATATAAACATGCGGCAATCCCACCCTTGCCGTATTACAAGGCTTTGCCAATAATGGGCGCGCATTTTGCTGTAATCACGGGTTATCCTTCTTTTTGCCTTTGCATAGCCACTTTTGGTTGTCAATGCCCGCGCCGTGATTTTCAGTGCATTTGTAACTAGTTGTCGCATTGAAGAAATATCGACTTCGAGCGTCCCGTTAAAATGCCGCTCACTCGCCGCAGGCTTGCAGGTCCGGACACCGGTCCCAGCCGCCAGGCGTCTATCTCCAATAGTCCTCTTCGCATCCTGGGCTTTTGCTCACGTTGCCATTTGTCGTGTTTTACCGACGGAGTCCTGACAATGAAAAAGCTCATGCTGCTTGGCGCAATGGCGCTGACTGTTCTGGCGCAGCCAGTGTTCGCAGACGAAAAGCCTCTGAAAATCGGTATTGAAGCGGCGTACCCTCCGTTTGCCTCCAAAGCACCGGACGGCAGCATCGTCGGTTTCGACTACGATATCGGCAACGCGCTGTGTGCTGAAATGAAGGTCAAGTGCACGTGGGTCGAGCAGGAATTCGACGGCCTGATCCCGGCGCTGAAAGTGCGCAAGATCGATGCGATCCTGTCCTCGATGTCCATCACCGAAGACCGCAAGAAGTCTGTTGATTTTACTGATCGCTACTACAGCACTCAGGCGCGTCTGGTCATGAAGGAAGGCACCACCGTCAGCGACAGCCTGGATGAACTCAAAGGCAAGACGATCGGCGCGCAACGTGGAACGATCCACGACACTTTCGCCAAAAAGGTGCTTGAGCCCAAGGGCGCCGTGATCAAGTCCTACAGCTCCCAGAACGAAATCTACCTGGACCTGAAGGCTGGTCGTCTGGACGGCACAGTAGCGGACGCGACCCTGCTGCAGGATGGTTTCCTGAAAACCGATTCGGGCAAGGGCTATGCTTTTGTCGGCCCGGCATTCACCGATCCGGCCTACTTTGGTGACGGCATCGGCATTGCTGTTCGCAAAGGCGACAAGGCGAATGTTGATCGCATCAACGCCGCCATCGCTGCGATTCGCGCTAACGGCGAATACAAAAAGATTCAGGACAAATACTTCGACTTCGACGTTTACGGCAAGTAAACCTGTCGTCACGGATGGCGCAGCCAGAAACCGTTTTCGGTGTTGTGGCTAGCGCCATTTTTTACACCCATGAGGACTGCACAACATGTTGAATGGCTACGGGGCTGTCATCCTCGAGGGCGCAGGGCTGACGCTGCAACTGGCCCTGTCGTCGATGGCGCTGGCAATCGTCCTGGGTCTGATCGGTGTGTCGTTGCGTTTGTCACCGGTGCGCTGGCTTGCCTGGCTGGGTGACGTGTATTCCACCGTGATTCGCGGGATTCCCGATCTGGTCCTGATCCTGCTGATTTTCTACGGCGGTCAGGGGGCGTTGAACACCGTTGCGCCGATGCTCGGTCACGACGATTACATCGACCTGAGCCCGTTGGCTGCCGGTATCGGCACCCTGGGTTTCATCTTCGGTGCTTATCTGTCGGAAACCTTCCGCGGTGCATTCATGGCAATCCCCAAAGGGCAGGCCGAAGCGGGCCTTGCTTACGGGATGAGCCACTCGAAAGTGTTTTTCAGAATTCTGGTGCCGCAGATGGTTCGCCTGGCGATCCCCGGCTTCACCAATAATTGGCTGGTACTGACCAAGGCGACGGCGCTGATTTCGCTGGTCGGTCTGCAGGACATGATGTTTCTCGCCAAGCAGGCAGGCGACGCTACCAGTCAGCCTTTTACCTTCTTCCTGGCGGTGGCCGCGATTTATCTGCTGATTACCAGCGTTTCGCTATTGGCCCTGCGTCTTGTGGAAAAACGTTACTCCGTTGGAGTTAGGGCGGCTGACCTGTGATTTTTGATTACAACGTCATCTGGGACAGTCTGCCGCTGTACTTTGCAGGTCTGCTGACCACCCTTGAGTTGCTTGGCATCGCCCTGGCGTTTGGTCTGTTGGCAGCGTTGCCACTGGGCCTGATGCGTGTTTCCAAGAAACCGTGGGTGAATCTGCCAGCCTGGCTCTACACCTATGTGATTCGTGGCACGCCGATGCTGGTGCAGCTGTATCTGATCTATTACGGCCTTTCACAGTTCGCTGCAGTTCGGGAAAGCTTCCTCTGGCCGTGGTTGTCCAGTGCAACCTTTTGCGCTTGTCTGGCGTTTGCGATCAATACCAGCGCCTATACCGCGGAAATCATCGCTGGCAGCTTGAAAGCTACGCCTGCGGGCGAGATTGAAGCGGCGCGCGCCATGGGCATGTCCAAATCCAAAATGTACCGCCGCATCCTGCTGCCTTCGGCCTTGCGTCGAGCGCTGCCGCAGTACAGCAACGAAGTGATCATGATGTTGCAGACCACCAGTCTCGCGTCCAGCGTGACCCTGGTCGACATCACCGGAGCGGCCCGGGCGGTCAACTCCGAAAGCTTTTTGCCCTTCGAAGCGTTTATCACCGCAGGCGTGTTCTACCTGTGCCTGACATTCATTCTGGTGCGCCTGTTCAAGCTGGCTGAACGCCGCTGGCTGGGCTACCTCGCACCCCGGAAGGCCTGACATGCAAAGAACCGATCATGTATTGCCGTGGGGCACCCTCGGCACCGAGCGCCAGCTGAGCGTGTTCCGCTTTGGCAGTGGCGAGCGCAAAGCCTACATCCAGGCCAGCCTGCACGCCGATGAGTTGCCGGGTATGCGGACGGCCTGGGAGCTGAAAAAGCGCCTGGCTGAACTGGAAGAGCAGGGCGCGCTCAAGGGCGTTATCGAACTGGTACCGGTCGCCAACCCGATTGGCCTGGGCCAGTTGCTGCAAGGTGCGCATCAAGGACGCTTCGAATTCGGCAGCGGCAAGAACTTCAACCGTGATTTTTCCGAGCTCAGCGAGCCGGTGGCTGAGTTGCTTGAAGGGCAATTGGGCGATGACCCGCACAGCAATGTGCAGTTGATCCGTCAGGCCATGACCACGGTGCTGGCCAACCTGCCTCCGGCGGAAAGTGAGCTGCGCGGCATGCAACGGATTCTGCTGAGTCACGCATGCGTGGCAGATGTGGTGCTCGACCTGCATTGCGATGCTGACGCTGCATTGCACATGTACGCCTTGCCGCAGCACTGGCCGCAATGGCGCTCGCTGACCGCACATTTGAATGTGCAAGTAGCCTTGTTGGCCGAAGACTCGGGCGGGAGTTCGTTCGACGAGGCGTGTTCGTTGCCGTGGTTGCGCCTGTCGCGGATTTTCCCTGATGCACAGATCCCGCTTGCCTGTCTGGCAACCACCATTGAGCTGGGCGGTCAGGCGGATACCGGTAAACCTGAGGCCGAAGCCCATGCCGAAGGCATTTTGGCGTTCCTTGCCGAGCAAGGTTTCATCACGGGTGACTGGCCGCAGGCAGCCCACCAGGAATGCGAAGGCATGCCGTTCGAAGGCACTGAGTTGCTGTTCGCCCCGCACCCTGGCGTGGTGAGTTTCCTGCGCGAAGCAGGGGCTTGGGTCGAGGTGGGCGAGCCCCTGTTTGAAGTAATTGATCCGCTGTCTGACCGGGTCAGCACCGTTTGTTCGAATACCGCCGGGGTGTTGTTTGCCATCGAGCGATTGCGTTACGCCCAGCCGGGTTTCTGGCTGGCCAAGGTGGCGGGTCGTACTGCCCGACGTCAGGGTCGCTTGCTCAATGACTGACCCATTTGTGAGAACCGAAAGCATGAACAAACTGGAAGTCCAGGACCTGCACAAACGCTACGGCAGCCATGAAGTGCTCAAGGGTGTTTCCCTGACCGCCAAAGCGGGCGATGTGATCAGCATCATCGGCTCCAGTGGTTCGGGCAAAAGTACCTTCCTGCGTTGCATCAACCTGCTGGAACAGCCCCATGCGGGCAAGATTCTGCTCAACAATGAAGAGCTTCAACTGGTCGCCAATAAAGACGGCAGCATGCGCGCTGCGGACCCCAAACAGCTGCAACGCATGCGTTCGCGCCTCTCCATGGTGTTCCAGCATTTCAACCTGTGGTCGCACATGACGGCGCTGGAAAACATCATCGAAGCCCCGGTGCATGTGCTGGGCGTGTCGAAGAAGCAAGCGCTGGAAAAAGCCGAGCATTACCTGGCCAAAGTAGGCGTTGCTCACCGCAAGGACGCCTATCCGGGGCATATGTCCGGCGGCGAACAGCAGCGCGTGGCCATTGCCCGTGCCTTGGCGATGGAGCCGGAAGTCATGCTGTTCGACGAACCGACCTCCGCGCTGGACCCTGAACTGGTGGGGGACGTGCTCAAAGTCATGCAGGCCCTTGCCCAGGAAGGCCGGACCATGGTCGTGGTGACGCACGAAATGGGCTTTGCCCGTGAAGTCTCCAACCAGTTGATCTTTCTCCACAAAGGCGTGGTCGAAGAGCGCGGTGATCCTCGTGAAGTGCTGGTCAACCCGCAGTCCGAACGTTTGCAGCAGTTCCTGTCGGGTAGCTTGAAGTAACGAAAAGCTACGTTTAAACGATGCCTTTCGAGACGTAACAGTTCATGCTGCGCGGCAAGCAGCATGAGCTGATTGCAGTAGATTCAGCCTGGGCGTCGACGCCCGCCCCATAAGCTGTGTACACAGTTTCAACAACAGCGACACGTTTCGGATTGCATGCCATGACCGCTCAACGAATTGGTTTTCTTATCTGGCCCAGCACCAAAGCCCTGACTCTGGCGCTGGCCGAGGAAGCCTTGCGTGTCGCCCAGCGCGTCCACCCGGAAGTGCTTTACGAACTGTCGTTTCTACAAGCCGAAGCGCCCGCCGAGGGTGCATGGCAATTGCCCGGCGAGCCGTGGGCGGGGCGGCTGGAGGGTTGCCAGAAGCTGTTTTTGCTGGCGGATGAGCCACCTGCGGCGGTGAATTCCACCCTGGCTTCGGCGCTCAAGCAGCTGGTGCGTTCCGGTTGCGTGATTGGCGGGCTGTCAGCAGGGGTTTATCCACTCGCTCAACTGGGACTGCTTGATGGTTACCGGGCAGCCGTGCACTGGCGCTGGCAGGATGATTTCACCGAGCGTTTCCCCAAGGTCATTGCCACCAGTCATCTGTTTGACTGGGATCGTGATCGCTTGACGGCGTGCGGCGGTATGTCAGTGCTGGATCTCTTGCTGGCCGTGCTGGCACGCGATCATGGCGCAGAACTGGCAGGTGCGGTATCCGAAGAACTGGTAGTGGAGCGCATTCGTGAAGGCGGCGAGCGCCAGCGTATTCCGTTGCAGAATCGTCTGGGTTCCAGCCATCCCAAGCTGACCCAGGCGGTGCTGTTGATGGAGGCCAACATCGAAGAGCCGCTGACCACGGATGAAATCGCCCAGCACGTGTGTGTCTCGCGGCGTCAGCTGGAGCGGATTTTCAAGCAATACCTCAATCGCGTGCCGAGCCAGTATTACCTTGAACTGCGCCTCAACAAGGCACGGCAGATGCTGATGCAGACCAGCAAGTCCATCATTCAGATCGGCCTGTCCTGTGGCTTCTCGTCCGGTCCGCACTTCTCCAGCGCCTACCGCAATTTCTTCGGCGCCACTCCCCGAGAAGACCGCAATCAACGCCGCAGCAGCAGCCCTTTTGAATTGTCGTCGGTGCCTGCAGAGCGTGGTTGAGCGGCTGGAACTGTAGGAGCGCGCTTGCCCGCGATTGCGGTGGGTCAGCGAAGAATGTGTTGTTTGACACACTGTAATCGCGGGCAAGCGCGCTCCTACAGCTTTCGTTCAGGTAATTCCACGCATCTGTATCTGCAACAATCTGCCCGCAACGTTTAAACTGCGCCTTTGCGATGGTTAATGTCGCATTGCCGAAAGTCACCGAAAAACCCGGTTTTGTGCTGTAACAAGTTGTCGCCTGGCGGCAAGGCCGGAGTGAGACCAGTCCTTACAATCTTCCCATCGCTCGCCAGTTTCAGGCAGGCGTTCCTCTTCAGGAGACTCCGATGTCCGTTGAGCAAGCTGCGGTGCAACGCGCCGATTTCGACCAGGTAATGGTCCCCAATTACGCCCCGGCCGGGTTCATCCCTGTGCGCGGTGCGGGTTCCCGAGTCTGGGACCAGGCGGGCCGCGAGCTGGTGGATCTCTCCGGCGGGATTGCCGTCAACGTACTGGGCCACTGCCATCCGGCGCTGGTGGGTGCCTTGACTGAGCAGGCCAACAATCTCTGGCATGTTTCCAACGTGTTCACCAACGAGCCGGCCCTGCGTCTGGCGAAGAAGCTGGTGGATGCCACGTTCGCCGAGCGTGTGTTCTTCTGTAACTCCGGTGCCGAAGCCAACGAAGCCGCTTTCAAGCTGGCGCGTCGCGTTTCCCATGATCTGTATGGTCCGGACAAGTATGAAATCATTGCGGCGCTGAACAGCTTCCACGGTCGTACGCTGTTCACCGTGACCGTGGGCGGTCAGTCCAAGTACTCCGACGGTTTTGGCCCGAAGATCACTGGCATCACCCACGTGCCGTTCAACGACCTGGCAGCGCTCAAGGCCGCGATTTCCGACAAGACCTGCGCCGTGGTGCTGGAGCCTATTCAGGGTGAAGGCGGCGTACTGCCAGCCGAACTCGAATACCTGCAAGGTGCACGCGCACTGTGCGACGAGCACAAAGCGCTGCTGATCTTCGACGAAGTGCAAAGCGGCATGGGCCGCAGCGGTCGTCTGTTTGCCTACATGAATTACGGCGTTACGCCGGACATCCTTTCCAGTGCCAAGAGCATTGGCGGCGGTTTCCCGATGGCGGCCATGCTGACCACCGAAAAGCTCGCCAAGCACTTCGCCGTCGGCGTCCACGGTACGACTTACGGCGGCAACGCTTTGGCGTGTGCGGTGGGTAACGCAGTGATGGACGTGGTTCACACCCAGGAAGTCCGCGACGGCGTAACGGCCAAACACGCGAAGTTCAGAGCGCGTCTGGAGCAGATCGGCGAGAAATACGGCGTCTTCACTCAGGTTCGCGGCATGGGCCTGTTGATCGGATGCGTACTGTCCGACGCCTGGAAGGGCAAGGCCAAAGACTTCTTCAATGCCGCCGAGCATGAAGGCGTGATGATTCTGCAAGCCGGTCCTGACGTAGTGCGTTTCGCTCCAAGTCTGGTGATCGAAGAGGCTGACATCGACGAAGGTCTGGATCGCTTCGAGCGCGCTGTAGCCAAGCTGACTCAGGCTTGATGGCGGGCTGATCCAACGCAGCACCTTCCGACGTTTGCCGGCACGGCAAGCGTCGGACATTTTCCTGTGCCATGTGGCGTTGATCCATGTGGCGCTTTTTTTCTGTGCCGGGTTTGACCGGTCTGTGTTCTGGTAAGGAGTGGCACCATGCTCGTGATGCGCCCCGCGCAAATGGCTGATCTGGCCGAGGTTCAACGCCTCGCTGCCGACAGCCCGATCGGTGTCACGTCCCTGCCTGACGACGCGGGGCGGCTTGGCGACAAGATCGCCGCTTCGGAAGCCTCGTTTGCGGCCGAAGTGAGCTTCAACGGCGAAGAGACCTACTTCTTCGTCCTGGAAGACAGCGAAAGCGGACGACTGGTGGGCTGTTCCGGGATCGTCGCGTCAGCGGGCTATTCCGAACCCTTCTATAGCTTCCGCAACGAAACCTTCGTTCACGCTTCTCGTGAGTTGAAGATTCACAACAAGATTCACGTCCTGTCCCAGTGCCACGATTTGACTGGCAACAGTTTGCTGACCAGTTTCTACGTGGTGCCTGAGCTGGTGGGCAGTGCGTGGTCGGAGCTTAACTCTCGTGGACGCCTGTTGTTTGTTGCCAGCCACCCGGAGCGTTTCGCGGATTCGGTGGTGACCGAGATCGTCGGCTACAGCGATGAAAATGGCGACTCGCCGTTCTGGGATGCCATTGGGCGCAACTTCTTCGATTTGAACTATGCCGCAGCCGAACGTCTGTGCGGGCTGAAAAGCCGGACGTTCCTCGCCGAGTTGATGCCGCATTACCCGATCTACGTGCCGCTCTTGCCGGATGCTGCTCAGGAAGCCATGGGGCAGGTGCATCCGCGGGCACAGATCACCTTCGACATCCTGATGCGTGAAGGCTTCGAGACCGATCATTACATCGATATCTTCGACGGTGGCCCGACCCTGCATGCGCGGGTTTCCGGGATTCGTTCCATCGCCCAGAGCCGGTTGGTGCCCGTCAAAATCGATGCTCAACGATCCACTGATACCGGTTCCGGTGGCCGCTTGTATCTGGTTGCCAATGGTCTGCTGCAGGATTATCGGGCGATATTGCTGGAGCTGGACTGGGCGCCAGGCAAACCGGTGGCGCTGAGTCTGGCGGCAGCCGAAGCGTTGGGTGTCGGTGAAGATGCCAGCGTGCGGGTCGTGGCGGTCTGATACGCCATTTGAATGTGGATTGGCTGGTTTAGCGAGTTTCGCCGTTTCCCGAGGGAAGCGGTATTGAGGAGATAGCATGATCGTTCGTCCCGTAAGCAGCAGTGACCTGCCCGCGCTGATCGAGTTGGCGCGCAGCACAGGCGCTGGCCTGACGACCTTGCCCGCCAATGAAGAACGCCTGGCGCACCGGGTCGGTTGGGCGGAAAAGACCTTTCGCGGCGAAGCCGGGCGCGGTGATGCGGATTACCTTTTCGTGCTTGAAGACGATGATGGCCGCGTAGTGGGTATTTCCGCCATTGCGGGGGCGGTTGGTCTGCGCGAGCCCTGGTACAACTACCGGGTGGGCCTGACGGTCAGCGCTTCTCAAGAATTGAATATCTACCGTGAAATTCCCACGCTGTTCCTCGCCAATGACCTGACCGGTAATTCCGAACTGTGCTCGCTGTTCCTGCACAGCGATTTTCGGAACGGTCTGAACGGGCGTCTGCTGGCCAAGGCGCGAATGCTGTTCATTGCCGAGTTCCCGCAGTTGTTCGGCGCCAAGATCATCGCCGAGATGCGCGGCATGTCCGATGAGCAGGGGCGTTCGCCGTTCTGGGAAAGCCTGGGTCGACACTTCTTCAAGATGGAGTTCAGCCAGGCGGACTACCTGACGGGCGTTGGCAACAAGGCGTTCATTGCCGAACTGATGCCCAAGTTCCCGCTGTACAGCTGCTTCCTTTCTGAAGACGCCCGCAATGTGATTGGCCGGGTGCACGCCGATACCGAGCCCGCGCTGACCATGCTCAAGGCCGAAGGCTTCAGCTATCAGGGCTACGTGGATATCTTCGACGCCGGTCCAGCGGTTGAATGTGAAACCGCGAAGATCCGCGCCGTGCGTGACAGCGCAACATTGGTACTCGCCATCGGCACGCCGGGTGACGATGCCACGCAGTTTCTGATTCACAACCGCAAGCGCGAAGATTGCCGCATTACCGTAGGTGCGGCGCGTTTTGCTGCCGGTACATTGGTAGTTGCCCCGGCAACCGCCAAGCGTCTGCGCCTGAGTGCGGGCGACAATGTCCGGGCGGTTCCACTGTCCCCGGCGCGGGAGGCGGTCTGATGAGCACCTTGTATATTTCAGGCAACTGGCAGGCCGGGCAGGGCGAGGCATTCGAGTCGCTCAATCCGGTGACTCAGCAAGTTGTGTGGTCCGGGCAAGGTGCAACGGCTGCTCAGGTCGACGCAGCCGTGGGCGCTGCGCGACAGGCTTTTCCTGCCTGGGCCAGCCGGACCCTGGAAGATCGCATCACGGTGCTGGAAGCTTTCGCTGCGAACCTGAAAAAACAGGCCGATGCCCTGGCGCAATGCATTGGTGAAGAAACCGGCAAGCCACTCTGGGAGTCGGCGACTGAAGTGACCAGCATGGTCAACAAAATCGCTATTTCCGTGCAGAGCTACCGGGAGCGTACCGGCGAGAAAAGTGGTCCGCTGGGCGATGCAAATGCGGTGCTGCGTCACAAGCCCCATGGCGTGGTAACCGTGTTCGGGCCCTACAATTTTCCTGGACATCTGCCCAATGGCCATATCGTCCCGGCTTTGCTGTCGGGTAACACCGTCGTGTTCAAACCCAGTGAGCTGACCCCGAAAGTCGCCGAACTGACGGTCAAGTGCTGGATAGAGGCCGGTTTGCCTGCGGGCGTGTTGAACCTGCTGCAGGGCGGTCGTGACACCGGTATCGCTCTGGCTGCCAACTCTGGCATCGACGGTCTGTTTTTCACCGGTTCGAGTCGTACCGGCAATGCCCTGCATCAGCAATTTGCCGGTCGTCCTGACAAGATCCTTGCGTTGGAAATGGGTGGCAATAACCCTCTGGTTGTCGATGAGGTCGCCGATGTAGACGCTGCGGTTTACACGGTCATCCAGTCTGCTTTCATTTCCGCCGGGCAACGCTGCACTTGCGCCCGGCGTTTACTGGTGCCGCAAGGCGTCTGGGGCGATGCATTTCTTGAGCGTCTGGTTGAGGTCACGCGCACTATCGAAGTGGGCGCTTACGATCAACAGCCTGCGCCGTTCATGGGTTCAGTCATTTCGTTGCACGCCGCCAGTGCCTTGCTGGCAGCGCAGGAACAACTGCTCGCCAATGGCGCTACGGCATTGCTGGAAATGACCCAGCCTCGCGCGACGGCGGCGTTGCTGACACCGGGCATCATTGATGTTTCCGAGGTCAGCGATCCCATTGATGAGGAGCTGTTCGGTCCACTGTTGCAAGTGCTGCGTTATATCGATTTTGATAGCGCCATCGCGTTGGCCAATGACACCCAATACGGTCTGGCTGCCGGTCTGCTGTCGGACTCTGAAGCGCGTTACAAACAGTTCTGGCTGGAAAGCCGGTCGGGGATCGTCAACTGGAACAAACAGCTGACCGGCGCCGCAAGCAGCGCGCCGTTTGGTGGGGTGGGCGCATCCGGTAATCATCGGGCGAGTGCTTATTACGCAGCGGATTATTGCGCGTATCCGGTGGCCTCGCTGGAGAGCAGCAGCCTGACCTTGCCCACGACCCTGACGCCCGGTGTGCGATTGTTGAGAAAATAGAGAACCTGTTGGAGCGAGTGGGCGGCAATCCGACTTGCCCGCGAATGATTTGGTGCGGGGGGCAGGTACACCGCGTTATCGTTCTTCGCGGGCAAGCCTCGCTCCAACAGGTAATAAAAAGATCCACGGAGCCGAGCCGATGAAATCATACGAAGTCAATTTTGACGGCCTGGTCGGGCCGACGCACAACTACGGCGGGCTGTCCTACGGTAACGTCGCCTCGCAGAGCAATTGCCAGCAGTCCTCCAACCCGCGCGAAGCTGCGTTGCAGGGGCTGGCAAAGATGAAAGCGCTGATGGACATGGGGTTTACCCAAGGTGTTCTCGCGCCACAAGAGCGACCGGATGTCGCCGGTCTGCGCCGTCTTGGTTTTAGCGGCACCGATGCACACGTGATCGAGCAGGCTGCCAGGCAGGCCAAACCTCTGCTGGCTGCCAGTTGTTCCGCATCCAGCATGTGGGTCGCCAACGCCGCAACCGTCAGCCCGAGCGCCGACACCGCCGATGGTCGCGTGCATTTCACCGCCGCCAACCTGGCCTGCAAATACCATCGCAGCATCGAACATCCGACCACCAGCCGTGTACTGGCGGCCATGTTCGCGAATTCGCAGCATTTTGCCCATCACGCTGCCTTGCCTGCTGTTGCCCAGTTTGGTGATGAGGGAGCGGCCAATCACACCCGTCTGTGCCGTGACTATGGCGAGGCTGGGGTAGAGTTTTTCGTGTTTGGCCGCAGCGCCTTTGATTCGCGATTTCCTGAACCGCAAAAGTATCCAGCGCGTCAGACTCTCGAAGCATCCCAGGCCGTGGCTCGCTTGCATGGCTTGAGTGACAGCGCCGTCGTTTACGGTCAGCAGAACCCTGCGGTGATCGATCAGGGCGTGTTTCACAACGATGTGATCGCTGTGGGTAATGGCGAAGTGTTGTTCTATCACGAGGACGCCTTTCTTCACACCGAACGCCTGCTGGCTGAATTGCAGGATAAGCTCGCCCGTTGCGGCGCGCAGCTCAAGGCGATATGTGTGCCGCGTGCCGAAGTTTCGGTCGAGGATGCGGTGCGTTCGTACCTGTTCAATAGCCAGCTGTTGTCCCGCCCCGACGGCACCATGTTGCTGGTCGTGCCCGAAGAGTGTCGCGGCAATGAGCGGGTCTGGCGTTACCTGCAAGGACTGATCGCGGCCGCTGGCCCGGTCAGGGAGGTCAAAGTCTTTGACCTCAAACAGAGCATGCAGAATGGCGGCGGCCCGGCGTGCCTGCGTCTGCGGGTCGCGCTCAATGAAACCGAGCTGGCGGCGGTCAACCCCGGGGTTATCATGACCGCGCCGCTGTACGACACGCTGACCCAGTGGGTGGACAGACATTATCGTGATCGCATGAGCGAAGATGATCTGGCAGACCCGCAATTGCTGCTCGAATGCCGCGCAGCATTGGATGAATTGACGCAAATCCTTAAACTGGGCGCGGTTTATCCTTTTCAGCTGGCCTGAAATTCCGGCGGGTGGTGCCTGGCACGACCCGCTGTCCTTACCTCTCCATAGAGAACACCGATTATGAGCGACACCCTGCAGTTGATCCTTGAAGACACCGATGGCACCCAGCTGGAAACCTCCTGCACACGCGTTGCGGTCGTCTGGCAGGGCAAGGAAATCTGGATTCAGCACGATGGCCGCGGCCAATTGCTGATTGGCGTCGATGTTGAAGAAGGTGATGCCGAGTACGCCAACCTGTTGTTGCGTCCTCTGGCGACCAATCTGGTCAGCCTGCAGCTGGAAATGGAGCCTGCCGACGTCGGTGAAGACGAAGAGCATGTGCACGGCCCGGACTGCAATCACTAAGACCCACTTCACCCACTACGGGAACAGCGCCTATGCTCGCCCTCGGTAAACTGCTTGACCTGACTTTGGCTGGACGTGAACCGGCAGAAAAGACTCAAGTGACAGTCGCCGGAGTGCGATTGCGATGGCTGAGCGAAGGCGCGCTGGAAGTGCGTCCTGCCCAGGATCGGGATAACGGCATGGATTTGCTGTTGTCCGCCGGTATTCATGGCAATGAGACGGCACCTATCGAGCTGCTGGATGAATTGATCCGCAGCATTGCCCGCAGCGAATTACAGCCGCGGGCACGTATTCTTTTCCTGTTTGGCAACCCCGACGCCATGCGCCGTGGCGAGCGCTATGTCGAACAGGACGTCAACCGGCTGTTCAACGGGCATCACGAGCACAGCGAGGGCGCTGAGGCGCTGCGGGCGTGCGAGCTGGAGCGGCTGGCGGCGACGTTTTTCAGCATTCCGGACCGTTACCGTTTGCACTACGACCTGCACACCGCGATTCGTGGTTCGAAGATCGAACAGTTCGCGCTCTATCCCTGGAAAGAAGGGCGTCAGCATTCTCGCCGGGAGCTGGCGCGGTTAAAGGCAGCCGGCATGACGGCGGTATTGCTGCAGAACAAACCCTCTATCGTGTTCAGCGCCTACACCTACGACAAGCTCGGAGCCGAGGCTTTCACCCTGGAACTGGGCAAGGCGCGGCCCTTCGGCCATAACCAGGGTGTTGATCTGACTCGCTTGCGCACGTGTCTGGAGCAAATGATCACAGGCACCGAGCCTGCGGTGGACGAAAGTCTTGAGGGTTTGCAACTGTTCGCCGTCGCTCGGGAAATCATCAAGCACAGCGATAATTTCAGGCTGCACTTGCCTGTGGATGTCGAGAATTTCTCATCGTTGGAAAAGGGTTACGTCCTGGCTGACGACCTGAGCCATTCACGCTGGGTGGTGGAAGAAGAGGGCGCGAGGATCATTTTCCCGAATCCCAAGGTCAAGAATGGCCTGCGGGCGGGGATATTGATTGTGCCGGCTACGGCGGATGGGCTGGTTTGAGCGTGACGCGATCATTGCGGCGCTCCCATTGCTGACAAACGCACCCAGGTTCTGCGCAATTCCGGGTATTAGCGCAATGTCGTGGGACCGGCTTTAGCCGGGAAGACGGTATTTCCGCAGATAAAGACTCAGCGTCTGCCCTGGTCTCTTCCCGGCTGAAGCCGGTCCCTACGGAAGAGCGCAATCTCGTGTGGGAGCCGGGCTTGCCCGCGATGAACGATAACGCGTTGAACCTGCTGAATAGTGGTGGCCCTATCGCGGGCAAGCCTCGCTCCCACAGGATCTATGCAGTGTCGTGGGACCGGCTTTAGCCGGGAAGACGGTATTTCTGCAGATAAAGCTCAGCGTCTGCCCTGGCCTCTTCCCGGCTGAAGCCGGGTCCCTATGGAAGAGCGCAATCTCGTGTGGGAGCCGGGCTTGCCCGCGATGAACGATAACGCGTTGAACCTGCTGAATAGTGGTGGCCCTATCGCGGGCAAGCCTCGCTCCCACAGGATCTATGCAATGTCGTGGGACCGGCTTTAGCCGGGAAGACGGTATTTCCGCAGATAAAGACTCAGCGTCTGCCCTGGCCTCTTCCCGGCTGAAGCCGGTCCCACGTCATCAGTAATTCCTGTGGGATGAATTTGCTCCCACAGGGTTTGTCGCCGATCGCAGTTAGCCGACTTTCTTCTGGCCTTCGCTACGACGAATCGCACGTACTTTTGCAACGGTGTCCGCGCAGGTTTTTGCCGCTTCCTGGCCTTTGTGCAGGAAGTGTTCGAAGAAGAACTTCAGGTGTTCTTCGCCAGCGTGGAAGTGGTGAGGCGTCAGCACCACCGAGAACACCGGCACTTCTGTTTCCAACTGCACTTGCATCAGCGCGCTGACTACCGATTGGGCGACGAACTCGTGGCGATAGATTCCGCCATCGACAACCAGGGCTGCGCCGACGATGCCAGCATAACGGCCGCTGTTGGCCAGCAGTTTGGCATGCAGAGGGATTTCAAAAGCACCGCCGACTTCGAAGAAATCGATGTCTGCTTCGGTGTAGCCGTGGTTAGCCATTTCAGCGATGAAGCCGATTTTGCTCTGATCGACAATATCCTTGTGCCAGCAGGCCTGGATAAAAGCGATACGCTCGTTTGCGTGGTTTTTGCTTTTGCTGTCGATTGCGGTGGGTTGCATCTGTTCTGTCTCCTGTCTATAAAAAAACAGGGCACTTTGGATCGAATGGGAAGGTCAGGCTAAGCCCGGCAGTCAGGTGAACGAAATCCGTTCGTGACGATGCGCGATGCGTTGCGGTGGTGCCAATCCCGTTCTCTCTTCATCCGGACTATGACCGTCGGCCCCGGAATCTCACCAGGTCTGCTGACCCTGCGTTTGCAGGCGCTCGCGGGCTAGACGCATTGCGCGTCATTACCGCCGGTGGGGAATTGCACCCCGCCCTGAGAACGTTGCCACTGAAATATTTCCGCGGCGGGCATTTTTTATCACAGTTTTACTGAATGTGCTTGGACGCATTCTTACAGTCATCCTGACTTTTTCTTATAAGAAGGTCTTGGAATTCAACGCCAGCGCCTTGATTATTCCTACCCGTAACCTCACAACTGAGGTTCGTCTTTATCCAGGGAGCTTTATCGTGACGGTTATCGACTTGCGCAGCGACACAGTGACTCAGCCCACCTCTGGCATGCGTGCCGCCATGGCGCAGGCACCGCTGGGTGACGATGTCTACGGTGAAGATCCGACGGTCAATCGTCTTGAAGGCTGGTTGGCGGACCGACTCGGGTTCCCGGCTGCGCTGTTTGTACCGACCGGCACGATGAGCAACCTATTGGGTTTGATGGCCCACTGTGAGCGTGGCGACGAATACATCGTCGGTCAGCAGGCTCACACCTATAAATATGAAGGCGGCGGTGCAGCGGTCCTCGGCTCTATTCAGCCCCAGCCGCTGGAAAACCAGGCAGACGGTTCGCTGGACCTGGATCAGGTGCTGCAAACCATCAAGCCGGACGATTTCCATTTCGCCCGCACCCGCCTGCTGGCGCTGGAAAACACCATGCAGGGCAAGGTGCTGCCGTTGAGCTATCTGACGGCCGCCCGCGCATGCACTCAAGAGCACGGCCTGGCGCTGCATCTGGATGGCGCCCGGTTGTATAACGCCGCCGTGAAGCTGGGAGTAGATGCGCGGGAAATCACTCAGCACTTTGATTCGGTGTCGGTCTGCCTGTCCAAAGGACTGGGCGCGCCGATTGGTTCGGTGTTGTGCGGCTCTAAGGCGTTCATCGACAAGGCCCGACGCTTGCGCAAAATGGTCGGTGGCGGCATGCGCCAGGCCGGTATACTGGCGGCAGCGGGCTTGTATGCGCTTGAACATCAGGTGCAGCGTCTGGCTGATGATCACGCCAACGCAGCCTTTCTGGGTTCTGCACTGGCGGAGCTGGGTTACTCGGTTGAACCGGTGCAGACCAATATGGTTTATGTGCAGATCGGTGATCGCGCCCAGGCACTAAAAACGTTTTGTGCCGAGCGCGGTATTACCCTCAGCGCTGCGCCGCGTTTGCGGATGATTACTCACCTGGATGTTTCCCGTCAGCAACTCGAGACCGTAATCACAGCATTTGCTGACTTTTCCCGCACTTGAAGCGCCGATAGTCCAGTAGCTTGTTTCTATCGTACAAACAGACTGTACCGTTGACGCAACGCCTATATAATGCGGCCCTTTGCCGTCGCTACGTCATATGACGTTTTGCACTTGCCTCTGGCCGCAGTCTCCGTGGAAGAACCTATGAAAAGCGCAGAAATCCGTGAAGCCTTCCTTGGCTTCTTCGAAGAGCAAGGCCACACCCGTGTAGCCTCCAGTTCCTTGATTCCGGGCAACGACCCGACCCTGCTGTTTACCAACGCAGGCATGAACCAGTTCAAGGATTGCTTCCTGGGCCAGGAAAAGCGAGCCTATACCCGTGCAGTGACCAGCCAGAAATGTGTGCGCGCCGGTGGCAAACACAATGACCTGGAAAACGTCGGCTACACCGCGCGTCACCACACATTCTTCGAAATGCTGGGTAACTTCAGCTTCGGTGATTACTTCAAGCGTGATGCGATCACCTACGCCTGGACCTTCCTGACCTCGGAAAAATGGCTGAACCTGCCCAAGGACAAGCTCTGGGTAACGGTCTACGCCAGCGATGACGAGGCTTACGATATCTGGACCAAAGACATCGGCGTACCTGCCGAGCGCATGGTCCGGATCGGTGACAACAAAGGCGCGCCGTACGCGTCCGACAACTTCTGGACCATGGGTGATACAGGCCCGTGCGGTCCTTGCACCGAGATATTCTTCGATCACGGCCCTGAAATCTGGGGCGGCCCACCGGGCTCGCCGGAAGAAGACGGCGACCGTTACATCGAAATCTGGAACAACGTTTTCATGCAGTTCAACCGCACCGCTGACGGCGTGCTGCACCCGTTGCCAGCGCCGTCGGTCGATACCGGCATGGGCCTGGAGCGCGTCAGTGCCGTTCTGCAGCACGTGAATTCCAACTACGAAATAGACCTGTTCCAGAGCCTGCTGGCGGCTTCGGCCCAAGCGATCGGTTGCAGCAACGACAGTCAGGCTTCGTTGAAAGTCGTGGCTGACCACATCCGTTCGTGCGGCTTCCTGATTGCTGATGGTGTATTGCCTTCCAATGAAGGGCGCGGTTATGTGCTGCGCCGCATCATTCGTCGCGCCTGCCGCCACGGCAACAAGCTGGGCGCCAAGGGCAGCTTCTTCTACCAGATCGTCGCGGCGCTGGTCGCCGAAATGGGCACTGCGTTCCCTGAGCTGGTTCAACAGCAGGCGCACATCGAGCGTGTGCTCAAGGCTGAAGAAGAGCAGTTCGCCAAGACCCTGGAGCAAGGCCTGAAGATTCTTGAACAGGATCTGGCTGAACTCAAGGGCAATGTCGTGCCTGGTGACGTGGTGTTCAAACTCTACGACACCTACGGTTTCCCCATGGACCTGACCGGCGACATCGCCCGCGAGCGTAACCTGACCCTCGATGAGGAAGGTTTCGAACGCGAGATGGATGCACAGCGAGTTCGCGCCCGCTCTGCCAGTTCGTTCGGCATGGACTACAACAGTCTGGTCAAAGTCGACGTGGCAACCGAGTTCACCGGCTACAAGGCGACCCGTGGCGAAGCGAAAATCGTCGCGCTCTATAAAGACGGCCAGAAAGTCGAGCAGTTGAACGAAGGCGAAGAGGGCGTTGTAGTCCTTGATACCACGCCGTTCTATGCCGAGTCGGGTGGCCAGATTGGTGATGCCGGTTACCTCAGTGCGGGTGAAGTACGCTTCGATGTCCGTGACACCACCAAAACCGGTGGCGCGTTCCTGCATCACGGCGTTGTGGCTTCCGGCACACTGACGGTGGGCGCTTCGGTCAACACCGAAGTCGATGCTGAGGTGCGTAACGCCACGGCGTTGAACCACTCCGCGACTCACTTGTTGCACGCAGCCTTGCGCAAGGTACTGGGCGAGCACGTTCAGCAAAAGGGCTCGTTGGTCGATAGTCAGCGGCTGCGCTTCGACTTCAGCCATTTCGAATCCATCAAGCCTGAGCAGTTGAAAGCGCTGGAAGACATCGTCAACGACGAAATTCGCAAGAACACCGCGGTCGAGACGGTCGAAACCGACATTGAAACAGCGAAGGCGCGTGGCGCCATGGCGCTGTTCGGCGAGAAGTACGGCGACAGCGTGCGCGTGCTGAGCATGGGCGGCGATTTTTCCGTCGAGCTGTGCGGCGGTATCCATGCCAAGCGCACTGGCGACATCGCAGTATTCAAGATTGTCAGCGAAGGCGGCGTGGCCGCTGGCGTTCGACGCATTGAGGCAGTCACCGGCGCCGCTGCACTGGGCTACCTCAATGCGGCAGAAGATCAACTCAAGGAAGCCGCGACGCTGGTCAAAGGCAACCGCGAGAACCTGTTGGACAAGCTGACGGCTGTGCTTGAGCGCAACCGTCTGCTGGAAAAACAACTGGAGCAATTGCAGGCCAAGGTGGCCAGCGCAGCGGGCGACGATCTGTCGTCCTCGGCACTGGATGTCAAAGGCGTGAAAGTGCTGGCCGTGCGCCTGGACGGTCTGGATGGCAAAGCGCTGTTGGCGCTTGTCGATCAGTTGAAGAACAAACTCGGTCGCGCAGTGATCCTGCTCGGCAGTGTGCATGAAGACAAGGTCGTACTGGTTGCAGGCGTAACCAAGGACCTGACTGGCCAACTCAAAGCCGGTGATTTGATGAAACAGGCCGCTGCGGCCGTTGGTGGTAAAGGCGGCGGTCGTCCTGACATGGCGCAAGGTGGTGGTGTCGATGCAGGTGCGCTGGATGCAGCGCTGGCATTGACCGTGCCTTTCGTCGAGCAGGGTATTTAAGTCGACCTTCCGGGCCTCCTGCCTTTGAGGCGGCAGGCCCGGCGCTTGGATTTAACGTTTAATGGGCGCCCTTAATCGGGCAGAGGCGGCTTTGAGATGGCTTTGATCGTACAGAAATTTGGAGGCACCTCGGTGGGCTCTGTGGAGCGTATCGAGCAGGTTGCCGACAAGGTCAAGAAATTCCGTGAGCAGGGCGACGACCTTGTGGTTGTGCTTTCTGCCATGAGTGGAGAAACCAATCGCCTGATCGATCTTGCCAGGCAGATCAGCGATCAGCCGGTTCCTCGTGAGCTGGATGTGATCGTTTCCACGGGGGAGCAGGTGACGATCGCTCTGTTGGCCATGGCGCTGATGAAGCGTGGCGTGCCAGCAGTGTCGTACACCGGTAATCAGGTCCGCATCCTGACGGACAGCGCGCATAACAAGGCGCGTATTCTGCAGATCGATGATCAGAAAATTCGTGCCGACCTGAAGGCTGGCCGTGTAGTGGTGGTCGCTGGTTTCCAGGGCGTGGACGAGAACGGCAACATCACGACCCTGGGTCGTGGTGGTTCTGACACCACCGGCGTGGCGTTGGCTGCAGCGCTGAAAGCCGATGAGTGCCAGATCTACACTGATGTCGATGGTGTTTACACCACAGATCCACGCGTGGTCTCCCAGGCTCAGCGTCTGGACAAGATTACCTTCGAAGAGATGCTGGAAATGGCCAGCCTCGGTTCCAAGGTATTGCAGATCCGCGCGGTGGAGTTTGCCGGCAAGTACAACGTCCCGCTGCGCGTATTGCACAGCTTCAAGGAGGGTCCAGGTACCCTCATTACCATTGATGAAGAGGAATCCATGGAACAGCCGATCATTTCCGGCATCGCCTTCAACCGCGATGAGGCCAAGCTGACCATCCGTGGCGTGCCAGACACCCCGGGTGTGGCGTTCAAAATTCTCGGGCCAATCAGTGCCGCGAATATCGAAGTCGACATGATCGTGCAGAACGTTGCGCACGATAACACCACCGATTTCACCTTCACGGTCCACCGCAATGACTACCAGGCTGCCTCGCAGGTACTGGAAAACACCGCGCGTGAAATCAATGCCCGTGAAGTGATTGGCGATACCAAAATTGCCAAGGTCTCGATTGTCGGCGTCGGCATGCGTTCTCACGCAGGTGTGGCCAGTCGTATGTTCGAATCGCTGGCCAAGGAAAGCATCAACATCCAGATGATCTCGACCTCGGAAATCAAGGTTTCGGTAGTGATCGAAGAGAAGTACCTGGAGCTGGCGGTGCGTGCACTGCACACCGCATTTGAGCTGGATGCGCCTCGACAGGGCGAGTGATGTATCGACAAGGGGCGCGGACTGACTGCGCCCTTTGCGTTATTGCCGGGCGAAAACTGTTCTTTTGCTTTCGTCGGTCGATACTCTGGTTACAGCCGCGCTATTGTCGCGGGTGTCGCCTTCGGTTTGCAGACTGTTGTTCCTGAATGTAATGCGTGAGGAGAAAGGTATGCTGATTCTGACTCGTCGGTGCGCAGAAAGCCTGATCATTGGTGATGGAGAAATCACCGTGACCGTGCTCGGCGTCAAAGGTAACCAAGTGCGCATCGGTGTTAACGCACCCAAGGAAGTCGCTGTCCACCGTGAAGAGATTTACCTGCGCATCAAGAAAGAGAAGGACGAAGAACCAAGCCATTAATTTTTATTGAATTTTTGGTTTGCAAACGGGGAAAAGGGTGGTTATTATACGCCCCGTGTTGCGGAGAGCTGGCCGAGTGGCCGAAGGCGCTCCCCTGCTAAGGGAGTACACCTCACAAGGGTGTCGGGGGTTCGAATCCCCCGTTCTCCGCCATTATTTGCGTAGTACGTTGTATCTGGCTTTAATCGGTAAGTTGTTGAATTTACTAGAAAAAAGTTCTTGACCAAAAGATTCGACGGCCTATAATGCGCGGCAACAAATGCACTCGTAGCTCAGCTGGATAGAGTACTCGGCTACGAACCGAGCGGTCACAGGTTCGAATCCTGTCGAGTGCACCATTTAAAGGTTGTTTGCAGTAATGCGGATAACTTGCTTCAACCAGCGGTGATCTGGTTTATCAAGCGCTAATGCACTCGTAGCTCAGCTGGATAGAGTACTCGGCTACGAACCGAGCGGTCACAGGTTCGAATCCTGTCGAGTGCACCAAACACCAAAAAGCCCGTATCGTTTGATACGGGCTTTTTGCTTTCTAGCGTTTGCCTTTTACGCAGTCATGCTCGTCGAATGTGACCTGGCTACTGCGGCCTTTCTTCTCTTGATACACGTAGCGTGTCTCGCCATTCCTGCTCACGATCTTGTCCGGCCTGCCCAGCAAGCTTTCGACATCCTTGCGCGTCATGCCGGGTGGCGTTTGCTGATTGATGATCGCGCGTCGGCGTTGTTCGGCGCTCAGGCGATTGCCGCACCCGTCGTCACGCTGACCCACGATGACTACTTCGCTGGATTGAGCCGGTTTCGCTTGAGTGGATTGTGCTGACTTGCGCCCAGGTCTCTCCGTCTGTTCAAGCGCGCCGGGAAGCAAAGGCGTAACCGAGCCGGGCGGCGGGTTATAAGCCTCTTGCCGCTGCATATCCTGTCCGCTCGGGCAACCGAGGGTGGTGAAGGTGATGTTGCCGGTGGCGTCTTCGCAGCGTAGAACGCTGGACGCTTGAAGCAGGGTGGATGAGCAGAGCAGGGCGAACCCTAAAAGAAAAGCAGGCTTGTGCTGCATTTTGGAGTCTTCCGTGACGGGTGTCGCAAAAGACTAGTCAAGGTCATTTCGCCCAGGCAGGTGTTTTCTTCACGGGATGTGTCGTCGAAGGTCTATTACCGCGCAGATTATGAACTTTGTGTTGCAAGCGCTTGTTCTGGCCAGAATTTTGTAGCGTGCGATGTGGCCAAGCGGTGTATGATTGCGCCCGTCAGCCCCGCCGGGGCTTGTGGAATACCTCCATGGACTTACCCAGTAGTTACTCAACATTTTCTTTAAGCAATCATGCATTAATTGATTGATCTCCCGGCGTGCTCCGCTGCTGGGAGTGGAGTTCGCCTATGTCCGAAATCGAAGTAAAAAAAACGCAGGATAGTTTGCAGGATCGTCTGGCTCAGGTTATCGAGCTTCTGCAGCGCCAGCGTATTGTTGAAGACCTGACCCATCGTCAGGAAGGTCAGAATCAAGACCGTGTAGAAAATCTTGTTCACCGGCAGAACCTCGTCGAGCTGCAACGCAAACTCGAAGACCTTCACTCTGCCGACGTCGCCTATATCCTGGAAGCATTGCCTCTCGAAGATCGTCTGACGGTCTGGCAGTTGGTCAAGGCGGAACGCGATGGCGACATCCTTCTGGAAGTATCCGACTCTGTTCGGGAAACGCTGATCGCCGACATGGACGATCACGAGCTTCTGGCTGCCGCCAAGGAAATGGACGCCGACGAACTGGCCGACATTGCCCCCGAGCTGCCTCGCGATGTCGTTCATGAGCTGATGGAGGCTCTGGATACTCAGCAGCGTGAGCGTGTCCGTTCTGCGCTGTCCTACGATGAAGAGCAAGTCGGCGCGCTGATGGACTTCGAGATGGTCACGATCCGTGAGGATGTGAGCCTTGAAGTCGTTCTGCGCTACCTGCGTCGCCTGAAAGAGTTGCCAGGGCACACTGACAAGTTATTCGTGGTCGATTACGACGGCGTGCTCAAAGGCGTGCTGCCGATCAAGCGTCTGCTGGTCAATGACCCCGAGAAGCAGGTGTCGGAGGTCATGGCCAACGATCCGGTGAGTTTTCACCCGGATGGCGATGCCTACGAGGCCGCTCAGGCGTTTGAACGTTACGACCTTATCTCCTCGCCGGTGGTGGACAAGAACGGCAAGCTGATTGGCCGTCTGACCATCGACGAAATGGTTGACCTCATTCGTGAAGAGAGCGAAACCGAAGTCCTCAACATGGCGGGTTTGCGTGAAGAGGAAGATATCTTTGCTTCCGTCTGGCGCTCACTGCATAACCGTTGGGCGTGGCTGGCAATCAACCTGATCACTGCATTCCTGGCTTCGCGTGTGATTGGCTTGTTCGAAGGTTCTATCGAGAAGCTGGTAGCGCTGGCAGCCTTGATGCCGATTGTGGCCGGGATTGGCGGTAACTCGGGCAATCAGACCATTACGATGATTGTGCGCGCCATGGCGCTTGACCAGGTCAATACCGGTAATACCAAGCGGCTACTGCGCAAAGAGCTGGCAGTGGGGCTTATCAACGGTCTGGTGTGGGGGGGGGTGATTGGTGTCGTGGCGTATCTGCTCTATGGCAGCTGGTCGCTAGGTGTAGTGATGACGGCGGCCATGACGCTCAATCTGCTGCTGGCAGCCCTGATGGGGGTCACGATTCCAATGGCGCTGTCCAAATTCGGCCGAGATCCGGCGATGGGCGCAAGCGTCATGATCACGGCGGTAACTGACAGTGGTGGCTTCTTCATCTTTCTGGGCCTGGCCACTATCTTCCTGCTTTAGTTGTTTTGCCTGCATAAAAAAACCGCCCTTTGAGGCGGTTTTTTTATGCTTCGCGGATATGTCTTACAAGGTGGTACTACAAATAACTAACAAATAAAAATCCGCGAATAAAAAAAGCCAGCTATTACGCTGGCTTGAAAAACTCGATCTTGCGATCAGTCTTCGTTGTCTGCAGCCAGCTCAGTGTCGTGTGCAATCAGTGACACCAATGCGTTCTGCTGACGGTGGGACAATTGACGAAAGCGTTGCAGCAATTCACGTTCATGCAGGGACAGCTCAGGACTGTCGAGGCGCAGGCTAGGCTCGTCGCCCAGAGCACCTTCCTGAATCAAGCTTTGTTCGAGGCGAGCAATGATCTCTGAGTTCATGCTGCGATGGTGGTTTTTAGCTACCTCTTGCACACGATTACGCATGCCGTCTGGTAGACGTACGACGAACTTGTCAGCCGTGCGGCTGGAATAAGTAGCCTGTTTCATAGGGCTCATATATTTAACCGGTTAGTTCAGGGGGAGCGGTTCTTGCAAGTCGCCGCATGGATGTCAATCTGTGACAGCCCTTTTGGCGAAATGTTCAACCGTGTTCTCAAGAGGCCAGCATCATGCCCCAATCTGCCATATCCTTGGCGTCAATTCTGTGACAAATATTGACTCAGATAAAGGCGATTAGCCAGCACCAATTATCAGAATTGCGAGCGAATTAGCAAAGCTCTAAAGCATCCGCTCATCTGTAAGGTTCGAATTTGTGCCGATTTCGAAGGGGCAGACAGCTGTGATGGCTATTTGTCAGCTTAGAAGGTTGTCAGCGGAATACGAATGCTGGCCGACAGACGTGACGGTAGCCCGCCAGTCCCGTGCTTGACGCTTCGCTGGGTCGCAGATGAAGGATCTGCTGGAGAGGGAGTTGCAGTTAACGAAGCACAGGGTCGAATTTGAAACGGCGACCGAGGATCAGCGCCACGACGAACAGGACCGAAAACACACCGGCAGAAATCTTCGCCGCGCTACTCAGCCCTTCAGCCGTTGCAGGCAACTGATAGTCAACAGCTACAGCCAACAAGGCGAGGATGATGAACGACAAAGCAGACTTGGACATGGCGGTTCTCTTTTCGGTTATTTCGTTGCGTCACGGAGGCGTAGGAGACGTCAGAAAACCCAGCGAGGCTCGGCTCTCAGATTGGAAGAGCTGGAAGCCTGTGTATCGCCGTCATTGGCTAGAGTCACGGCCTGAGGCTTGCTGCTGCGATCAGTCATGACAGCCAGCTGCGGTGCCTGGCGCAGCAGGTGGTGCGGCTGAGTCTGCAGCGCGGTTTGCTCTGCTTTACCATCGTCCTGAAAATGAAATGCCACCAGTGCAACCAGCGCTGCAGCGTTCAACACTGAAAGGACGATGTTCATTTTCATTTACCTCCGATGGAACTTTCTTTAGGAAGGGTCTCTACCGTTAGTAATAGTGCAGTCTGCATGCCAACTTTGATGGCTATTAAAGTCCTTATAAATCAATAGCTTAAAATGTCTGCGAGAGGGGTTTTGCATGCGTTTTGCAATGATGGCCATGTGGAACGTTGCAAAATGCATGACCGTGCAGATTTCGGGCAAATTAAACGGATATGGAACACATGCGTGTAAGCCAAAGACGACATGACAAAATGGTCATGTGTCGTTAACATGCACGCCGTCCTCGCTGGCACCATTCTGTGTGCTTGCCTCTGTGTCTCAGTAGCTCAATTGGATAGAGCATCCCCCTCCTAAGGGGAAGGTTGGCAGTTCGAACCTGCCCTGGGACACCATATTCTTAGTGGCCTACAGTCAAATCAATCACCGCACCAATCGCCTCACGGGTGCAGCGTGGGTGCAGTAAGTCATCAGCTCTAATCAGCAGATTTCACGTCATCTGCGACAACATCGGCCGGTCCATCCGCAGAATCGGGATCTGCGGATTGTCCCTGCTTTAGCAACTGCCGGATAAATACACCGAAATTGGGTACGTCACCCATGGCGCCTTCCCACTCCATCGGAGCAAACATTACCGAGCACACACGGAAGGGTGGTCCTGAGCGCGTATCGAACCCGACCATCTCCGGGCCACCGTTATCGCCAAACCCGATAAATCCTGGCAGCCACTTTTCGACCTCGTAATCACGGTTGTTCTCGATCGCCTTCAACGCCGACCAAATACGGACATAACCTGGATGTCCCGTCATGTGTGCTTCGCCGCCGTCGCTCAGACGAAGCAACTCCACGTACTCAGACGGCAAAGGAACGGGAGTTGCGGCGACCAGGGCCACGATGGAAGATTCCGCAGCTGGCGCGTCGCCTTCATACTGATAGTCGCCGCTTAATAGCAAAGTTCGTAAATCCACTCGATACTCCTTCGAAATCGGCGGTGGCCGAAGTCAGCCCAAAGCACATGACGACTTCAGACTATCCTGAGGCATCTCGATTCTGTTACGGAGCCTTCGGTCTCGGCCAGTGTTGTCTTATCCAGTGGTTTTCTGCTTTCAGTCCTGCTACCGAACTGCTACCTATTTTCTTTCGGAGGGGGGGCTACTCAGAATTCGATGCCCATACGACAAATAATCCGTCTCAACATCTAAGCGTCAGGGGCGCCCAGATCCCGATACCACTCCGCGTACGGTGTGTTGACGACCTTGTGCCTGTTGAAGTCCGGTGCACCGTCTTCCCACCATACCGGCCCACGTTCCCCCAGAGCGACTTTAGCTGCCTGAACAGCTGATCTCGCCGCCGTCATCTCATCAGGATCACCCGACGCTTTGGCTGCCTTGACGGAGCGGCGTGCGGCCATCAGGTCTTTCACCAGGCGCTGTCGTTCATCCTCATCCAGTGCAGGATTGGAACAGCGCCATAGTTGCCCTTTGACAATGAAATAACGGCCATCCGGGGTTACGGGGTTCAGGTTGAAAGCTCCTGTCATCAACGTGCAATTGGAATCATGCCTGTAGGGGGCGCACGAGCAACGCGAGGCCGCGATTGCGGTTTTCAGGCAGATCGCTATCGCGGCCTCGCGTTGCTCGTGCGCTCCTACAAAGCCTTTTTTACCATGTAAACACCCCTTGGGCGTTGTTCTTCCTGTAGTGCTTAAAACCCGATAGTCGCCGAAACCAGATAAGTCCGTGGCGTAGAAAGCGTCAGCCCTGGCTCGCTGTCATCCGATGCGCCCGCTGAGCTCCAGAAGCGCTTGTCCATGACGTTTTCGATGTTGGCGCGCAGCGTGACGTCCTTGTCATCAACCTTGAACGCATAGCGCGCGCCTACGTCGAACCGTTCCCATGAGTCGATTTCCTTGGTGTTGGCCTGGTTCAGGTACTGCGAACTGGAGTAGATGCCACGGCTGGTCAGGGTCAGGCCTTGAACATTCGGCACGTCCCACTCGGCGCCCAGATTGACGTTGTATTCCGGTGTGGCGGGAGCTCGCTTGCCGTCGAAGGTGCCGTTGACGGTATTGGTCAGTTCGCTGTCGATGTACATTACGCCGCCGAGCAGGCGGAAGCCGTCGAGCGGCTCACCGAACATGGTGAGTTCCACCCCCGTGTTTTCACGCTTGCCGTTAAGGCCGAAGACTCGCGTTGTGGCGTTGGTCTCGTAAGCCGGTTGTTTGATTCTGAACATGCTGGCGGTGAAGGCGAATGTACCGTGGTCGTATTTGGCACCGACTTCGACCTGACGGCTGATGAAAGGCGGAAAAATCTCGTCCTCGTTGATCGAGGTAGAAGGCGCGATCTTGCCCTGGCTCAGGCCTTCCATGTAGTTGGCGTATACCGAGAGCTGATCGGTCACTTTGTAAAGGATGCCGCCCGAAGGTGAGATCTTCTCTTCGTCGTAAGCCGTGTCGCCTTTGACGTTATTGGTCCAGTCATCAACTTTCACCCGCTGCCAGCGTGCGCCCAGTGTCAGCAGCAAGCGGTCATCGAAGAAGCCCAGGGTGTCGGACAAGGCCAGGCCGCTGTAGCGGTTCTCGGTGTAGACCTTGTCGTCCTGGCGAGTGGGGTTGCTGGGTGTCGGTGTGTCTACTGGGTCGAACAGATTGCTAGGGGATGCGGCATAGCGCGCGCCGCCATTTTCGAAGTCCATGTAGAAGTAACTGGCGGCCAGATTGACCTCATGGCTCACAGGACCGGTCTGGAACCAGTTGCGGACGCCTGCAGTGGCCGTACGGACATTTTCATCGCGGGTGAAGTCGCGAGGCTGGACGCTGAAATCCCCTGCGTTATTGGTGATTGAAACCGCATGGCGGAGAAAATCGTGGTTACTTTTGCGAGCGCCCACGCCACCGTACACCATGACCGAATCGCTGACGTCATACTCAGCGTTCACTGCGCCAAACGTATCCCGGGTGCGCGCCTGGCTCCAGGCTTGCGCGTAGTTGCGACGCACGTCGTTGGCGTTGGGGACTTTTGCGTTGGCGCCGATCTGTACGCGTTCCTGGGGGGCATCGGTGTCACGCTCGGTGTGCCCGATGTCCGTTGATAGCCGCAGGCGTTCGCCACGGAAATCCAGACCCAGCACGGCCATTTCACGGTCGACGCTCTGGTGGTCCCATTCGGTGTCGCCTGATTGTTTGACGCCGTTGAAGCGGATGCCGAACTTACCTTCGTCACCAAACCTGCGGCCGACGTCGATGGCGGTTCCCAGCTGATTGTTGGAGGCGTAGCTGCCGGTGAGCTCGGTGATGGGCTTGTCCGTGGCGCGCTTGGGCACCACGTTGATGCCGCCACCGACGCTGCCTCGGGGAGAGATGCCGTTGACCAGCTGACTCGGGCCTTTGAGGATGTCCACCCGGTCGGCCATTTCCATATCGATCGTGTAGGTCGGCAGAATGCCGTAAAGACCGTTATAGGACACGTCGCTGTTGAACAGGCTCAGGCCACGGATGGTGAACTGCTCGTAGCGCCCGCCAGCGGGGTTGGTCGCGCGTACCGAGGGATCGCTGGCGATCAGATCGCCCAGGGTTCTGGCCTGCTGATCTTTCACCGTCTTGCTGGTGTAAGTCGTCATGCTGAACGGCGTGTCCATGAAGTCCCGCGAGCCGAGCATGCCCTGCGAACCGCGGCGAGCCACCTGGCCTCCGGCGTAGGCCTGGCCATCCGTCGAGCCTGTTGCGCCGAGGATCGAGGTGGGTGCCAATTGCAGGCTGCTGCTGCCCTCCGGAGCAGGGATCAGCGTGTAGGCATGATCCGCCACCGACACCAGTTGCAGGCCGGAACCTTGCAGCAGGCGTGAGAAACCTTCTTCCACTGCGTAATCCCCCGACAATCCGGCGCTGTTACGACCGCTCACCAGTGCGGGGTCCACCGACAGATTGACCCCCGCCTGACCTGCAAAGCGGGTAAGCGCCGCGCCCAGACTGCCAGCTGGCACCTCGTAAGTGCGACGGTCTGTGCCCTCGGCCCAACTGGACGAAATGAAGAGGGGGCTGGAACTCAAAGTCAGTAAAAGGCTGAAATGCAGCAAGGGGCGCAAACGGAAAGGCGACGCTGGGGACATGGAGTTAAGCTCTCATATTTGTTCACTTACCTGTGATGACCGGTGAGGCGAAAAAAGGGGACAGGGGATACGCAAGTTTTTTTCGAATTCCTTGCTTTTGATGCTCAAGTCGCTCAGTAAACAGTGGTGCTGTAGGAGCGCACGAGCACCGCGAGGCCGCGATTGCGGTGTGTCAGACAGAACGCAATCGCGGCCTCGCGGTGCTCGTGCGCTCCTACAGAAACTTATTTTGTGAGTTTTTCTGTTTTGCAGCTCGATTTCGGACTCTCACAGAGCGCCTATCAAAACACAGACACCAGCCATCATTCAGGCTCCAGAAAACTGGCGGCGTGCCGATAAACCTCATATCGGCGATAGCCCGTTTGATTTCACGCGGTGGTGATGTGCGTGAACCAGGCAGGGCCGCAAGGTGCCGTTCAGAGCTCTGGAGCAGAGCTTTGATGTAGAATTTGCATGATGGCGTAACGCTATTGGCTGGTAATTGCACGCCAAAAATGGGCAGCGAAGCTGGACCCGTCTATATGTTTGCCTTTGGGCTCATCTTCTTTCTTCCCTGACAGGATCCCTGATGCTGGCGTACAACCAAAAAAGTTTTCTGATCGTCGACGACTTCTCCGACTTCCGCAGCTCGGTGCGCTCCATGCTGCGTGAGTTGGGGGTGAGGGATGTAGACACTGCCGACACCGGAGAGCAGGCGCTGAAGATGTGTTCGCAGAAGCGCTACGATTTTGTCCTGCATGACTTCAATCTGGGTGACGGCAAGAAAAACGGCCAGCATGTGCTCGAAGACCTTATGGTCGATCGATTGCTGAGCCACGAAAGCGTGTTTGTCATGGTCACGGCGGAAAACAGCCAGGCAATGGTGATGAGTGCACTGGAATGGGAGCCGGATGCTTACCTGACCAAGCCTTTCAACCGGGCAGGCCTGGCACAACGTCTTGAGAAGCTGGTGCAGCGCAAGGGCGTGCTCAAGCCGATCCTGCAGGCGCTGGATCGCGGCAAGCCTGCCGAAGTGCTCGCCGCCTGCGTGGCCCTGACCAAGCAGGACCCGCGCTATGCACCGCTGTGTCTGCGGTACAAGGCGGACGCGCTGCGCGACCTCAAACAATTTGAACCCCTTGAAGCATTCCTCAAGTCGATTCTGGCTGATCGCCCGGCCCCTTGGGCGTACGCAGCACTGGGCAATCTATTGCTCAAGCGCAACAAGCACGCCGATGCCCAGGCCGTTTTTGATGCGGCGATAAAAACCTTTCCCGGTATGCCAACGCTTTACGACGGCCTGGCCGAGGCACTGGTTGCACGTGGTGATGTGGTGCGTGCCCAGAAAGTGCTGGAAGACGCCGTCAAGATTTCTCCACTGGCAGTGCGCCGACAAACATTGCTCGGCAAGCTGGCGCTGGACAACAACGATTTTGACGGTGCTTCCAAGGCCTTTCGCCAAGCGGTCAACCAAGGCCAGTTTTCGCGTTTCAAGAACCCGGAAACCAATCTTGGTTTCGCTCAGGCATTGATCAGTCGGGGTGGTGATCAAGGCCTCGACGCGCGTGCTCGTGTCGAGATCAACCAGACGCTGAGTGACGTCGCTAAGGAGAATGGTGCCGACCAGGGGCTGCAGGTGCGCACGCGGCTGATGAAGGCCGCCAGCGTCAAGCATTCCGATCCTGAGATGGCTGCCAAGCTGACTGCGGATGCGATGGGTCGCTTGCAGAACATGGACCAGTTCCTGAGCGCCGACGCCGCTTTGGCCGTGGCTTCGCAGTTGCAGAGTCTCGGGCATGAAGAGGCGGGTGCGGGTGTATTGAAAAGCTGCGCCGAGATTTACGGTGATGATCCCCAGGTGATGCAGAGCATCGCCAAGCAGACGGATGATCCCGCGATCCTTGGTGCCAACAAAGCCGCCATCGAGTTCAACGTTCAGGGCGTGCGCACCTACAAGGCCGGTAATCTCAACGATGCGCAGGATTTTTTCCGTCGCGCTCTGGCACTGCAAGCCAAGAACATCAGTATCGCCTTGAACCTGGCGCAGGCATTGCTCCATTCCATGGCGACAGCACCTGACGCAGCAAAACTGGAAGAGTGTCGCGCCTGCCTGAGAATGGTTGGCAAGATGCCGGAGAGTGACCCGCGTTTCGAGCGTTATCAAAAACTGCAGAGCAAGGCATTTGGAGCATGAGCGAAAACGAAACGAGTATGGATTTCTCCATGGTCATTGCGTCGACGGTACATGATATGAAGAACTCCCTGTCGACCTTGGGCCAGTCCCACAACCGATGGCTGGGACAGTTGACCAACGAGCAACGAGACACCCCGGAACATGGTGTGATCGAGTACGAGTTTGCCCGGCTCAATGGCATGCTCGTGCAGTTACTCGGCCTCTACAAGCTGGACGTCAACCAGTTGCCCTTGCGCCCTGATTACCATGAGATGGACGACTTCATCGAAGGCCAACTGGCTCATCATCAAGAGGTGTTGAACAGTCGCGGCATCGTGGCAACCTGCGATGTCGATGCGCTCATCCCTCTGGGTTTTTTCGATCGCGAATTGATCGGCACCGTGGTGGGTAACGTCATCATTAACGCCATCCGTTACGCGCGCAAGACCATTGCCATCACCGTCAGCGAAGAAGGCGGACAGCTCTGCATCGCGATCAATGACGACGGCGCAGGCTTTTCCGCGAGCATGCTTGAGAAGCAGGCTGATTACGCACTGGGTATCAACCAGGCCAGCGGCAGCACCGGCCTCGGACTTTACTTCGCCGCTCGTATTGCCGAGCAGCATCAGCGTAATGGGGTGCATGGGCGGATTGAGCTGGCTAATGGCGGTGCTTTGGGGGGTGGGTTGTTTTCTATCTATCTGCCGTAGTCGTCGCTTACTGAGCTCTCCAACACAGGGCGGTTACTCCGGCGCACTGATTAGCCCACCTTGAACGGTGGGTTTTTTTCAGCTGTTCGGGTTGCTCCTGCTGCTGATCAGCCTCTGATACTTGAAAGTCTTCACACGTGGTGCGTATTTTGTACGTCCAGCTACGAAGCGGTTCGTAAGAAAAGGAAGGATTCGAGTCATGACCAGCGATGGCCAAAACCCGCTCGCGCAGAGATTGACGGGCATTGATGAAATTGAATGCATCACCCCTGATCTAAATGGAATACCCCGCGGCAAAGTGATGACTGCCGACGGATTCCTTGAAGGTCGGCGTTTGCAGATGGCCCGGGGTGTTCTGTTGCAATGCATCATGGGCGGGTACCCGTCGTCGCGTTTTTACGGTAGCGACGACGGTGATGTGGCAATGATCCCCGATGCGCAGCAGATCCATCGCTTGCCGTGGAGTGCCGAGCCTCGTGCACTGGCGATCTGTGATACCGAGGAACTGGGCGGCGGAGCCTGTAACCTGTCGACCCGAAGCTTGCTTAAAGCCGTTATCGCCCGTTATGCCGAGCGTGGGCTGGCGCCGGTGGTTGCCACCGAGTTGGAGTTTTTTGTCTTTGCGCCAAATCCCGATCCGGCCAGGCCTTTTCAGCCGCCAGCCGGGATCGATGGCCGTCGCGAGGAAGGGTATTCGGCGTTCAGTGTCAGCTCCAACAACGGTTTGCGGCCATTCTTTAGCGAGGTCTATAAGTGCATGGCGGCACTGGGTTTGCCCCGTGACACCTTCATGCATGAAATGGGCGTCAGCCAGTTCGAGATCAATCTGCTTCACGGCGATCCGCTGCTGCTGGCCGATCAGACGCTTCTGTTCAAGCACCTGCTCAAGGAGGTGGCGCTCAAGCACGGTTTGATCGTGGTGTGTATGGCAAAACCGCTGGCGCATACGGCGGGCAGTTCGATGCATATCCATCAGAGCGTGGTTGATTCGGTCACGGGCGCGAATGTGTTCAGTGATGAGCAGGGCGAGCCAACGGGGCTGTTCCGGCAGTTTATTGCCGGTCAGCAAGCTTGCATGGCCGACTTCACGGCGCTGCTTGCGCCTAATGTGAACTCGTATCAGCGCCTGTGTCATCCGTTTGCGTCGCCGAACAATGCCTGCTGGTCTCATGATAATCGTGCAGCAGGTTTGCGTATCCCTGCCAGCGGTCCCTCGGCCAGACGGGTCGAAAACCGCTTGCCGGGAGCCGACGCCAATCCTTATCTGGCGATAGCTGCGAGTCTTGCAGCGGGGCTTCATGGTATCGATCAGCAGCTGGAACCAACGCCACCGACCCAGGGCGACATCCATGTGCCGGATGAATTGTCATTGCCATGTACCTTGCATGCCGCTCTGGAGCGTCTGAAACGCAGTCAGTTGGCCAAGGAACTGTTTGGCGTTGAGTTCATCGAAGGCTACATCGCATCGAAGACCCTGGAACTGACCAGCTTTTTTGATGACATCACCCCCTGGGAACGGCGCATTCTGGCTGCCCAGGCTTAAGAATCGTGTTACAGGAGTCGTCCATTCCGGCGGCTCCTAATTTTTGGAAAGTCGATGCGCCAAATCTGGAAGTCCTTTCAGGGGCTGTATTTTGCCTCCCTGATGATGTTGACCGGCTCCGGTCTTCTGAGTACGTACCTTGCCTTGCGATTGTCCGCTGACCAGGTCGATGGCCTGTGGATCGGTGCGTTGATGGCCGCCAACTACGTGGGTCTGGTGCTGGGTGGCAAGGTAGGGCATCGCCTGATCGGTCGTGTCGGGCATATTCGTGCGTACGCCACCTGTGCGGGGATTGTCGGGGCGGCGGTGTTGGGCCTCGGCCTGATCGACTGGCTGCCGGCCTGGCTATTCCTGCGGATGATCGTCGGCCTTGGCATGATGTGCCAATACATGGTGGTCGAGAGCTGGCTGAACGAGCAGGCGGCCGCCAAACAGCGTGGCATGGTGTTCAGCGGTTACATGATCGCGTCCTACCTTGGCCTGGTGCTGGGGCAGATGATTCTGGTAGTTCACCCAGGGCTGGGGCCTGAGCTGTTGATGCTGGTTGCCATGTGTTTTGCCCTGTGTCTGGTGCCGGTGGCCATGACTCGCAGCATTCACCCGGCGCCGCTGCATCCTGCGCCATTGGAGCCGCGCTTCTTTATCAGTCGGGTGCCGCAATCACTGACGACGGTGCTGGGGTCCGGACTGATTGTGGGTGCCTTCTACGGTCTGGCACCGCTGTATGCTGCGCAGCAGGGGCTGTCCACAGAGCATGTCGGTATGTTCATGGGGTCCTGCATCATGGCTGGTCTATTAGTGCAGTGGCCGCTGGGCTTGCTGTCTGACCGCTATGACCGTGCGCAGTTGATGCGGGCGTTTGCCGGGGTGCTGGCACTGGCTGCGTTGCCGTTAGCGTTGCTGCCAAGCATGCCGCTGGAAGTGTTGTTTGTGGTGGGCTTTGTGGTGTCGCTGGTTCAGTTCAGCCTTTATCCTCTGGCCGTCGCATTTGCCAACGACCACGTAGAAGGTGAGCGTCGTGTATCGCTGACGGCTATGTTGTTGATGACCTTCGGCATTGGCGCGAGTATCGGTCCGCTGGCCGCAGGTGCTCTGATGAAGGCGTTTGGGGCCAACATGCTCTATGCGTTCGTGTGCCTGACGTCGCTGGTGCTCGTGGTGCTGATTCGTCCTAAAGCCGTGACTCACCTGCACCAGGTGGACGACGCACCCCTGCACCACGTCGCGATGCCGGACAGCATGTCCAGTTCGCCGCTGGTGGTTGCGCTTGACCCGCGGGTCGATGAGCAGGTGGTTCAGGATCAGATGCAGACAACAGTTGAACCGGTGGTTGAGCCGGAGCCTGAGGTTGAAGCGGCGGTTGAGGCCAGGGCTGAAGGGGAGGCTGATGGGGTTGTGCAGGATGAAGAGATCAATCGGCCTTAGCCTGGATTGGGTAGGGCGGACTGGATTGTATCTGTAGGAGCTCACGAGCAACGCGAGGCAGCGATGGCGGTATACCTGACCCGCCGTCATCGCTGCCTCGCGTTGCTCGTGCACTCCTGCAGAGGCAATTCAAAGGCAAGTCTCGATCAGCAGAATTCGTATAACAAAAAAGGCGATTACGCTCACCGCGCAATCGCCTTTTTAGCAACCCAAGACTGCTGTCAGAAGTCGTCATCCTTGTCGAAACGACGCGCTTCACGCTGCAGTTGGTACACAAAACGCTCAACCTGACGCTGGACCAGCCCGCTCATGTTATGGAAGCGGATCCCGGCAAAGGTCGTGTTGACCCTTTCTTCGAAGTGCAGATAACGCAATTCAACCGGTGCTGTCATGGTGCCGAAGGGCAGTTGAGCCACGAAACGCTCATACACCTGACCCAGCTGCATACGCTCTGAAACGTCGCCCTCAAAGCGAAGTTTGCAACCTGTCGCCGAGATATCCAGTAATTTGCCGCTTAAAGGGAATTTCAGTCGGTCGCCGCCCATCTCGATGCTGACCAGTTGGGCCAGCTTCAGTGCTGCACGGAACGCATTGCGACGCTGATGATAGATAACTTCTGCTGGCAACGGGCCGCGGTAGAAACGCTCGCCGTTAGCTTCGTGGATGGTCATCTGGTCGGTGCTTTCCCAGGCGATTCGCACGCCGTCATGGAAGCCTTCGACACGGTACGCTTCACCGTTGGCGAGGAATTTTTCGCCGTCACGGGGGATCATTTCGTCGAGTGCGATGACATCGCTTTCGCGGTCGACCTCGATCAAATAACTTTGAAAACGCTGTGTGCGCTCATGAAAAGTAATGATCAGCGGATCATGACTTTCAAGTAGCAGCCGCAAGTTGGCGGCAATTTCCAAAGGCGTATTCAGTACCTTTGGGGGCTGCGGAGCATCGTCCGCGCTTGAGCCATTCACTTTTTTCCATCTCCAGGCAAAATACGACAGCAACGCAATATCGGGCATTTTGCCAGCATGCAATGCGCCTTGATACAGAAAACTACGCTTGGCTTAACGGCCGTGGCTTTGCTCGGCCCGATGTTGACCCACGGTTGTCATACAGCGTGGGCATATCACCGGTCAGTATTCGTAATTGATGTGCAGTGGAAGCCTGCTGCATCACGATAGAACTGCCATTCTTTGTGTTGACGAGCTGGCACTGAGTGATCACTGCGCTCAGCTCGTCGCCTGCCTTGATCAACTGTTCGCCCAGCGAGGAGCTGGCGGCAAGCGCGCTCAGGCCATTGCGGTCCGGACTCAGTCCTAACCCGCTAAGGATCTGGCTGCGTTTGCGGCCATGCTGTTCGAGCAATACCACCAGCGCCTGCTTTTTAGCCAGAACATGCTCCATCTCGGCCATGTCGCGGCCGATCAGGGCAAGCGATTCTGCCTGCAGTATTTCCAGCAGTTGCTGGGCCGGGACCATGTCTTCGGTCATCAGTTGAAGCAAAGTAGTGTCTTGCATCGCATGCTCTGGTTTTTAAGCGTCCAGAAGATACCGCGCGAGCATTGGGCTAGCGCGAAGCTTCGAAATTAAGCAGCTTGCTGGCTACACGGTTGCTGTCCACTTTATAGCTGCCATCTGCGATCGCTTGTTTCAACTCCGCCACGCGGGCGCTGTTGACGGTCGGCAGTTCGCCCAGCTTGTCAGTGATCTTTTGCAACTGTTGAGACTCACTGCTCAGTTTTACGGATTCGCCGGTGCTGGCGGTTTTTTCCAGTGCGCCGGTTTTAACCGCTGCTTCTGTCTTGCCTGTTTCTTTAACGCTGTTGGTACGTGTCGTGCCGCTAACCGCGTTGCCGCTGTTCAGTCTGTTGAAGTCAATGACCATGATAAAAACCTCTGGGTAATTGGACGCTTGCCATGGTTTCGACCAAATGCAAAAAAACTTTAGCCTGCTAAGTGAAATCCATTTGCGTTTTGCGCAGCCAATGGACCTCGAACCGCAGAAGTTGTTTCGCAGTCTAGGAAAAACAAGCGTTTCACGCCAGTGTTCTATCGCGCCGCATAGCTGATCACATAGGGGCCTCCACCTGTCCAGGCCCGGTAATGTTGGCCTTTATGATGCGCTTTGAGTTGAGGTTCTTGACCCGTATCTGTTCGTTGAACGTCCCGTCAGACAACGCTTCGCCCGGCATCCGCACGGAGATGGAGCCGCTGCGAGCGGTGATTACCACCTGATCACCCTTTTTTACCATCTGGGGCTGTTCCAGAAAGTTGGGTGCAATGATTTGGTCGATGACCATTGGTCGGAGGATCTTTTGCCCAACGGCCTGATCTTCAGCGGATAGAAAACCCTGACCCAGCAAACCAATGTCGCGCTCGCGCATGGCGATGTCCTGCTCGGTAATCACCGCGTCACGCTTGAGCGGGCGAACGGCAGTCACCACATTGCGGAACAACCGCACCTGGGCGGGTACAAACACCGTCCAGGGCGACGAGCCCTCGCAGCGCACCCGGGTAGTCACGCGGCCTACGGGGCGCGGACTTTCAAGGCTTGCTGTCAATTCCTTGTCGCAAAAAGGCATGCGAAGACGAGGGTCCAATTGACGCACTTCAATTTCGTAGCGCCCTTCGATCTGGGCAGTCGCCAAATACTCTTCAACTGTGAATTCAAGAAACCCCTGAGTGACGCCGATAAGTTGTTCAGGCAATGTGAAACTGTCTGCCCGACTGGTATTCACCAAGGCAGAAAGACACAGCAAAGCCAGCGAACAGAGCAAGATGCGGTTCTTGAAGATGGCGTGTCGGGAAATTGTCGTTTTTGCATTCATGACGTATGAAAAGCAAGGCCCGTGCCGCTTACCTGACCAGGTGCTGTGGCGATGGTTACTTTGATAGGGGAGTCGCAGCATGGCCGGTGTAATGGATTCAGTGAACCAGCGAACACAGCTGGTTGGGCAGAATCGCCTTGAGCTCTTGTTGTTCCGTCTCAATGGCAAACAGCTTTATGGGATCAACGTCTTCAAGGTGAAGGAGGTGCTGCAATGCCCCAAGCTCACTGTGATGCCTAAATCCAGTCGGATTGTGCGCGGCGTTGCGAACATTCGTGGCGGGACGATCCCGATTCTCGATCTCGCCATGGCAACCGGTTTGCCAGGGCAGATGTCGATTGATAACGCGTTCGTGATCATCACTGAGTACAACACTAAGGTTCAGGGTTTTCTGGTGGACTCGGTCGAGCGCATCGTGAACATGAACTGGGAAGAGATCCATCCGCCACCCAAGGGAACGGGTCGCGATCACTACCTGACGGCGGTGACGCGGGTCGATAACCAGTTGGTGGAAATCATCGACGTCGAGAAGATTCTTGCGGAAGTGGCACCGATGTCGGAAGCCGTGTCTGTCGGTGTGATCGACGAGGAAACCCATCACAAGGCCATTTCTCTGCGAGTGCTGACGGTCGATGACTCTTCAGTGGCGCGCAAACAGGTCAGCCGCTGTCTACAGACTGTTGGCGTGGAAGTGGTTGCGCTTAACGACGGTCGTCAGGCACTGGATTACCTCAAGCAGATGGTCGCTGAAGGCAAGAAGCCTGAAGAAGAATTCCTGATGATGATTTCCGACATTGAGATGCCGGAAATGGACGGCTACACGCTCACCTCCGAGATTCGTAATGACCCTCGGATGCAAAAACTGCACATCGTTTTGCATACTTCTCTGTCAGGTGTGTTCAATCAGGCTATGGTGAAGAAAGTTGGCGCGGATGACTTCCTTGCCAAATTCCGGCCTGATGACCTCGCCGCACGTGTTGTGGACAGAATCAAGGCAGCAGACATCAGCTAGGGGCGTCGTTCCTGGTGGTTTTACATGATTTGAGAGGCGGCATCTTGGCTACGGGTAATTTGGATTTCGAGCAGTTCCGGGTATTTTTGGAAAAAGCCTGTGGCATCCTTTTGGGTGAGAACAAGCAGTACCTGGTTTCCAGTCGCCTCAACAAGTTGATGGAACAACAAGGTATCAAAACCCTTGGCGAACTGATCCAGCGCATCCAGTCACAGCCACGCAGCGGTTTGCGCGAGCAGGTGGTGGATGCGATGACGACCAACGAAACCCTGTGGTTTCGCGACACCTATCCGTTTGAGGTGATGAAGAACAAGGTTCTGCCCGAGGCCATCAAGGCTGCTCCCGGTCAGCGCCTGCGCATCTGGTCGGCCGCCTGCTCTTCGGGTCAGGAACCGTACTCGCTGTCGATGACCATCGACGAGTTTGAGCGCAGCAATTCCGGGCAGTTGAAGAGCGGTGCGCAGATTGTTGCCACTGACTTGTCGGGGCTGATGCTCACCAACTGCAAGTCGGGTGAGTACGACAGCCTGGCAATCGGTCGGGGTTTGTCTCCGGACCGCTTGCAGCGCTACTTCGACGTCAAGTCGCCGGGTCGCTGGGCCGTCAAGGCTCCGATCAAGAGCCGGGTCGAGTTTCGTGCGTTTAACCTGCTGGACAGCTACGCGAGTCTGGGCAAGTTCGACATCGTCTTTTGCCGTAACGTACTGATCTACTTCTCGGCTGAAGTGAAGAAAGACATCCTGCTGCGCATTCACGGCACACTCAAGCCGGGCGGCTATCTGTTCCTCGGTGCTTCCGAGGCGCTGAATGGTCTGCCGGATCATTACCAGATGGTGCAATGCAGCCCGGGGATTATCTACCAGGCCAAGTAAGCTTCTTTGTTGTTCAGGAAAGAGACCTTCGGGTCTCTTTTTTTGTTTTTACCCTGCAGTGACTGAGCGCATTCGGTGAGCTTGGATGTGCCAGATGTTGATTTGCTAGCTGTTCCATTGCCTTCGCGGGCAAGCCTCGCTCCAACGGATAGCGACTGTTGGAGCGAGGCTTGCCCGCGAAGGCGTCGGTGCGGCTAAAGCGGAAATGCAGGCATACCCCGGCAACTGGCAACTTTACGGCACTCACCTTGCCGCTTATGCCGCTCTCAGCGGAAATGACTTGCCGCTTTTCTGGCATCACCCCTGCCGCTCAGCCCTGCAGCCCTGTGAAAATGGGCTTTCCACAGATTGGCACGCTGATTGCTATGTCTCTATCAAGAAAATCTGGTCAACCGGTAAAGGTTTCCCGAAATGAGCATCAGCTTCGATAAAGCGCTAGGCATTCACGAAAAGGCACTCAGCTTCCGCGCTCAGCGTGCAGAGGTCCTGGCTAACAACATCACCAACGCCGATACGCCGAATTACAAGGCGCGTGATCTGGACTTCTCTTCTGTGCTGGCCGCCGAAAGCGACAAGGTCAAGAGCGGCAAGTTTGCGATGAATATGACCAACAACCGTCATATCGAAGCTGAAGGCATGGGCAACACCGACGGCACGCTGATGTATCGCACACCGTCGGCGCCGTCGCTGGATCAGAACACCGTCGACGCTCAAGTGGAAGGCGCCAACTACGCGGAAAACTCCGTCGGTTTCCAGGCCAGCTTCACCTTGCTCAACAGTAAATTCAAAGGGTTGGTTGCAGCCCTTCGTGGAGAATAATTCATGTCTCTAGCCAACGTCTTCAACATTGCCGGTAGCGGCATGAGTGCTCAGACCACTCGGTTGAACACCACCGCCAGTAACATCGCCAACGCCGAGACTGTGTCTTCGAGCATGGACCAGACTTATCGCGCCCGTCACCCGGTGTTCGCGACAGTTTTCCAGCAAAGCCAGCAGGGCGGCGGTTCGCTGTTCCAGGATCAGGGTGAAGCCGGTCAGGGTGTACAGGTCAACGGCATCATTGAAGATGCTTCCAACCTCGAAGCGCGCTACGAGCCGAATCATCCGTCTGCCGATGGCAATGGGTATGTGTACTACCCGAACGTGAACGTCGTTGAAGAAATGGCCGACATGATTTCTGCCAGTCGTTCGTTCCAGACCAACGCGGAAATCATGAACACCGCCAAATCCATGATGCAAAAAGTCCTGACCCTCGGTCAGTGATAAGGGGCGCGTAATGGCCGTTGAAAACGATGTATCCGCGAAATTCATAAGTTCGCTGCAAAACCCGACTGCAACCAAGACCAGTTCCAATGACGCGTTAGGCAAGGATGCGTTTCTGCAGTTGCTGGTTACCCAGATGAAGAACCAGAACCCGCTGGAGCCACAGGATAACGGGGAATTCGTTGCCCAGTTGGCGCAGTTCAGCAGCCTGGAAAGCATGCAGAACCTGACAACTACCGTAGATGGCATTGCTGGCCTCTATCAGTCGTCTCAAGCCCTGCAGGCTTCTTCTCTGGTCGGCCGTTCAGTGGTTGTCAATGCCGGTGCAACCTCGGTTGATACCGCGAAAGGCATGACGGGGTCGGTGGTTGTGCCTTCATCCAGCACGACAACCAACGTCAAGATTTATGACGCGCAGATGAATCTGGTCAAAACAGTGGACATGGGTAGCCAATCTGCGGGTACCTCAAGTTTCACTTGGGACGGCACCAACGAAGCGGGTGAAAAAGTCGCTTCCGGCAACTACAGCTTTGTGGCTTCAGGTTCTCTTGACGGTACTGCAACAGGCCTCGCCACATACTTGCCTGCCACGGTCAACAGTGTGACCACCGGGGTCAGTGGTGGAGAGATGACACTAAATCTGGCGGGCGGTCAAAGTATCGCGCTGTCCAAAGTACAAACTATCGGAATTTAGAGCCGACTCGACGGCGAAGGAGTGTTACATGTCATTCAATACCGGTCTTAGTGGGCTCTACGCAGCAAATAAAAGCCTCGACGTAGCAGGCAACAACATTGCCAACGTTGCAACCAATGGGTTCAAATCTTCCCGTGTGGAGTTTGCTGATCAGTACGCGCAATCCATTCGCGGTACTTCCGGCAATACCAACGTTGGCAGTGGTGTAAGAACCGCAGCAGTGTCCCAGCAGTTTACTCAGGGCACCTTGACCACCGGCACCGCTAACAGCCTCGACCTGGCAATCAACGGTAATGGTTTCTTCATGATCAGCAACAACGGCGAGAAGCTGTACACTCGCGCGGGTGCTTTTCATACCGATAAAGAAGGTTACATCGTCAACAGTTCCGGCATGAACCTGCAGGGCTATAACGTTGATGCCAACGGTAACGTGGTAACGGGTGTCTCCCAGAATCTACGGGTTGACTCTTCGAACCAGGCGCCAAACCCGACAGCGAAGATCTCGCTCGCGTCGAACATGAACTCTACCGCGACGGTGCCTGCTGTCACTCCGTTCGATCCGAGTAATACCGCTTCTTACAATTTCCCTATCAGCACTGCGATCTATGACTCACAGGGGAACCAGCACACTCTGGATCAGTACTTCGCCAAGTCCGGTACTAACACCTGGACGATGTACTCGCTGATTGATGGCCGTAGCATCAGCGACCCTACCAACGCTGATTTGGCGACCGCTACCACGCCGGATCAGACAACGTTGAGCTTTGACTCTGCGGGGGCTCTGATCACTGACCCGTTGCCGACGTCAAGTGCGAATGTCGTGGTTAACGCCGACGGTACGTTCCAGATATCCAACTGGAATCCGGCTTATAACGCGGGCACTGCAACGGTTCCCAACTGGGTTGATAACGGCGCGGCTGCTGCTGTAGGCGGTATCCAGCTGGACATGCTGTCGACTACACAAACGGCTTCTGTGTCGGGCGCTATCACCAAGTCTCAGGATGGTTATGCGACTGGTCAGATCAGTTCCATGAGCGTTGACGCTACCGGTAACCTGTTTGCGAGTTATACCAACGGTCAATCCAAGGTGATTGGTCAGGTCTCGCTGACCAACTTCGCCAACGTGCAGGGGCTGTCTCCAGCCGGTGGTACCAACTGGCGTGAAACCTTCGCCTCAGGTGTTCCGGTTACCGGCGCTCCTCAGTCGGGTACGCTGGGCGACATTTCCGGTCAGGCGCTGGAGGATTCCAACGTGGACCTGACGTTAGAGCTGGTTAACCTGATCAAGGCGCAAAGTAACTATCAGGCGAACGCGAAGACGATCTCTACGCAAAGCACTATCATGCAGACCACTATCCAGATGACGTGATAAACGTCGCTGCATAAGCTGCTTGAAGAGCCCCTTTTTGAAGGGGCTTTTTTATGGGAGTCAAATAATAAACGACGTCCTACATTGAATATTAAATCCCGGATCGGTCACTCAATGACTATGGAAATTTCCTACTCGCAATGATGTGAGAATCAAAACTCCTCAATAAAAGCCGTTGACGGTTAAAGGGAGTTTTAATGTCGTTTAATATTGCTATTGGTGGAATAAAGGCTGCTAACAAGCGGCTGGAAGTGGCGGGCAATAATATTGCCAACGCCGGAACGGTGGGATTCAAATCCTCGCGTGCGCAGTTCTCCGCGTTGTATTCGTCTTCACACCTGGGGAGTGGGCAGAACGCTGCCGGTGATGGTGTGCGTTTATCGGAGGTGCGACAGAACTTCAATCAGGGTGACACCATGACCACCTCGGGCCGCCCCCTGGATATGCGGATCCAGGGCAATGGCTTCTTTGTGGTCAGTGAGCGCGGTTCGCTGGCTTATACGCGTGCCGGAGCATTCCTCAAGGATGCCGACAATTTTATCGTCGACAGCGAAGGCGCGCGTTTGCAGGGATACGCGGGCAACGAGAGGGGCGAGATCATGACGGGGGTGCGCAGCGACCTGAAAATTGATGCTTCCAATATTGCGCCCAAGGCAACCACGAAGATTGCCGAAACAGTCAATCTGGATACGTCACTGCCGTCCCTTGCGCAGTTGCCTGCATTTGATCCGGCCAACCCTGCGACTTACACGCGGATGACCAGCCGAACCATTCAGGACGCAGGCGTCGCGTCAGCCCCGCCGGTGGATCACGAACTCAAACAGTACTTCGTCAAGACCGACGAGAATCAATGGTCGATGTATGTGTTGGTGGATGGCCGTAATCCTGCAGATCCTGGTAGCACGACTCCGCAGCATGTCACGCTGGAGAAAACAGCGAACGGAACGCTGCAATACTCTGGCAACACACAACACATCCGGAAGGTATCGGACACCGAGTTTTCGCTGCACGGCTGGAGGCCAGCCAAAGAGGTGAACGGTAATTGGGTGGTCAATGGTGCTGCGGATGGCGGGGCGGTGTCTTTATCCTTGAACGATGGTGCTACAAGCGCCCTCGACGATAGTGATGCCGTGATGGTCCGGCCCGTGCCGGTCTTCGACCCCACCAACCTGAAGACCTACAGCAGAGTCTTTGCCAACGCGATTTTTGACGGTCAGGGCAATCAGCACGAGCTGAAGAAATACTTCGTCAAGGACGGGACCAACAGTTGGCGGATGCATGTGCTGATCAATGACCGTAATCCTCAATCGCCGGAGTCGATGGAGCCTTTGACGGCCAACGTTGTTTTCAATCGAGACGGCTCGTTGAAGTCGTTGGTCGGTATGCCGGGGCTGTCCGGTAATGGCGCAGATAGCCTGCAGCTCGAGGGCTGGGTGCCAGCCATTGTTCAAGATCGCGGGACCAGTCGTGAGCGCTGGGTATCCAATGGTGCCGCGGGCAGCGACGGCGGTATTGCCATTGATTTGACGGGGTTGCGCCAGCACAACGGTGCTTCGAATCGTTCGGCACAGCAGGTGGATGGACATCCTTCGGGGAAATTAAGCGGTTTGACGATGGGGCGCGATGGCGTGCTGCGGGCGGGTTTTACCAACGGTCTGACTCGTGATGTCGGTCAGGTGATGCTTGCCAGTTTCGCTAATCTTCAGGGGTTACAGCCGCAGAGTGACACGCGCTGGAGCGAGACGCGTGCGTCGGGGCCTGCCAATTTTGATGAGCCGGGTGTCGGGACGCTGGGGGTCATTATTGGTCAGTCGCTGGAGGGTTCCAACGTGACGCTGGCTGATGAGTTGATTGAGCTGATTCAGGCGCAGACGGCCTATCAGGCGAACTCTAAAGCGATTTCAACCGAAGTGACGTTGATGCAGACGTTGATCCAATCGACGTGATCAGATTGAACAGTCGGGTTTGATAAAGGAGCCATTCAGTCGCTTCCAGCCCTCGCCGGGGCTGGTTTGCGCACAGACGATGCGGTCCGCACCTTGCCACCGGTAGTAGCGGGCGTTTTTCGCTTGCACGGTGATGCTTGCCAGTGCAATGGCTGCGGTAAGGATCAAGGTAAAACCTGCATGAGTTTTCATGTCGGTTGGCGGGTGCTCTCGGGGGTAAGTGCTGGGTGCAAGACTATCACTGTGTGGGGGGGCTACAGATCTTTTATGTCTTGTGTACATATCCGTTGTCGCGTTCATGGCTTCTATTGGTTGCGCTTTTACAGCGCGTCACTTTCGAAGAGCGCGAAAGTAACCAAAGCGCTCTTACCCCACCACTTGGCACCTCGCTGGTGCTCGGTGTACCCGCCCGCAGATCCTGAACCGTGGGCCGCCGCAACGGGCCATCCATGGCCCAATGCGGCTAACCCGGCGTCCTGCCGGGTTGCCCACGGTTCAGAATCTGCGGGCGGCCATCGTGGTTTAACGGGGCGCCACAGATCAAAATCAAAAACGCGGCGGCCTGACAGCCGACCTGATTGTGTGAACTTTCCGGGTTTCTGTAGGAGCTGCCGAAGGCTGCGAAGCGGTGTGTCAGACGATGTATTCGTTGGCTGTGCTGACGTCTCGCGAACAAGTTCGCTCCTACCGGTCCGCGGTGAAACCGCTGCTTTTGATCTGCTTTTGATTTTAGGCGCCCCGTTAAACCACGCCGGCCGGAATTCGATATTGTTGTGTGGGGCAAACCGGCAGGGATGCCGGTTTAGCCGCCTCAGGCCATGGATGGCCGGTGGCGGCGGCCCCACGCAGCAATGTCGGATTACGGGTATGCCGAGCGACAGCGAGGCACCCAGTGGTGGGGCAAGAGCGTTTTGCTTACTTTTGCGCTGTTCAAAAGTGAGGCGCTGTAAAAGCGCAACCAATATCAGCCGTCACCCCAACAACGGATATGTACACAAAAATCACTACACGGAACACACAGCGTAGTTTTTTTGGCGGCCCAACCCGAGCTCCGCAGGAAATGTGGCAATCCGCCGCCGCATTTCCATCCCGTGCTTCAGTCTCCACGACGAGCACGCCTGTTTTTGCTGAACAATCAGTGCTTTGTATCATCTCCGACAAGTTGGTCCGGATATTGCTATCTCCCTGTTAGAACAGCTACAGACGGCAAACGTCTGTCAGAGGAGGATGACTGTGGACAAGTTGCTTTACGTCGCGATGAGCGGTGCATCTGAAAACGCCGTTGCGCAAAAGGCCCATGCCAACAACCTGGCTAACGTCTCGACCAACGGCTTCATGCGTGACCTCGAACAGGCGCGTTCGATGCCGGTGTTTGGCGAGGTTCAGCCTTCCCGTGCCTATGCGATGAGCGAACGTCCCGGTACTGACTTCAGTGGCGGCGCAATGATCCAGACCGGTCGTGACCTCGATATTGCGGTCAAGGGTGATGGCTGGATTGCCGTTCAGACGCCCGATGGTGGCGAGGCTTATACACGCAGCGCAGGCATGAATATCGATGCCGTCGGTGTGCTTCGGGCTGGCAATGGTTTGCCGGTCATGGGCAACGGCGGTCCTATCGCCGTGCCACCGCAGCAACAGATTGAAATCGGCGCCGACGGCACCATCAGCGTTCGCTCGCTGGGTGAGAGCGCTCAAGTCATGGCTCAGGTCGACCGTATCAAACTGGTCAGGCCAGATGTGGGCACCATGGAAAAAGGCGCAGATGGCCTGATCCACCTGAAGAGCGGTGCAGCGGCTCCAGCCGACGCCAACGTTCAGGTCGAGTCGGGCTTTTTGCAGGCGAGCAACGTCAATGCCGTGGAAGAAATGACTTCCGTTCTGGCCTTGTCCCGCCAGTTTGAATTGCACGTCAAGATGATGAAAACCGCTGAGCAGAATGACGAATCCGCCACGCGCATCTTGCAGGGCTAACCATTGACAGCTTGCGTCGATAAACCGACGCACGAGGAGAGAAAGAATGCTTCCTGCACTATATGTCGCGAAAACCGGTCTCGCCGCTCAGGACATGAACCTGACGACCATTTCCAACAACCTGGCAAACGTATCGACCACAGGCTTTAAAAGTGATCGCGCTGAATTCCAGGACCTGCTGTATCAAATCAAGCGTCAGCCGGGTGCTCAGTCGACTCAGGACAGCGAACTGCCGTCCGGTCTGCAACTGGGTACCGGTGTGCGCATCGTCGGTACGCAGAAAAACTTCACCGCCGGCAGCCTGGAAACCACCGAAAACCCACTGGATATCGCAGTGAACGGTCGTGGTTTCCTGCAGATCATGCAGCCTGACGGCACTATCGCCTACACCCGTGACGGTACGTTTCACCTGGACGGCAACGGCCAGATCGTGACCGCCAATGGTTACGCGCTGGAACCTGCCATCGTAGTGCCGCAGAACGCCCAGACTTTCACAGTGGGTCAGGACGGCACAGTGTCGATCACCTTAGCCGGTGCGACTGCAACGCCACAGATTATCGGCAACATCCAGACGGCTGACTTCATCAACCCGGCGGGTCTGCAAGCGCAGGGCGGCAACCTGTTCCTGGAAACAGCATCCAGTGGTGCGCCGCAAGTCGGTACGCCTGGCCTGAACGGTCTGGGTACCACGCTGCAGAACACCCTTGAAGCATCCAACGTCAGCACCGTTGAAGAGTTGGTCAACATGATCACCACTCAACGTGCTTATGAGATGAACTCGAAAGTCATCTCGACGGCTGACCAGATGCTGCAGAACCTGACGCAGAATCTGTAACACCTTGATCGACCTGTTTGACCTGTTGCTGTACCCGCTCAATTCGATGAGGCGCCTGCCCGGCGCCAGTTACACCGCGAGGTTTTAAGTGTCATGAAACGGCTATCTGTTCTGCGGTTTTCTGTGTTGGTGGTGCCATTCTGTGGAATCGCTCTGCTGGCAGGCTGCGTTGCGCCTAATGCCAAGCCTAATGACCCTTATTACGCGCCGGTGATGCCGCGTACGCCATTGCCCGCAGCGGCAAACAATGGCTCGATTTATCAGGCGGGTTTCGAGCAGAACATGTATGGCGATCGGAAGGCTTTCCGGGTCGGCGACATCATCACTATTACCTTGTCGGAGCGGATGGCCGCGAGCAAGGCTGCAAGCTCGGGCATCTCCAAGAACAGCACGGCAAACATCGGCCTGACCTCGCTGTTCGGGTCGGGGCTGACGACCAATAATCCGATTGGCAGTAACGATTTGAGCCTCGGCGCTGGTTACAACGGCGCACGCACCACTGCCGGTGATGGCAAGGCTGCCCAGAGCAACAGCCTCACCGGTTCGGTCACGGTGACCGTTGCCGACGTCATGCCCAACGGCATCCTTGCAGTCCGCGGCGAGAAGTGGATGACGCTGAACACCGGTGACGAGCTGGTGCGTATCGCCGGCCTGGTTCGTGCTGACGACATTGCGACTGACAACACCGTTTCGTCCACTCGCGTGGCCGATGCGCGCATTACGTATTCAGGTACTGGTGCATTTGCCGATTCGAGCCAGCCAGGCTGGTTTGACCGGTTCTTCCTCAGCCCGTTGTTCCCTTTCTGATAGCGGGATAAACATGATCAATCTCAAGCAATTGCTCGCGGCAGCACTGCTGTTGTCTACCGCGTTCGGCGCCCATGCCGAGCGTTTGAAGGACATCGCCAGTATTTCCGGCGTACGGGCCAACCAGTTGATCGGTTATGGCCTGGTCGTGGGGCTTAACGGAACGGGTGACCAGACCACTCAGACCCCGTTTACCTTGCAGACCTTCAACAACATGCTGGCCCAGTTTGGCATCAAGGTGCCGGCCGGTTCCGGCACGGTGCAGTTGAAAAACGTCGCGGCAGTGGCGGTGTATGCAGACTTGCCTGCGTTCGCCAAACCAGGCCAGACCGTTGACATCACCGTGTCGTCGATCGGTAACTCGAAAAGCCTGCGGGGCGGTGCGCTGTTGATGACACCGATGAAAGGTGTCGACGGTAACGTCTATGCCATCGCTCAGGGCAACCTGGTGGTCGGCGGCTTTGATGCCGAGGGCCGCGACGGTTCGAAAATCACGGTCAACGTTCCGTCATCCGGTCGTATTCCTGGCGGCGCTTCTGTTGAACGAGCAGTGCCGAGTGGCTTCAATCAGGGCAACACGCTGACCCTGAACCTCAACCGTTCGGACTTCACCACTGCCAAGCGCGTGGTGGACAAGATCAATGACTTGCTCGGTCCTGGCGTTGCTCAGGCGCTGGATGGCGGTTCGGTGCGGGTGACCGCGCCGCTGGATCCGGGGCAGCGCGTTGACTATCTGTCAGTGCTGGAAAACCTTGAAATCGATCCGGGTCAGACTGCGGCCAAAGTCATCATCAACTCGCGTACCGGCACCATCGTGATCGGTCAGAACGTTAAGGTTTCGCCCGCTGCTGTGACTCACGGCAGCCTGACGGTGACCATCACCGAAGACCCGATCGTGAGCCAGCCAGGCGCACTGTCCGGTGGTCAGACGGCGGTGGTACCACGCTCCAAGCTTAATGCTCAGCAAGAGTTGCACCCCATGTTCAAGTTCGGTCCTGGTACCACGCTTGATGAGATCGTCCGTGCCGTTAACCAGGTGGGCGCTGCGCCCGGCGACTTGATGGCAATCCTTGAAGCATTGAAACAGGCCGGCGCCTTGCAGGCCGACCTGATCGTGATCTGAGGACACTGTTAATGGACATGCCCAAGAGCGCGGTTTCTTCAGGTATCGATTCAGGTGCGTACACCGACCTCAATCGCCTGAGCTCGTTGAAAACCGGTGATGTGAACAGCGATGCCAACCTGAAAAAGGTTGCGCAGGAGTTCGAGTCGCTGTTCGTCAGTCAGATGCTCAAGGCGATGCGTTCTGCCAACGAAGTGCTGGCCAAGGACAATCCGATGAATACCGCCGCAACCCGGCAGTATCAGGATATGTACGACCAGCAGATGTCCGTGACGTTGTCCGGGCGTGGCAATGGTATCGGCCTGCAAGACGTGCTGATGCGTCAGTTGTCCAAGACTCGCAACATGCACACGGCTGCTACAGCTGATGCGGCAAAAGGCGATGCTTCGACCGCTGCCAGCGGCCTGGCTGCCAGCGTTCAGCAACGGCCGTTGTGGGCAACCCGTTCAGCCTCAAGTGACAAGACCGCTGCAGTGGCAGAAGGGCGCAACGATGTGGCTGCGCTCAATTCCCGCCGCCTGGCATTGCCCAGCAAACTTACGGATCGTCTGCTGGCGGGCATCGTGCCGTCGGGTGCCACTGAGCTGTCGCCTGTTGCGCGCAGCAACGTCGCCAGTAAAAGCACGGGCAGCGGAAACGGCGACTGGACCATGGACCCGAATCTCGCGCCAGCGACCCCGCAATACGTGCGCAGTATTGCTCAGCCGCCGTTGGCTCCGGCCAAGCGTGCGTTCGGCAATTCCGATGAGTTCATGGCGACCATGTTGCCGCTGGCCAAGGATGCTGCTGCGCGCATCGGCGTCGATCCGGCGATCCTGGTGGCGCAAGCCGCACTGGAAACCGGTTGGGGCAAGTCGATCATGCGTCAGCAGGATGGCAGCAGCAGTCACAACCTGTTCGGCATCAAGGCGACGGGTAGCTGGGACGGCAAGCAGGCGCGGGCAATTACCAGCGAGTTCCGTGACGGCAAGATGGTCAAAGAGACGGCGGACTTCCGTTCCTATGACTCCTACGCAGACAGCTTCCACGACCTGGTCAGCCTGTTGCAGAACAACAATCGCTATAAAGAAGTCGTGAATTCTGCCGATAACCCAGAACAGTTTGTAAAAGAATTGCAGAAGGCTGGATACGCTACGGATCCAGACTATGCCAGCAAGATTTCGCAGATTGCGAAACAGATGAAGAGTTACCAGAACTACGCCGCCACTACGGGCTCTTCCACGACTTTATAAGGTTTTAATCATGTCGCTGCTTTCAATTGGGTTATCTGGGCTGTCAGCAAGCAGTGCCGCGATGAACACCATCGGTAACAACACGGCCAACGTGGATACCGCGGGTTATTCGCGTCAGCAGGTCATGACCACTGCTTCGTTGCAGCAGAATCTGGGTGCTGGTTATATCGGCACCGGGACGACGCTGTCCGACGTTCGTCGGATCTACAACAGCTACATGGATGCCCAATTGCAAACCAGCACCGCGCTGAGTGCCGATGCGGTGGCTTACTCAGGGCAAGCGTCCCAGACCGATAAGTTGTTGTCGGACAGCGCCACCGGTATTGCTACGTCGCTGTCGCAGTTTTTCACCCAGTTGCAAGGGGTGTCGAAACTCGCTACCGACTCGAACTCCCGGCAACTGTTTTTGACCCAGGCCAGCGCGCTCAGCGGTCGTTTCAACTCGATCAGCTCACAGCTCAGTTCGCAGAACGCTTCGGTTAACAGCCAGTTGTCTTCCACGGCGGATCAGGTCAACAAGCTGTCGTCGACCATTGCCTCGCTCAATAAGCAGATCACGTCGGCGACGGCGACCGGCGCGACACCTAATACCATGCTCGACTCGCGTAACGAGGCCGTGCGCCAGCTCAATGAGCTGGTCGGTGCCAAGGTGGTCGAGAACAACGGCAGCTACGACGTTTACATCGGTACCGGGCAGTCGCTGGTTACAGGCAACACCGCCTACACCATGACGGCTTCACCGAGCGCTACCGATCCGCTGCAATACGGCCTCAAGCTGACTTACGGCACCGCGAATGTAGATGTCACGTCGGTCATCACTGGCGGCAGTATCGGTGGTCTGCTGCGTTACCGCAGCGAGGTATTGACCCCGGCGACCAACGAGCTCGGCCGGGTTGCGCTGGTGCTGTCCGATCAGGTCAACAGCCAGTTGAATCAGGGTATCGACGCTAACGGTAACTTTGGCTCCAACCTGTTCAGCAGCATCAATGATCCGAGTCAGATCAGCCAGCGCAGCATCGGTCGTGCAACCAACACTGCCGGTTCAGGCAATCTTGATGTCACGATCACTGACACCAGCAAATTGACCTCCAGCGATTACGAGGTTGTTTTTAACGACGCCGGTGACAACAAGAAATTTATTGTTCGTTCTTTGCCGGACGGTACTTCTGTCGGCAGCGGCAGTCTCGATGACAATCCGCCCAAACAGTTCGACGGCTTCTCGGTCAGCCTCAATGGCAACAACATGGGGTTCGGTGACAGCTTCAAATTGACGCCGACCCGCAATGCGGCGGCACAGTTGTCAACCGTGATTTCCGATCCGCGCAGTCTTGCCGCTGCTGCACCGCTTACGGCGACCGCTGCTGCCAACTCGGGTACCGGTACGTTTACCCAGCCGACACTCACGACTAAATCGGACATCTACGACACGGTCGCAACAGCGGACCTGCGTAACGCAATCACCACCTCTACGCCGATGAAACTGCTGTTCGGCACGGCGTCAGGGGGTGTTCAGAGCTATCAGTTGCTGGACGCTCAGGGCAACGCGGTGCTGGACAAGAACGGTAGCGCCATCACTGGCAATATTGTGCCAGGGCAAAGCAACACGCTGACCTTTAATGTGGGTTACACCGATTCTGCCAGCGCTGCTCAGTCCTTTTCGGTCGAGATGACCATCGCGGGGTCGCCCAACAACAATGATGCCTACAACATTGGCCTGACCGGCGCGGGTTCTGCCGACAACCGCAATGCGACCGACTTGTTGGCTCTGCAGACCAAACAGACGGTGGGTGTCAACGGTACGGTCGGACAGAGCATGTCTGGCGCTTACGGAACGCTGGTTTCAAACGTCGGTTCGGCGGCTGCTCAGGGGCTTAGCGATACCACAGCGACTGCCGCACTGTTGACCCAGTCAAAAAACTCACGCGATGCGATATCCGGCGTTTCCCTCGATGAGGAAGCCGCCAACCTGATCAAGTATCAACAGTACTACACCGCGTCTTCGCAGATCATCAAAGCGGCGCAGTCCATTTTCAGCACGCTGATCAACAGTCTTTAAGGGGGCGTAATCCATGCGTATTTCAACTGCTCAGTTTTACGAAACCAGTACCGCCAATTACCAGCGTACCTATGCCAAGGTGAACCAGACGGGCGAAGAGGTCGCCAGCGGGATCAAGCTCAATACTGCTGCCGATGATCCGGTGGGTGCTGCACGAGTGCTGGAGTTGTCCCAGCAAAACTCGATGCTGACTCAGTACGGTGCCAACATCAGTACCATTGGCACCAATGTGACCAAGTCCGAGACGGCCTTGAAGAGTATTCAGAATTCGCTGCAAAGGGCGTCGGAACTGATTATTGCCGCAGGTAACGGTACTTACACAGACAACGACCGTAAATCCGCCGCTGACGAATTGAAAGCGGTTCAGACCCAAATTCTGGGGCTCATGAACAGCCAGGACGCCAACGGCGAGTATCTGTTTTCCGGTTCGAAGACCTCGACAGCACCGTACTCCCTGAATTCGGACGGCACGTACTCTTACAACGGCGACCAGACTTCCATCAACCTCGCCATTGGCGACGGCTTGAGTGTGGCCAGCAATACCACCGGCTGGGATGCTTTCGAGACGGCAGTCAACAGCACGCGCACCTCGTCGACTCTGACCTCACCGGCAACCAATGACGGCAAGATCAGCCTGTCCGGGGGGAGTGTTGCGTCCAGCGCTGCCTACTCGGCGGAATACCTGGCAGGGCAGCCTTACGAGCTGACTTTTTTGAGCAGTACGCAGTACAAGATCACGAGTCTGGCGACCAACACTGACGTCACAATCGATGCGAGCAGCGGGGGTAATTTCTCGTCGGCAAATGCCGCGTCCCAGACGGTTAATTTTCGTGGCGTACAGTTTTCGCTCAATGTGAACCTTACGGATGCCGAACGGGCCGATCCGGCGCTTGCCGACGCGGCTATTGCCGGGCCTCCTGAGCGTACCTTCACTCTGGCTGCCACGACAGACAAAATCAGCACCACGCGCAGCAACGGCAACACGTCCGGTGCAGTGATTACCGGTGCAGCGGTGGGCAGCAGTGCCGCAGAGATGGCAGCGTATAACAATACGTTCCCTGCCGGTGGCGCGGTCCTCAAGTTCACCTCGGCTACCGACTATGCGTTGTATGCCTCGCCGATCACCAGCAGCAGCACGCCGGTTTCCAGCGGTACGATGACGCTGACGCCACCGAACACGACCATCAGTGCTTCCGGGATCAACTTCACGATCAATGGCACGCCAGATATCAATGACCAGTTTGTGGTCAAGGGCGGCACTCAGAAGACCCAGAACGTACTCAATACCCTGTCGTCGGTGATCACTGCGCTGAGCACGCCAGCCGATGGCAATCCAGTGGCTGGTCAGAAATTGCAGGCTGCTCTGGATTCTGCTCTGGGTAACATCGCCAGCGGTACCGAGAGGGTTTCCACTGCCATTTCCGCTGGTGGTGCCCGTCAGGCCAGTGCCGATGATCAAGGTGTGACCAATGATCTGCTCAAAGGCAACAACAAGCTGGAACAGGGCAAAATTACCGACTCCGATCCGGTTGATGCCATCGGGCGTTTGACCATGCAGCAAACCATGCTGACGGCTTCGCAGTTGGTATTTACCAAGCTTGCACAGTTGAACCTGTTCAGTCAGTTGTAAGTGCAACGCCGCAGAAATGCGGCGCATCGCCGAGCAAACCGTCTTTTTCAGCGGTTAAGGGGCTTGATCCGTAAGGCAGGCCCGCCGCTCGTGAGTATGTCCAGTGAATCCAGCTCCTCTTGTCAGCATTGTCATCCCCGCCTATAACCCGCGCTTTTTCAACGCTGCACTGGTCAGTGCCCTGCACCAGACGTATTCCAATCTTGAAGTGATCGTCTGTGATGACAGTCGTGGCAGCGAAATCAAGGCGATTTTTGATTCGTTTAGCGATGCTGCGAGCGTCAGTCTGCGCTATGTACGTAATGCTGAACATCTGGGTCTGACGGGTAATCTGCAGGTATGCCTCAATGAGGCTCAGGGCGAGTTCATCAAGTTTTTTTGTGATGATGATCTTGTTTTTCCCAGCTGTATCGAGGCGCAGGCCAATGCACTGATAGAGCAAGCCGATGCGAGCCTGGTTTGTGCACAGCGAATGCTTTGGGATGCGGACAACATACAGCTTCCGCAACGTCTGGAAAATGACGTGATCTGTCCGCAGAGTTCGATCCTCAAGGGCGATGATCTGCTGGCGATAATCGAGTCGTTCCCGGTCAACTTCCTGGGTGGTTTCAGCAGTACGTTGTTTCGTCGCGCCGATATTCAGGAGCTGCTGCCCGCCCTGACCCAGCCGGACAATTGCTTTGTCGCAAGCCTCGATTTCGCTTTGTATGTATGCTTGTTGCGTCGTGGCAACCTTGTGCTGCTCAACGACATCTTAAGCGTGGAGCGGCTGTACCCCGATCGCTTGAGCACACAGCCGTCTATGAAAGATGCCGTGCGGGTAGAGCGCGAGTGGTTGAAGCAGATGCTCAAAGGGCGTAGTGGTGAGTCAGCGCCGGCCCATGGCTGGGTTCGTTACCTGCCACTGAGCCGGGCCCATGAGGCCCCGCGGGTCTGGGAAGAGATTTGCATCAGCCGTTCGATGGGGACTCGGCAGACCACGCTTCCATGGCGGGTTGGCGTCAAGGCGCAGAGCTTTTCCGAGTTGTACGAGCAATGGCTGGCGTGCCGCTCCCTCTCCGAGATTCAGCGCAACCTTTTGCCGGAGACTCTGGATAGCTGGTCCTGGCTGCCCAAAATCGTTCCGGTGATCATTGATGATCAGGTTATTGGCGGCGAGCTGGCGGTGACCCTGCAAAGCCTCGAAGCACAAGATTATCCGCCGCACCTGGTACTGGTGCTATCCCGCAGCTGCACCGAGACACTTCTGGAGGGTAATACGCTGCGCATGCCGCTCCAGGACAACTGGCAACAACAGCTCAATGAAGTATTGGGGCAGTTACAGGGCGCTGACTGGTTTTATCTGTTGCAGGCGGGCGACCGGGTTATGGCGCCAGCCTTGCTGGTGATGGCCGAGCGGATTGTCGCCTTTGCCGATGCCTTGTGTTTCTACAGTGATGAAGGCGGGCTGCGCGAAGGTGAGTCCGTAGACCCGATCTTCAAGCCCGATTTCAATCTGGATCTGCTGCGCAGCTACCCCTACGTTGGGCGCATGCTGGCCTTTAACCGCGAGCAGTTTCTTGCCGTCGGTGGTTTCGATGCGGTTTTTGGCGAGCTGGCCCCTCACGATGTTCTCTGGCGTCTGGTAGAAACCCATGGAACCCATGTGGTGGAGCACATCAGCGATATTCTGGTGGAAGCGCCGCTGGGCCTTTCCGGCTGGCTGGCCCAGCCAGAAGTGGTCGAGCAGAACCCGGCCTTGCTGCGCGCGCATCTTCAGCGTCTGGGGGTTGAGCATGATCTGCGTCAGGGCAGCATGCCACTGCTTAACCGGATCGATTACCGACACGCAGAACGCCCACTGGTGTCGATCATCATCACCTGCAAGGATCAGATAGCGGCCTTGCAGCGCTGTGCAGAAAGTCTGCTGGAAAAAACGGCCTACACCGAATACGAGTTATTGCTGGTGGACAACGGCAGCGAGCAACCTGGCACCCTGGCCTGGCTGGAGGCCATGGCGCAATTGGGCGGCGGCAAGTTGCGGGTGTTGAGTTACCCGGAGCAGGGCAATACTGCTGCTCTGTACAATTTCGCAGCCGAGCATGCCCGGGGCGAATACCTGCTGATGCTTAACTCTTTTGCGGTGGTGACCGAATCCGACTGGCTCGACGAGTTGCTCAATCACGGACAACGTCCTGAGGTCGCGGTAGTGGGGGCGAAGCTGTTCAGCCCGTCTGGCAGTGTTGTGCATGCCGGATTGATCCTCGGGCTCCATGGTCCGGCAAACTCAGCATTTAACGGAGTTGCCGGTCATGCGGCTGGCTACATGCACCGTTTGCAGGTGGCCCATGACCTCAGTGCAGTTGGGGCTGATTGCCTGTTGGTGCGCAAGCGGGTGTTTGATGAGGTGGGCGGGCTGGATGAGTCGAGTTTTTCCAGCACCCTGGGCGATGTAGACCTGTGCCTGCGGATTCGCCAGAAAGGTTATCTGGTGGTCTGGACGCCTTACGCTCAACTGGCTCTGGGCAACCGACCGGTCACGGTCGATGCGGAGCTGGAGGAGCGCAAGGCTTTAGAGGCGGGCACCTACTACAAGCGCTGGTTGCCGATCATTGCCCGGGACCCTGCCTACAACGTCAACCTCTCGCTCAATACCTTGGGTGGCGGCAGCTTTGGGCTCGATCCTGGCTTGACTACTGGCTGGCGTCCGTTCGTGCGCAAGACGCTGCCGGTAGTCGCGGCCTTGCCTATCAATGCTAGCGCCGTTGGGCATTACCGGGTGGTTCAGCCTCTTGCCGAGCTTCAGGCAGCGGGTAGGGCGACAGGGCAGGTTTACTATTCCACGCCGTCGACTATTGAATTCGAGCGGCTGGATCCGGACGTGATCATCCTGCAGTGTCGCTACAGTGAAGGCCCGATCAATGAAATCGTGCCGATGAAAACCTTCTCCAGGGCGCGGCGCATTTATGAGCTCGATGACTATGTCATAGAGTCCACGAAGAAAAACCTGCATGCCCGCAACAAGCCGGAGCAGGACGAAATGGAGCGTATGGTGCGTCGCGCCATAGGTCTTTGTGATCGCGTGGTGGTCACCACCGAGTCGTTGGCCGACGCGTTATCGAGCATGCACACCGATATTCGGGTGGTGCCTAACATGCTGGAGGCGTCCATGTGGAACAATCTGCGCAGCCAGCGCAGGACTTCCAGAAAGCCTCGGGTTGGCTGGGGCGGCGGTACCAGTCATAGCGGCGACCTGGAGATCATTGCCGAGGTTGTTCGCGCGTTGGCTGACGAAGTGGAGTGGGTGTTCTTTGGAATGTGTCCGGACGAGTTGCGTCCTTATATCCATGAATTTCATGGCGTCATTAGCCTGAGCGCCTACCCGGCCAAACTGGCCAGCCTGAACCTTGATCTCGCCCTTGCACCGCTGGAGTTCCACATCTTCAACGACTGCAAGAGCAACCTGCGCCTGCTGGAGTACGGAGCCTGTGGCTACCCGGTGGTGTGTACCGACACTGCGGCTTATCGTGGTTATCTGCCCTGCACCCGGGTGAAGAGCAACAGCACCCAGGAATGGCTGGAGGCTATTCGTATGCATCTCGCTGACCCTGAGGCCAGCTATCGTATGGGTGATCAGCTCCGTGAGATGGTGCTCCGGGACTTCGTGCTCCGTGGTGATAACCTTGAGCATTGGGTCAACGGCTGGCTTGCCGACTGACACACTTCGCATGACCCTTTGTTGACGCTGGCCTGGGCAATCCAGGCTGGCGCGCTTCCTGCATATTTCCCCTTATATCGTCATAAAACGTGTATTTGCGCCAGCCGATGAGCGCTATCCCGGTAGCGTTGACTGTTTGTCCAGATGGCAAAGCCCCCGAAAGCTTGACGGGGCCCTGTGAAGTGGAAGAGGGGATGAGATGAAGGCAGTAATTCTGGCCGGTGGGCTGGGGACAAGGATCAGCGAAGAGTCACATCTCAAGCCCAAGCCGATGATCGAAATCGGGGGCAAGCCAATTCTCTGGCACATCATGAAGCAGTACTCCGCTCACGGCATCAACGACTTCGTGATTTGCCTGGGCTACAAGGGCTATGCGATCAAGGATTTCTTCGCCAACTACTTCCTGCATACCTCTGACGTCACCTTCGACATGTGCAACAACCGCATGGACGTCCACCAGAACTACAGCGAACCCTGGCGCGTGACCCTGATCGATACCGGTGAGGAGACCATGACCGGTGGGCGCCTGCGCCGTGCTGGCCGCTACCTGGAGAACGAAGAAGCTTTCTGCTTTACCTACGGCGACGGTGTTTCTGATCTAAACATCAGCGCTCTGGTGGACTTTCATCTCTCTCACAACAAGCTCGCGACGGTAACTGCCGTCCAGCCGCCAGGACGTTATGGTGCTCTGGAGCGCGATGGCGACCTGGTGCTCGGTTTTTCCGAAAAGCCTCGTGGTGATGGCGGCTGGATCAACGGTGGCTTCTTTGTGTTGTCACCCAAAGTGTTGCCGCTGATCTCCGGTGACGATACCACCTGGGAGGCCGAACCCCTGATGGGCCTTGCCGCGCGTGGAGAACTGAAGGCTTTCCAGCACGAAGGTTTCTGGCACCCCATGGACACCCTGCGTGACAAGAACCACCTGGAGCAACTGTGGCAGAGCGGGGAGGCCCCATGGAAGCAGTGGGGCTGAGTTCACAGTTCTGGAGCGGCAAGCGCGTTCTGTTGACCGGTCACACGGGGTTCAAAGGCAGCTGGCTGGCGTTGTGGCTGAAAAGTATGGGCGCCAGCGTCACGGGATTTGCCCTTGAACCCGGCACCGAGCCAAGCCTCTTCGAGCTGGCCGGGGTTGCCGAAGGTATCAATGACCAGCGCGGTGATCTACGTGATCTGGGGGCTCTGCTGGAAATCATCGCCGAGACCCAGCCGGAAATCGTCCTGCATCTCGCTGCGCAACCGCTGGTGCGTGAAGGTTATCGCGATCCACTGGGGACTTATTCCAGCAATGTCATGGGCACGCTCAATGTGCTTGAAGCCATTCGCCAGGTCGGCGGTGTGCGCGCTTGCGTGCTGGTCACCACCGACAAAGTCTATGCGAATCAGGAATGGCTCTGGCCGTACCGCGAGAACGAGCCGCTGGGCGGGCATGACCCGTACAGCAGCAGCAAGGCCTGTTGCGAGTTGCTTGCCCAGTCTTATGCGGCTTCGTTTTTTCCGGCAGCGCGTTACGCCGAACACGGCCTGGCGCTGGCCACTGCCCGTGCAGGTAACGTGCTGGGCGGTGGCGATTTTGCACCGGAGCGCCTGATTCCCGATGTACTCAAGGCCTGGTCGGCCAATGAGCCGGTGACCTTGCGTTATCCGCAGGCGGTGCGCCCTTGGCAGCACGCGCTGGAGCCGCTGGCTGGCTATCTGTTGCTGGCAGCTGGGTTGTATCAGCAGGGTCCGGATTTTGCCGGGGCGTGGAACTTCGGTCCTGGCGATGCGGACATGTGCAGCGTCGGCGAAGTGGTCGAACTGCTTGCCCGTCGCTGGCCTCAGGCCCCGGGCTTGCGTATCGAGCCGACTGATCTGCATGAAGCCGGTCTCTTGCGCCTGGACAGCAGCCGTGCCCGGCAGATGCTGGACTGGAAACCTCGCTGGTCGTTGCAGCAATGTCTGGAGCAGACGCTGGACTGGCACTTGGCGTGGAAGGCTGGCAAAGACATGCGTGAAGTGACCCTCACTCAATTGAATCTGTATCGGGGGTCGCATTGAGCGAGTTCATGTTGCATGCGTTGCCGCTGGACGGGTTGTTCAGCGTTCAACATAAATACCATGCCGATGAGCGCGGGCATTTCTCCAGACTGTTTTGCGAAGGCAGCCTCAGCCAGTTTGGCCAGCCGTTTCATATCCGTCAGATCAATCATTCCTGTACGCGTGAGCGCGGGACCGTGCGAGGCCTGCATTATCAGAATGCCAGCCTGCCTGAAGCCAAGCTGATCAGCTGTCTGCGGGGTGAAGTCTGGGATGTCGCGGTGGATCTGCGTCCCGATTCGGCGACCTTCCTGCACTGGCATGCCGAATACCTGCGAGCGGGTGACGGTCGCAGCCTGCTGCTGCCGGCCGGTTTCGCCCATGGCTTTCAGGCCATGACCGACGACGCCGAATTGCTTTATTTGCACAGCGCCGATTACACGCCGGGTCACGAAGGTGGGCTCAGCGTGCATGACCCACGCCTGAGTATTACCTGGCCGCTCCCCGTCAAGAATCTGTCGGAAAGAGATCTTTCGCATCCCTTGCTGGATGCCCAATTCGCCGGAGTGCGTTTATGAATTGCCGTGGGTGCGGTGCAGCTTTGAGCCTGCCGCTGATTGATCTGGGGACATCGCCGCCTTCCAACGCCTACCTGCGGGCAGAGCAACTGGACAGCGCCGAGCAGTGGGTGCCGCTGAAAGTTCAGGTCTGCCAGTCCTGCTGGCTGGTGCAGACCGAGGACTACACGCGGGCCGACAGCCTGTTTGATGCCGATTACGCTTACTTCAGTTCTTTTTCCAGTACCTGGCTGGAGCATGCCGAGCATTACGTGGCGACCATGGTCGAGCGTTTTGGCTTGAATGAGCAGAGCCGGGTCGTGGAAGTCGCGGCCAACGACGGTTACCTGTTGCAGTACGTAGCCCGGCGCGGGATTGCCTGTCTGGGTGTCGAGCCAACCCACAGCACCGCTCAGGCAGCGCGGGCCAAAGGCCTGGAGATTCGCGAGCTGTTTTTCGGCCGTGAGAGCGCCTCGCAGTTGTTGGAGCAGGGCTGGGCTGCTGACTTGATGGCCGCCAACAACGTGTTGGCCCATGTACCAGACATCAATGATTTCCTGAGCGGTTTCGCCACCTTGCTCAAACCCGGCGGCGTGGCAACTTTCGAGTTTCCTCATCTGCTGACGTTAATGGCAGGCGCGCAATTCGACACGCTATATCACGAGCACTATTCCTACCTCTCGCTCACTGCGGTGCAGACCCTGTGCGAGCGTAATGGCCTGAGCGTGTTCGACGTCAGTGAACTGCCCACTCATGGCGGCTCGCTTCGGGTCTTCGTGCAGCGCGCCGACGGTGGACAGCATGATCAGATGCCCGCTGTGCAGCGTGTACTTGAGGCCGAGTTGAACACTGGGGTGAAAACCGCGCAGTTCTATACCAGCCTCGCTCCGGCTGCCGAGCGTATCAAGCATGAGTTGCTGCGCTTCCTGCTGCAGGCCAAGGCCGATGGCAAGCGCGTGGTCGGCTACGGCGCGGCGGCCAAGGGCAACACCCTGCTCAACTACGCGGGCATCAAGCCCGATCTGTTGGCGTGGGTCGCTGACGCCAGCCCACACAAGCAAGGCAAGTTCCTGCCGGGCAGTCGCATTCCGGTGGTCGAGCCTGAGCGTATCGCGCTAGAAAAGCCTGATTACGTATTAGTGCTGCCCTGGAATCTGATCGATGAGATCACCGGGCAGTTCGCGGGTGTGAACAGTTGGGGAGGGCGTTTTGTCGTGGCTATTCCAGAGTTGAAAGTCCTGTGACGGGCTTGCATGTACTGGTCACGGGGGCGACCGGGTTTGTCGGCCGCCATGTTGTCAGCGCTTTGCTGAACAAAGGCTGCCGTGTCCGCGCCGTTGCCCGCAATGCTCAGGTCGCACAAAGCATGCCGTGGATAAAAGACGTCGAGTTCGTCAGCGCGGATATTCACGCTGATGATCTCAATGTGGCGGCGCTTACCAAGGGTATCGATGCCCTCGTGCATCTGGCCTGGCCAGGCCTGCCTAACTACCAGGGTTTGTTTCATTTCGAGCAGAACCTGTTCGCGGACTACCGCTTTATCAAAGCTGTCGTTGAGGCCGGTGTCGGTCAGGTGATGGTGACGGGCACCTGCTTCGAGTACGGCATGCAAAGTGGTGCCCTGGATGAAAACGCCGTGGCTCAGCCGACCAATCCCTACGGCCTTGCTAAAAACACCTTGCGTCTGTTTCTGGAAAGTTTGCAGCGGCAGCAGGCTTTCACGCTGCAATGGGTTCGCCTGTTCTATCTGCACGGTGAGGGGCAAAACAGCAACAGTCTGCTGGCCAGCCTTGACCGGTCGATCGATGCCGGTGACAGCTCTTTCAACATGTCGGCGGGTGACCAGTTGCGCGACTACCTGGCCATTGACGTGGCTGCCGACAATCTTGTCGGCGTGCTGCACTGCCGGGATTTCTCGGGCGTCGTCAATTGCGCCAGCGGCCAGCCGATCTCGGTTCGGGCGCTGGTCGAGCAGCGGTTGCGGGAGAGGGGAGCCTCATTGCATTTGAATCTGGGGCATTACGGTTATTCCCCCCATGAACCCATGGCGTTCTGGGGTGACAACAAGCGGCTGTTGGGACTCTTGAGTGAAGGGCGGCAGGGCGCTGAATAACGGCTGTTGAGCGCCACCATGCGCGCCGGTTCGCGTCGGCACATTGGCAAGATTTTTCTCGCAAGGCCTCTGGCTATTGGTTCAACTCATCTTTATCGAGAACAGAAAAATGACGGATACAGCACTGCAAGTATTCCAGCGTGAATGCGACGAGCAAGTTAACGACCAGGGCCAGGACCATAAGCTCAAGGCCCTTGCCCAAGAGTTCTACAACGAGTCGGCCCGGCACAAATACACCTATCACTTTTCCTGGATGGGCCGTCCGATCATTCAGTTGCCTCAAGACATGATGGCGATGCAGGAACTGATCTGGCGCATCAAGCCGGATCTGGTCATCGAATGCGGCATCGCTCATGGCGGTTCCATCATCTATTACGCTTCCCTGCTTGAGCTGCAAGGGCATGGTGAAGTGCTGGGTATCGACCGTGATATTCGCCCGCACAACCGCGAGGCCATTGAAAGTCACCCGATGAGCAAGCGTATCCAGATGATCGAAGCCTCCAGCATTGATCCGGCGACTGCCGAGCAAGTGCGTGCTATCGCGGCGGGCAAGAAAGTCATCGTGGTGCTTGACTCCAATCACACTCACGAGCACGTACTTGAGGAGTTGCGTCTTTATTCCCCGCTGGTTTCCGTGGACAGCTATTGCGTGGTGATGGATACGGTGGTTGAAGACATGCCCGAGGACGCGTTCCCGGATCGGCCATGGGGCAAGGGCGATAACCCGAAGACCGCCGTCTGGGCCTACCTCAAGGAAAACGCCGATTTTGTAATCGATGAGTCGATTCACAACAAATTGCTGATCACCGTGGCGATGGACGGCTATCTGCGTCGTGTCCGCTAATCGTTGAATGCAAAGTCATTGAATCCTTTATCGCCTGTTGTACGGGGACTATTTATGCAAGGCCAGCACCTTTCCAGCCATCGCCCGCCGTTGAATGAACAGCTTACGCTGGTGATCATCAGTCACAATCGTCCGGCTTTTCTGCGTCGGGCGTTGCGCTACTATCAGACGCTGCCTTGCAGGATTCTGGTCCTGGACTCATCCGCTGAGATAGCAACGGATCTGCCGACGCAAACGGTTGCCGACATCGACTATCAGTACCTGCCGCAGTTTGGTTATTGGGGCTTGCAGACCAAGCTGGTCTACGGAGTTCCACTGGTTACCACGCCCTACATGGTGTTTGTCTCGGATGACGATTTCATCTTGCACGACACGTTGCAGGCTTCGGTAGATTTCCTGCACGACAACCCTGACTACGGCATGTGCCACGGCTATTGCCTGATGTATGCGTCCATTGGCAAGCAGGTCAAATACCTCCGTCGCGACAAGAAGATCCAGGAAGATTACGGCTCTGATCTGGCCCAAGAGCGCGTTGTCGAGTTCATGGGGCAGTTTGTGCCGCCTTTCTATGCCGTTACCCGCACTTCGCTACTGCAGGAGTGGTACGCCAGACTGCCGGAAAATACCTCGATGCAGTGGCAGGAAATTGGCCACACGTATTTTCTTGTCGCCTCGGCCAAGGCTCGAGTACTGCATGCCCCGTATGTCGTTCGAGAGGTCAACATCGGTACCTCCGAGCACAACACAGAAGTCTCCCACTCCCTGCTATTCACCGATGAGCAATCGGTCAGGGAGCGTGAAGCGTTTATTGATTTCTGCGCATCGCTGCCAGTGGGTATGAAGGATCTCAGCGTGGAGCAGCGCCGCCAGGTGGTGGTAGATGGCTTTAACGCGATGGGCGAATGTTTGCTTGCTCGCCGCTCGCTGACTAACGAACCAATTTTCGAATCGACCTGGAATGTCCCCGAGGTTGGGCCGGAACGCCGTTTTGGTCCCATGCAGTATGTGGAAATGCCTTTTTACAACCAGGCATTTTTTGACCAGTTGACCGAAATCGAGTTTTTCCTGCATGCGATGCCTGCCGCGCGCATTCAGCTTACGATGCTTGAAGGTGCATGGGCTCAGCAGGAAGAGCTGTTGGCCGCTCGTGCCACCGACACGGCCGAGACGCGAGTCTCCCGCCTGTGGGATGCGATGCAACTCAATGCCTTCAACCGTCGGGTGGTCAAAGAACTGGCTCACCAGCTTGAACTCAACGAGGAGCATGATGATGCGCGCAAGATGCGCGCATGGGCCGAGCGTCTTGATTCACTTCATGAATATGACAGCCAGCAGACGTTGGCCGGAATGCAATCTGGCCGCCTGCTGAAGTGGCTGGCACCCCGTACTCCAAGTAGCGAGGAACAGGGGGCGATAGGTCGCTATCTCAAGACCAAAGGCGCGCCGCCGCAATTTGGATTGCTGGTACTCAATCTCGACAACGACATCCATAAGTTGCAGACCACGCTCGACAGCCTGGTCGAAGGTCTCTACAAGGGCTTCAAGGTGGTGGTGTTCACGACTGATGAGCCGCCGAGTGCGACGACGTTCGGCAGCACGCTGCACTTCGTCAAAGTCACCCAGAGCAACTATGTCGAGAAACTCAACCAGATTGCTCGCCAGCTATCCACTGAGTGGCTGATGCTGGCCGAAGCCGGTGATCAGTTCACAGCGGCCGGCCTGTTGCTGGCCGGCCTTGAGTTGCTGGCCGCTCCCGAGTGCCGCGCCGTCTGCGCCGACGAAATTCATCGTCAGGCAAACGGGGCGTTGCGGGATATCTTCCGACCAGGCTTCAACCTGGATCTGCTGCAAAGCATTCCGTCATTGATGGCCCGCCACTGGCTGATCCGTCGTGATGTGCTGATGGAGGCCGGGGGTTACTCTGCTGAATTCACCGACGCGCTGGAATTCGACCTGCTGTTGAGAATTATCCAGCAAGGCGGTCTGGGCTGGCTGGCTCATCTCGATGAGCCGTTGATGATTTGTGATACGCCGTCGACTACTGAAAATACTCAGGAGCGACTGGCATTGACTCGCCATTTGAGTGCTCGTGGCTATAAGGCGCAGGTCACTTGCGAGGCCAATGGTATCCATCAAATCGACTATCGCCACACCGAGCGTCCACTGGTGAGCGTGATCCTGCATGGCGAGGTCGAGCTTGAGTCACTCCAGCGCTGCGTGATCAGCATTTTGCAACGCACCCGATACCTGCGCTTTGAAGTATTGGTGGCCGCTCATCAGGGCATGGCACCGCAAATGCTGGAATGGCTGGGTCAGTTGGAGCAGCCTGGCGGCCGGGTGCGGGTGCTTGAGGTAGAGGCGGGGCTTAGCCCCTCAGCGTTGTGCAACGCCATGGCGGCTCAGGCCCGGGGCGAATATCTATTGTGGCTGGCTGCGGACAGTGAGGTGGTGGGTCCGAACTGGATAGGCAACCTGCTCAACCAGGCCCAGCGTCCCGAGGTCGGGGTGGTGGGTGCCAGGCTGACAGATGCAGAGGGCAAGATCACTCAGGCTGGTTTGATTCTGGGCTTGAATGGCGGTGTGGGCTCGCCATTTATCGGCCTGGATTCGGAGGAGTCGGGTTATATGCGTCGTCTGCAGGTGACGCAAAACTACTCGGCCGTTTCGGCGGCGTGTCTGATGGTGCGCAAGGAGCTGTTTGATGAGGTGGGTGGTTTTGAAGAAAGTGATTTCGCGCAGGCCTTCAGTGATGTCGACCTGTGTCTGAACATTGGCCAGCTCGGTTTCATGACGGTATGGACGCCGCAGGCGCATATCTGTCATTCGGGTGTTCTGCCGGACGCGCCGCAGGCTCTTGCGACTTTGAAGGGCAAGTGGGCTGGGCAATTCGAGCATGATCAGGCTTACAACAAGAACCTGTCGTTGACGGGGAAGGGTTTCACACTGGGTGAGCCGAGTGGTGTGAACTGGTCGCAGTTGTTCGTCTAGTTCGGCGTGAGTTCTGACGCCCTTGCGATGTTTGTGGGGGCGTTTTGGTTTACTCGGGCTTCAGTGTACATATCCGTTATGGGGTAATGGCTGATATTGGTTGCGCTTTTACAGCGCGTCACTTTTGGTTCCGGAAGCCGGCCCAGCCAAAAGTAACCAAAAGGCCTTTACCCCGTCGCTCGGTGTACCCGCTCGCAGATCCTGAACCGTGGGCCGCCGCAATGGGCCATCCATGGCCCGGTGCGGCTAACCCGGCGTCCTGCCGGGTTGCCCACGGTTGCAAATCTGCGTTCGGCCAGCGTGGTTTAACGGGGCGCCCCAGATCAAAATCAATAGCGCGGCGGCCTGACAGCCGACCTGTTTGTGTGAACTTGCTACCTCTGCTCCGACCAGCACGGACTTTGTGGGAGCGTGGCTTGCCCGCGATTCAGGCGCCGCGGTATATCTGACGTACCGCGGCGCCTGAATCGCGGGCAAGCACCGCTCCCACATGAAACCGCGTATATCCAGGCCCTGCTTTTGATCTGCTTTGATTTTGATCTTAGGCGCCCCGTTAAACCACGCCGGCCGGAATTCGATATTGCCGTGTGGGGGCTCTTGTTAAAGGAGGGGGCGGCAGGGATGCCGGTTTAGCCGCCTCAGGCCATGGATGGCCGGTGGCGGCGGCGCCACGGAGCAATGTCGGATTACGGGTATGCCGAGCGACAGCGAGGCACCCAGTGGTGGGGCAAGAGCCTTTTGGTTACTTTTGGCTGGGCCGGCTTCCGGAACCAAAAGTGACGCGCTGTAAAAGCGCAACCAATATCAGCCCTGACCGCGATAACGGATATGTACACAAGACGTAGAGATTCCAACCCAAACTTCCATGACATTTTGAAGTTTTTTAGTGAATCCCTGCACGATGACAGCCCTCAACAGTGTCATGCCATGCGCTAAAAGGGTATAAAACTTAGTGACCTATGAGTCATAACGCGCATCTTCACTGTATCGTGCTCGCGGGCGATGATGGCGTCAGGCTGATTTCACGGTAATCCGGGACCGGTCAAACTCCTTCGCAGCTCTTTTTTCATGGGTCAAAAGCCGTCTGTTTTCGATGCCGAGTCATCGGGCAAGCGGTGATATTCAGCTATTTATATTGGGAAGCCATGATGATTGGCATAAAAAGCATAGCGAGTTACGTACCTCTGGCTGGCGTCGACAACTACGCCCAGGGTGCGAAATTCGGCAAGGATGACGAATTCATCCTTGGCAAGATCGGCTCCGCTTTTCTACCGCGCAAGGACGATGCACAGGAAACCTCCGATCTGTGCGTCGAGGCGGTCAACGCCCTGTTCGCCAATAATCCGGACCTCAAGCGCGAGTCCATCGATGCGCTGATCGTTGTCACGCAGAACGGTGACGAGGAAGGCTTGCCACACACTGCCGCTATCGTTCAGGACAAACTGGGCCTGCCAACGAATGTGGCCGCGTTCGACATCTCCCTTGGCTGCTCCGGCTATGTTTACGGCATTTATGCACTCAAAGGTTTCATGGAAGCAGCAGGCCTGAAAAACGGTCTGCTGATCACCGCCGATCCGTATTCGAAGATCGTCGACCCGGAAGATCGTAATACCACCATGCTGTTTGGCGATGCCGCCACTGCAACCTGGATGGGGGAGGGCGCGCCCTGGCAGTTGGGCAAGGCCAAATTCGGTACGGATGGCTCAGGCGCCGCTCACTTGAAAGTCAGCAATGGCGTGTTTTTCATGAATGGCCGCCAGGTGTTCAACTTCGCACTGCTCAAGGTGCCAGCACACCTGCATGAGTTGTTGCAGGAGTCCGGGCTGGATCAGAGCGACATCGATGCGTTCTGCATTCACCAGGGCAGTGCGGCGATTGTCGATGCCGTAGCGCGACGCTTTGAAGGCGAGCCGGAAAAATTCATCAAAGACATGCTGGAAACGGGCAACACCATTTCCTCAAGTATTCCATTGCTGCTTGAGAAACATGTGCTGGATGCCAGCTGGAAACGCGTTGCGCTGAGCGGTTTTGGCGTTGGCTTGTCCTGGGGCTCGGCGATCATTTATCGGCCCTGATCGAATATTGCAGTAAAAAATAGCGTTCAAGACGGTTACTCTTGAGCGCTATTTTTTTGTCCGGAGTTTGGGTGAGGTCTTATGACTGACAGCTTCCAGTTAAATGCCGCGGTGCTTCAGGATCGCTGGCCGCAGGTGTTTGCCAGGTTGCTGGATGAAGATCACGAGGCGCTTCAGGTTGAACTGGTTAATGGACTCGAGGCGACTCTGAGTGTAGCGGGCATACAACTGACCAGTCGCCATGACCGGAACGCCGAGGCGCGGTTGCAGGCTGACAGCCTGCCAACTGAGGCATCACTGCTGCATCTATATGGCACCGGGCTTGGCGACCTGCAGCAGGTATTGCTGGAGCGCCCCGATTTGCAACGCCTGCAGGTGCATATCCTCAACGGGGCTTTGTTCTCGCTGGTGCTCAGGCTAGCGGATCAGACGTCCTGGCTCAGCGATCCACGGGTCGAGCTGGGGTATGCCGCTGATTACCGCGAGATTCAGTTGCCGTTCTTCGCGTTGCCTGCCGAGCTTGAGTTGGCGGACGAGGTCAATGCGCGGATTCGGGATCGACTGGTGAGCGAAGTCCATCTGCATTTCAATAATCGTGAGTTCGATCCGCAAGCGCCGCACATCGTTGAGCGTTTGCTGGCGAACCTCGAGCTGGTCAGCTCCGACCGGGACGTGACCGAGCTGTTCGGCCAGCACGTTGGCCGGGAAATGTATGTGATAGGCACCGGGCCGAGTCTTGAGCAGCACTTTGAAAGGCTGCTGAGCATTCGTGCGGGCGAGCAACGTCCTCTGTTTATCTGTGTAGACACCGCCTACAAGCCGCTGCTCGCCCACGGCATCAGGCCAGACTTCGTTGTGAGTATCGATCAGAAAATCACCAGTGCTCACCTGCCACCGGCTGACTCGGCAGAAATCGTGCTGGTCTATAAGCCCTTGAGCGACCCTCTGGTGATCCAGGCCTGGGAAGGACCGCGATACGCCAGTTATTCGCCAGGCTCGATCCATGATGAGTTGCGCAAGCACGTTAGCCGTGGCGAGTTGTTCGGCGGCGGCAGCGTGATTCATCCGGCGGTGGATCTGGCGGTGCAGATGGGGGCGTCACGGGTGACGCTGTTTGGTACCGATTTCGCTTACCCGATGAACAAGACCCATGCCGGGTGGGCTGATGGAACACTCGGTCCTTCTATAGATCATGCGCGGCAATGGGTGCTTGACGGGTATGGTCAGCGAGTCAGGACCCAGCTCAATTTTCGCCGCTATCTCGGCGAGCTGGAGCGCTATATCCACCAGCACCCTAACGTGCAGTTCCTCAATAGCAGCCGGGCAGGGGCTATGATTGCTGGCACAGCTTTTAATGAGGAGTTCGTGCAATGACGACGCTCGAGCAATGTATCGCGCACTGCACGGCATGCGCCGGTCTGTTTCGTTTGGGGCGTAGCGTCGAGGCGGGGCTGGATATGATCGATGTCTTCGAAAGTGCTGGCGGCCATCTTGGTGAGCGCTCGCCAGATGTCCAGCAACAATGGGTGCAGTTGCTGGCGACCATGCTGGCGTGCCAACAGGCTCAGGATTGGCTTGGACTGGCCGACTATATAGAGTACGAACTAGCAGAATTGCTTAGAGGCTAAAGGCCAGATTAAGGCGGTTTTTTGACGGCACTCTGGTTTTATCTAAAGTTGCAAGACCTCTTGGTTAATGTGTTTTTTCGTTAAGTCGTTGTTTTTGAAGAAAATTGCTCAAGTGCTGGAATTTTTTTTCAAATACACCTAAAGCAAACAGGGTAGACGACGATAACTATTACGAAGGTTCTCTGTGCCAACCCGGCTGTCGCCAGGGCCGGAAGCCGCAGCACCCAACCAATGAGGATTTCATCATGGCTTTAAGCGTAAACACTAACGTTGCTTCCCTTGCTGTTCAGAAGAACCTGGGTCGCGCCTCCGACGCTCTGTCCACTTCCATGACTCGCTTGTCTTCTGGCCTGAAAATCAACAGCGCCAAAGACGACGCAGCTGGCCTGCAGATCGCAACCCGTATCACCAGCCAGGTTCGTGGCCAGACCGTAGCAATCAAGAACGCCAACGACGGCATCTCGATGGCTCAGACCGCTGAAGGCGCTCTGCAAGAATCCACCAACCTTCTGCAGCGTATGCGTGAACTGTCTATCCAGGCACGTAACGGTACCAACGGTACTTCCGAGCAGAAAGCGACCAACGCTGAATTCGCTCAGTTGTCTGACGAATTGACTCGTATCGCTACCAGCACCAACCTGAACGGCAAAAACCTGCTCGACGGTACTGCTGGCACCATGACTCTGCAAGTTGGTTCCAACACTGGCGACGCTAACCACATCGACCTGGTTCTGAGCACTGGCTTCGGCGCAGTCGCTCTGTCTGTAGACAGTGGCACTCTGGCTCTGACCGGCGCTGACTCGGCTACCGCTGCGACCAATATCGACAAAGCGATCAGCTCGATCGACGATGCACTGTCGAAAATCAACGAAACCCGTTCGAACCTCGGTGCTTCGCAAAACCGTCTGACCAGCACCATCTCCAACCTGCAGAACGTAAACGAAAACGCCACCGCTGCACTGGGTCGCGTTCAGGATACCGACTTCGCAGAAGAGACTGCTAACCTGACCAAGCAACAAACTCTGCAACAAGCTTCGCAAGCTGTTCTGGCTCAGGCCAACCAGCTGCCATCCGCTGTACTGAAACTGCTTCAGTAATATCGGTGTAAGACTTGGCGGGGGAGTATGCGGTTCGTACTCCTCCGCTTTTTTACTTTGAGGAGGTGATGGATATGGACATGAGCGTTAAATTGAGCTTGTCTTACCAGGCCGTTAAACCGACGCCTGTTGTTGCTGAAAAACCGGCTGAGGTTCCTCAGGCCGCGGTTGTGCCGACACCTGCCGTGGTTTCGGATTCTTCCGAAAGTAAAGAGGCGCTCAAGGTTTCGGAAGCCGAAAGGTCTCAGAGGCTTGAGTCGGCAGTACAGGAAATCGAAAAGTTTGTGCAGTCGGTAAAACGCAATCTCGAGTTTTCGATCGACGAATCGTCGGGCGAAATTATCGTAAAAGTGATAGCGGGTGACACCGGGGAAGTTGTTCGACAGTTGCCGTCAGCGGAGGCACTGAAAATCGCCGACAGCCTGCATAACGCACACAGCTTATTGTTCGACGCCAGGGTTTGATGCTGGTGTGAACGATGTGATGGGTTCTTTTGTTTTGTTGCAAAGGCAAAAGACCGCTGAAATCTGAAGGAGAAATTCATGGCAGGTACAATTACATCTTCAGGCTTGGGGTCGGGTCTGGCCATTGGTGACCTTGTTACTTCATTGGTTAACTCCGACAAGGCCGCCAAAGAGAAGCAGATATCCACTCAGACCACGCTGAACACCACCAAGTTGTCAGGGATCAGCACGCTGAACTCTGCGCTTGATGCATTCCAGACGGCGATCACCAATCTCGGGAAGACCGATACCCCTGCTTTTAATGGCTTTTCTGCAACATCGTCGGTGCCTACCGCATTGACTGTAACTGCCAAAAACACCGCAGTTGCGGGCACTTACGCGGTTGAAGTGAAGACATTGGCCACTAGCTCCAGCGTGGCTTCGGCGTCCTTTGACACGGCGGCTGCCAGTGCTATTCCGAGTGGTTCCCTGACCATCACTCAAAATAGCGTTGATACGCAGTTCAACATTCCAGAAGGCTCGACATTGCAATCGGTTCGAGACCTGATCAACACCAAAACCTCCACCAGCGGTATCAGTGCCAACATCATCACTGACGCCACAGGTTCGCGCCTGGTATTTGGTTCGACCAAAACCGGTGCCGGTTCGGACATCACCACGAGCAGCAGCATTAGCGGCCTGACAATTGGTTCGGGTGCGCTGAATGCTTCCGATGCGACCAGTGCCGGGCGAATCGGCAACGCGCCAATCGATGGCGAGATCACCGTCGGTGGCCTGTCGATCAAGAGCTCCACCAACACCTACGACACCGCAGTCTCTGGTTTGAGCTTCACCGCGCTTACCAAGGGTGTGTCGACAGTGACGGTTGGGGCCAACTCCGACGGCTTGAAGACCTCGTTACAGGCGTTCGTTGATGCCTACAACACCGTGGTCAGTACCATCAACTCGCTGACCAAGGCCACGACTGACTCCAATGGTGATTTGACGGTTGTTGCGGCGCTGGGCGGTGATTCGCTGGCGCGTGATTTGTTGTCGACCATGCGTTCGGTGTTGAACGACACCTCTTCGGGTGGCAAGCTGTCGACCCTTTCGCAGTTGGGTATTCAGACCGATCAGGCGGGCGGTAAGCTGTCGTTTGATGCTGGCAAATACACCGCGGCCATGACCAAGGGGCTTGGCGGCGAAGTACAGCAGCTGTTCGCAGGTACCAAGGAGGATGGCAGCGACGGCTTGTTGAAGCGTATGAGCAAGGCACTGGACCCGTACACTTCGACGGGCGGTATCATGGACATCCGTACCACTCAGTTGAACAAGACCAAGGCTGACCTGCTCGATCAGAAGGCTGCGCTAGCTCTGCGGGTTGAAACCCTGACCGCTACGTTGACTGCCAAATACAACGCCATGGACCTGGCGGTAGGGCAAATGAAGTCAACGTTGTCCAGCATCACCTCGTTCTTCGATGCACTGAACGCCCGGACCTCTGCTTCCTGAGGCTTTTTGGTTCACAAAGGCCCGGCTGCGTTCATACGCATGCCGGGTTTTTGGCTTCTGGCCTAAAGTTTGTCGCCGATACGTCGATAAGCTGTTCATACGAAGTTTTAAATCTTTGACGAGGTACATCATGAACCCGATGTTAGCCCTTCGGCAGTATCAGAAAGTGAACTCCCATGCACAGGCTTCGGAGGCTACCCCTCACCGTCTGGTGCAAATGCTGATGGAAGCCGGGCTTGATCGTATTGCTCAGGCCAAGGGCGCCATCGGGCGCAAGGATATTGCCTCCAAAGGTGTGTTGATCGGCAAGGCTATCGAGATCGTCGGCGGTTTGCGTGAAGGTCTGGATATGGAGAATTCAGCCGACACGCTGACTCGCGTTGATAACCTGTACGTCTATATGATGAAACGCCTCGCTGAAGCTAATATAAAAAGCGACCCGAAAATTCTCGATGAAGTTGGCGGTTTGCTGGGCACAGTCAAAGAAGGCTGGGACGCAATCGCGGGCCACTAAGATAAAATAACAGGCTTGTACTGAGGATATAGACATGAGTGCTGCACTCAAGCGTATCGAAGAAACTCGCGAAGCGCTGGTTGGCGCGTTGGCCGAGCGTGACTGGGAAACGATCGTCAAACTGGACCTGGCCTGTCGTGCCTGTGTCGAAGACGTTATCCGCGAAGATGCGCCTGATGGCCCTGAGTTGCGCAGCAATCTTGAAGAGTTATTGACGGTCTATCGTCAGCTGATCGACACTGCTACCGGTGAGCGTCAGGCTATCGTCGATGAAATGACGCAAATCAACCAAGCCAAAAATGCAGCAAAGGTTTACCATCTATTTGATTCGTGACCGGTTGGTCAAAAAAAGCTTTACGCCATAAATTTGACTGTTTACGGTATTTTGACTTAACTAGCGATGTTTACTATTTTCTGGTTCTCGGTATAAGCACTGGCCGGGATACCAAGCTGCCCCATGTATGGGCATTGAGTTGACTAGGGAAGTTGCTATTGCATGTGGCGTGAAATCAAGATTCTCCTGATCGATGACGACAGCCAGCGCCGCCGTGATTTGGCGGTAATTCTGAATTTTCTTGGCGAAGAAAATCTTTCCTGCTCAAGCCAGGACTGGCAGCAGGTTGTCGGCTCTCTGACGTCCACTCGCGAAGTGCTTTGCGTGCTTGTCGGCAGTGTCAATGCCCCGGGCAGTCTTCAAGGACTGCTTAAGACAGTCGCAGCATGGGATGAGTTCCTTCCTGTTTTGCTTTTGGGAGAAAATTCTTCTCCTGTCGAACTTCCTGAAGATTTGCGCCGCCGCGTGCTCTCGAGTCTCGAGATGCCGCCGAGCTACAGCAAGCTGCTTGATTCGCTGCACAGGGCCCAGGTTTACCGCGAGATGTACGATCAGGCGCGTGAGCGCGGTCGTCATCGCGAACCCAATCTGTTCCGTAGCCTGGTAGGCACCAGTCGCGCGATCCAGCACGTACGCCAGATGATGCAGCAGGTGGCCGATACTGACGCCACCGTGCTGATCCTCGGCGAATCCGGTACGGGCAAGGAAGTGGTTGCCCGCAACCTGCATTACCATTCCAAGCGTCGTGACGCGCCGTTCGTGCCGGTCAACTGCGGGGCGATCCCTGCCGAGTTGCTGGAAAGCGAACTGTTCGGCCACGAGAAGGGTGCCTTTACCGGGGCCATTACCAGTCGTGCCGGGCGCTTCGAGCTGGCCAACGGCGGTACGCTGTTCCTTGATGAAATCGGCGACATGCCGTTGCCCATGCAAGTCAAATTGCTGCGGGTTCTTCAGGAGCGCACGTTTGAGCGGGTTGGCAGCAACAAGACGCAAAGCGTCGACGTTCGCATCATTGCCGCCACGCACAAAAACCTCGAAACCATGATCGAGATCGGCAGCTTCCGTGAAGATCTTTACTACCGTCTGAACGTGTTCCCGATCGAGATGGCACCGCTGCGTGAGCGGGTTGAAGATATTCCGCTATTGATGAACGAACTGATCTCGCGCATGGAGCACGAGAAGCGTGGCTCGATTCGTTTCAACTCGGCAGCGATCATGTCGCTGTGTCGCCATGGCTGGCCGGGCAACGTGCGGGAGCTTGCCAACCTGGTTGAGCGCATGGCAATCATGCACCCGTACGGCGTGATTGGTGTCGCGGAGCTGCCGAAGAAATTCCGTTACGTTGATGACGAAGACGAGCAGATGGTTGAAGGTATCCGCAGCGATCTCGAAGAGCGCGTTGCGATCAATGGCCATACGCCAAACTTCGCCAACAGCGCGGTTCTGCCTCCGGAAGGTCTGGATCTGAAGGATTACCTGGGTGGTCTTGAGCAGGGCCTGATTCAGCAGGCGCTGGACGATGCCAACGGCATTGTGGCTCGCGCCGCCGAGCGTCTGCGGATCCGTCGTACAACCCTCGTCGAGAAGATGCGCAAGTACGGCATGACGCGTCGCGACGGCGATGAACAGGCAGATGATTGACGCGTGCTGCGTTGAAATAAAGCCAAGCCCCTGAATTATCAGGGGCTTTTTTTTCGGCACGAGGATTGCTAAGTCTCTCGGAACATACCGTTTTTACTGACGGTTCGCCACGCGAGAGATTACCTATGTCCCAGGCCGTTCAGCTGCTGTCGTCTGATCCTGCACTCCAAGTGCCGCTGTCCCTCGAACTGGAAAGTCGTCAGGGGCTTGAACAGGCGTTCCAGCTGTTTAACCAGATGTCGTCGCAGCTGACGGACTCCTACAGCTTGCTGGAAGCGCGGGTGACCGAACTCAAAGGCGAGCTGGCGGTGGTCAGTGCCCAGCGTATGCAGGAGCTGGCAGAAAAGGAGCGGCTTGCATTCCGGCTGCAGAACCTTCTGGATCTTTTGCCTGGCGGCGTGATCGTGATCGACGCCATGGGTGTCGTGCGCGAAGCGAATCCGGCCGCGGTGGACCTGCTTGGGCAACCTCTGGTGGGTGAGCTCTGGCGGCACGTCATCAGCCGTTGCTTTGCGCCACGCGAAGACGATGGTCATGAAATCTCTCTCAAGGATGGACGTCGTCTGTCGATTTCCACGCGTTCACTGGATGCCGAGCCTGGTCAGTTGGTCTTGCTTAACGACCTGACTGAAACCCGCCGCCTGCAAGGGCAACTGGCGCGCCATGAGCGTCTGTCCTCTTTGGGTCGCATGGTTGCCTCGCTGGCTCACCAGATTCGTACGCCGCTCTCTGCTGCGCTGATCTATGCCAGTCATTTGACAGAGCAGCAGTTGCCGGTGGAAACCCAGCAGCGTTTCGCCGGGCGGCTCAAAGAGCGCTTGCATGAACTGGAACATCAGGTTCGCGACATGCTGGTCTTTGCCCGTGGCGAGCTGCCGTTGACCGATCGCATTACGCCCCACGAGCTGTTCACGGCACTGCAGGCTGCGGCGCACACCCAGACCGACGATCTTTCCGTGCGGTGGCAGTGTGACGATGTCGCCGGGCAACTGCTGTGTAATCGCGACACGCTGGTCGGTGCTTTGCTCAATCTGGTCGAGAATGCCGTGCAGGCCAGTGCCGGACGCACGCGCCTGAAAATCCACGCTTATGCCCGTGGTGATGTTTTGCGGATTTGTGTGAGCGATAACGGCAGTGGCATCGATGCCGCCGCACTGGCTCGAATCGGTGAGCCGTTCTTTACCACCAAGACCACGGGGACGGGGCTGGGGCTGGCGGTGGTGACAGCGGTGACCCGTGCTCATCAAGGCGGCGTGCAGTACCGATCCCGGGTAGGGCGTGGCACCTGTGCGATTGTCACGCTGCCACTGGTTCCGGTGTCCGCTGCAAAGGAAATATGCTGATGGCGATCAAGGTATTGCTGGTCGAGGACGACCGTTCATTACGCGAAGCGCTGGGCGATACCCTCGAATTGGCGGGGCATGATTATCACGCCGTCGCCTGCGCGGAAGACGCGTTGCTGGCGGCGGCCGATGAGTCATTCGGGCTGGTGATCAGCGACGTCAACATGCCGGGCATGGACGGGCACCAGTTGCTCGGCTTGCTGCGCGAGCGCCACCCGCAATTGCCGGTGCTGTTGATGACGGCCCATGGCGCAGTGGAGCGCGCAGTGGATGCCATGCGTCACGGCGCGGCTGATTATCTGGTCAAGCCGTTCGAACCCAAGGCGTTGCTGGGGCTGGTAGAGCGACATGCCCTGGGGCGTCTGGGGCCGGCAGGCAACGATGGGCCTATCGCCGTCGAACCTGCCAGCGCGCAGTTGCTCAATCTGGCCAGCCGTGTGGCGAAAAGCGATTCCACTGTATTGATTTCCGGAGAATCCGGGACCGGTAAGGAAGTGCTGGCGCGCTTTATCCATCAGCATTCGCCCCGCGCAGACAAGCCGTTCATTGCCATCAACTGCGCTGCCATTCCCGACAACATGCTCGAAGCCACGCTGTTTGGTCACGAGAAGGGCTCTTTTACCGGCGCTATCGCGGCTCAGGCGGGCAAGTTCGAGCAGGCCGATGGCGGCACTATATTGCTGGATGAAATCTCCGAAATGCCTTTGGGTTTGCAGGCCAAGCTGCTTCGGGTCCTTCAGGAGCGTGAAGTTGAGCGGGTCGGCGGCAAGAAGACCATCACTCTGGATATTCGCGTGGTCGCTACCACCAACCGCGATCTGGCGGGCGAAGTGGCGGCGGGGCGCTTCCGGGAAGACTTGTACTACCGGCTTTCGGTTTTTCCTCTGGCCTGGCAACCGTTGCGTCAAAGGACTGCCGATATTCTGCCGCTCGCCGAGCGTCTGCTGGCCAAGCATGCCAATAAAATGAAGCACGCCGCCGTCAGGCTGTCGGCGCAGGCGCAAGCCTGTCTGGTGAGCTATGCCTGGCCGGGGAATGTCCGGGAGCTTGATAACGCCGTGCAGCGGGCGTTGATTCTGCAGCAGGGCGGTGTGATTCAGGCTGAAGACTTCTGCTTGACCGGCCCTGTGTCTTACGCGCCAGCGCCGTCTTTAAGCGGGACTGCTGGCGGTTCGTTGGCACCTGCCGTATCGGCACCGATGGACCTGGCGGGCAGCGATTCGGCTGGCGCGCTGGGGGATGACCTGCGGCGTCGTGAATTTCAGATGATCATCGATACGTTGCGCGCTGAGCGAGGTCGTCGCAAAGAAGCAGCGGAACGCCTCGGTATCAGCCCTCGTACGTTGCGCTACAAGCTGGCACAGATGCGCGACGCGGGGATGGACGTGGAAGGTTATCTGTTCGCGACCTGAGGTTTTCCGCAGATTGCCGATACGGTATTTAAGCCTGCGGTCATTTGTCGCAGATGGATGTGGATTCAAAAAATTTCAATCCGTTCTGGATCGGCTAGAGGCCTATCCAGAGCAGGGTTTGGCACAACTCCCCAACAGATTTAATGCAGTTTGATGGCTATATGCTGCTATGCAGCTGGCACTCTTGTTGCTTTGACATTATTGACCGCTGACTCGGTGTCAAAAATTTGCGGCCCTTATGAGAGAAACGTCCATGAGCCAAGGTGTTGAATTTAATCGCTTGATGTTGGACATGCGCTCCATGCAGATGGATGCCATGGCTGCGCCCAAGGCTGCAGCTACGCCGCAAATCGGCTCCAGCAGCTTCGCCGACATGCTTGGCCAGGCCGTCAACAAGGTCAATGATGTTCAGCAGGCCTCCAGCCAGCTGTCCAGCGCCTTTGAGATTGGTAAGAGCGGCGTGGATCTCACTGACGTGATGATCTCCTCCCAGAAGGCCAGTGTGTCTTTTCAAGCCTTGACCCAGGTGCGAAACAAGCTGGTTCAGGCTTACCAAGACATCATGCAGATGCCGGTTTAAGGACGTATTGAGTCATGGCAGAAACACTCGCCGATAGCGTTCCGGCCAAGACAGGCGCTCCTGCAGGCAAACCGTTGTTCGGTCTGGCCTTCCTGGAAAACCTCTCCGAGATGACCATGTTGCGTCAGGTTGGCCTTATGGTCGGTCTGGCTGCCAGTGTGGCCATCGGCTTTGCCGTAGTGCTCTGGTCGCAGCAACCTGATTATCGTCCGTTGTACGGCAGCATGGCCGGCATGGACGCCAAGCAGGTCATGGATACCCTGACCACGGCCAATATTGCCTACACCGTAGAGCCTAATTCCGGCGCGCTGCTGGTGAAAGCCGATGACGTGCAACGTGCGCGCATTCAGCTTGCATCCGCAGGCATTGCCCAGACTGACGCCAACGTCGGTTTTGAAATTCTGGACAAGGATCAAGGACTGGGAACCAGCCAGTTCATGGAAGCGACGCGCTATCGTCGTGGCCTTGAAGGTGAGCTGGCGCGGACCATCTCCTCCCTGAATAACATCAAGGGTGCCCGTGTGCATCTGGCGATCCCGAAAAGCTCGGTGTTCGTCCGTGACGATCGCAAGCCAAGTGCATCGATTCTGGTTGAGCTGTACCCAGGCCGCAGCCTTGAGCCAAGCCAGGTCATGGCCATCGTCAATCTGGTGGCGACCAGCGTTCCCGAATTGACCAAGTCGCAGGTCACTGTCGTCGATCAGAAGGGCAATCTTCTCTCTGATCAGGCGGAGAACTCCGAACTGACCATGGCGGGCAAGCAGTTTGACTACGCCCGTCGCATGGAAGGCATGCTGACTCAACGCGTGCAGAATATCCTGCGTCCGGTGCTGGGCACTGATCGCTACAAGGCTGAAGTGTCGGCCGATGTCGACTTCAGCGCTGTCGAGTCAACGGCAGAAAGCTTCAACCCTGATCAACCTGCCTTGCGCAGCGAGCAGTCGGTCAATGAGCAGCGTTCCAGCAGTTCAGGGGCATCAGGCGTTCCGGGTGCATTGAGCAATCAACCGCCAGGTCCTGCAACCGCGCCGCAAACGCCGGGCGCCGGTGCAGCCGGTGCTGCTGCCGCCATTGCTCCGGGCCAGCCGCTGCTGGATGCCAACGGCCAACAAATCATGGACCCGGCCACCGGTCAGCCAGCGTTGGCGCCATACCCGGCTGACAAGCGCGTGCAGTCGACCAAGAACTTTGAGCTGGACCGCTCCATCAGTCACACCAAGCAACAGCAGGGCCGTTTGAATCGTCTGTCGGTTGCCGTAGTGGTCGACGACCAGCTCAAGATCAACCCGGCCAATGGTGAAGCAACGCGCACACCGTGGAGTGCAGAAGACTTGAACCGCTTCACCCGCCTGGTGCAGAACGCCGTCGGGTTTGATGCCAGCCGTGGTGACAGCGTCAGCGTCGTCAACGTGCCGTTCTCGGCTGAGCAGAGCGAAGTTATCCCGGATATTCCGTTCTACTCGCAGCAGTGGTTCTGGGACATCGTCAAACAGGCGATGGGCGTCATCTTCATTCTGGTGCTGGTGTTCGGCGTACTGCGTCCGGTGTTGAACAACATCACCACTGGCAAGAGCAAACAACTCGCCGGTTTTGATGATGGCATGGGCGGTATGGGTGGCATGGGCGGTGGGGGTTCTGACGAACTGTCCAACGACCGCGTCAGCCTGGGTGGCCCGCAAAGTATTTTGCTGCCTAGCCCGACCGAGGGTTATGACGCACAGTTGAACGCAATCAAGAGTTTGGTGGCTGAAGATCCGGGTCGTGTGGCCCAGGTCGTAAAAGAGTGGATTAACACTGATGAATGATCGAGCCGTCGTAGCCAAACTGAGTAAAGTCGAGAAAGCTGCCGTACTGCTGCTTTCCCTGGGTGAAACCGATGCCGCGCAAGTCTTGCGCCACATGGGGCCCAAGGAAGTTCAGCGGGTCGGCGTGGCCATGGCGCAGATGCGTAACGTGCATCGCGAACAGGTCGAAGAGGTGATGACCGAGTTCGTCGAGATCGTCGGCGATCAGACCAGCCTTGGCGTCGGCTCTGACGGCTACATCCGTAAAATGCTCACCCAGGCACTGGGCGAAGACAAGGCCAACGGCCTTATCGACCGCATCTTGCTGGGTGGCAATACCAGCGGTCTGGACAGCCTGAAATGGATGGAGCCACGCGCTGTGGCTGACGTGATCCGTTTCGAACACCCGCAGATTCAAGCCATTGTTGTGGCGTATCTGGATGCCGATCAGGCGGGTGAAGTGCTCGGGCATTTCGATCACAAGGTGCGGCTGGACATTATTCTGCGGGTGTCTTCACTCAACACCGTGCAGCCAGCTGCCCTTAAAGAACTGAACCAGATTCTCGAGAAACAGTTCTCGGGTAACGCCAACACGTCGCGTACGACCCTGGGTGGTATCAAGCGTGCTGCGGATATCATGAACTTCCTCGACAGCTCCATCGAAGGCGCGCTCATGGACTCGATCCGCGAAGTCGACGAAGATCTGTCGACGCAGATCGAAGACCTCATGTTTGTCTTCAACAACCTGTCGGACGTGGACGACCGCGGCATTCAGGCGCTGCTGCGCGAGGTGTCTTCGGACGTTCTGGTCCTGGCCCTCAAGGGCTCCGACGAGGCGATCAAGGAAAAGATCTTCAAGAACATGTCCAAGCGTGCCGCCGAACTGCTGCGCGACGATCTGGAAGCGAAGGGCCCGGTCCGCGTCAGCGACGTGGAAACCGCACAGAAAGAAATCCTCACAATTGCTCGCCGTATGGCCGAGGCCGGGGAAATCGTTCTCGGCGGCAAAGGTGGCGAGGAAATGATCTAGTCTGTTGACGTTTTGTCGGAAAAGCTGACCGGGGATATAGTCCCCGGTGTCCACCGCCTTGCCTGGCGACATTCGTCTGGCAACGCGGCCTGCGCTGAAACAACACAGACTCTAAGGCACTATCAATGTCCAGCTCCAACAAAGAACCGGTCAGCGAGCTCATCCGCGCCAAGGACGTCGGCGGTTTTGACGTCTGGTCGCTGCCCAGTTTCGACCCCTACAAAGAGCCTGAACCCGAGCCTGAACCGGTCGTCGAAGAATCGGTCGACACCATCGAAGAAGTCCCTCTGGAGGAAGTCCAGCCGCTGACGCTCGAAGAGTTGGAAAGCATACGTCAGGAGGCCTACAACGAAGGTTTTGCCACCGGCGAGAAGGAAGGCTTCCACAGCACGCAGCTCAAGGTTCGTCAGGAAGCCGAGGTGGCCCTGAAGGGCAAGCTTGCCAGTCTCGAGTTGCTCATGACCCAGCTGTTTGATCCGATCGCCAGCCAGGACAAGCAGATCGAGCAATCGGTCATTTATCTGGTGGAGCACATCGCTCGCAAGGTTATCCAGCGGGAGCTGACCACAGACTCCCGGCAGATTGGCATTGTCTTGCGTGATGCGCTGAAGCTGTTGCCAATGGGCGCCAATAATGTGCGGATCTTCATCAATCCACAGGACTTTGATCTGGTCAAAGCCTTGCGCGAGCGTCATGAAGAAAACTGGCGCATCGTTGAAGATGACACCTTACAGGCCGGTGGTTGCCGGATTGAAACCGAGCACAGCCGGATCGACGCCAGTATCGAGACACGCCTGACCCTGGCCATCGGCAAAATGTATGACCAGATGCACGAGCAGTCGCTGCATCCGGCGGCCCCCGACTTCAGTCTGGATCTGGACAACGCTCCAGTCGCCACAGCGTCTGCCAACCCTGATATCGAGAAATCCGATGCGCCTTGATCGCACCAGCTTCGGCAAACGCCTGGGTTCTTATGCAGAAACCATCGAGATGCCTGTGCAGCCGGTGGTGGAAGGGCGTTTGCTGCGCATGGTCGGCCTGACGCTTGAAGCCGAAGGCCTGCGTGCCGCCATGGGCAGTCGCTGCATGGTGATCAACGACGACAGTCATCATCCGGTGGAAGTTGAAGCCGAAGTCATGGGCTTTTCCGGCAGCAAGATCTTCCTGATGCCCGTTGGTAGCGTGTCCGGTCTCGCGCCGGGAGCTCGTGTCGTGCCGTTGGCGGATACCGGCCGGTTGCCTATGGGGATGGCAATGCTTGGCCGCGTGCTTGATGGCGCCGGTCGCGCTCTGGATGGCAAAGGTGCCGTGAGAGCCGAGGATTGGGTGCCCATGGACGGCCCTACGATCAACCCGCTCAAGCGTAACCCGATCAGCCAGCCCCTCGACGTGGGCATTCGCAGTATCAACGGATTATTGACGGTCGGCCGCGGCCAGCGTTTAGGGCTGTTCGCCGGTACGGGCGTCGGCAAGAGCGTCCTGCTCGGCATGATGACCCGCTTCACCGAGGCCGATATTATTATTGTCGGCCTGATCGGTGAGCGGGGCCGTGAGGTCAAGGAATTCATCGAGCACAGCCTTGGTGAAGAAGGCCTCAAGCGTTCGGTGGTGGTCGCATCCCCGGCGGACGACGCGCCATTGATGCGTTTGCGGGCAGCCATGTATTGCACGCGAATCGCCGAGTATTTTCGCGACAAGGGTAAAAACGTCCTGTTGCTCATGGATTCCCTGACCCGTTTCGCCCAGGCGCAACGGGAAATCGCTCTGGCTATTGGTGAGCCTCCTGCAACCAAGGGCTATCCGCCTTCGGTCTTCGCCAAATTGCCCAAGCTGGTGGAGCGCGCCGGTAACGCCGAAGCGGGCGGTGGCTCGATCACCGCGTTCTACACGGTTCTGTCCGAAGGTGATGACCAGCAGGATCCGATTGCAGACTCGGCGCGAGGTGTACTCGACGGCCACATCGTATTGTCTCGTCGCCTGGCCGAGGAAGGGCATTACCCGGCCATCGATATCGAAGCGTCCATCAGTCGTGTCATGCCCGCGGTGGTCACCCCCGATCACATGAATCAGGCGCAGCATTTCAAACAGTTGTGGTCACGTTACCAGCAGAGCCGTGATCTGATCAGCGTCGGTGCTTATGTTCCCGGTGGTGATCGTGAAACCGACCTGGCGATTCACCTGCAGCCGACTCTGGTGCGCTTTCTGCGCCAGGGGCTCAATGAAAACGAGAGCATGGAGAACAGCAGTGCCCAGCTGGCTGCGGTCTTCAGCCCGGCGGCGGGTGGCTGATAAGTCATGGCCGTAAGTCGTGCAGCGCGTCTGGCGCCCGTGGTGGATATGGCCGAAAGCGCAGAGCGCGCGGCCGTCCAGCGCCTGGGGCATTTTCAGGGACAGATGCGCATCGCCGAAGGCAAGCTCAACGACCTGGAGCAGTTTCGCCTGGATTACCAGCAACAATGGATCGACAAGGGCGCCCATGGGGTTTCCGGACAGTGGTTGCTGGGTTATCAGCGCTTCCTTACTCAACTGGATACCGCTGTCGATCAGCAGCGCAGGAGTCTGGCCTGGCATCAGGACAACGTCGAAAAAGCGCGCGTCAGTTGGCAGCAGGCTTATGCCCGGGTTGAAGGCTTGCGCAAATTGGTCCAGCGCTACATCGACGAAGCCCGCCAACTGGAAGACAAGCGTGAACAGAAACTGCTGGATGAGTTATCGCAACGCTTGCCCAGGCATGCGCCGTTTTAACAACGCTTGATAGGGTGCGGCTATAGCTCGCGTCAAACATTAGAGCTGTAGGAGCGCACGAGCACCGCGAGGCCGCGATAGCGGTGTATCAGACGGGCCGCCATCGCTGCCTCGCGGTGCTCGTGAGCTCCTACAGAAAACGCGTTCCAATTCAAAGCATTACGGTATCTGTGAATGGAGCCATTCAGTTTTCACCCGCTTGCCCCTGCAACCTCCCGAAAAATCGGCCTTCAATCAATTTGCCGCCGCTCAAAGGCGGTGCTAAACCTTGATTACGTGACGTACGTCTCTCAGGAATTCTACATGCCGGTCACTTCTGAGCTTTCTCCCGACGGTCAGCAACTGACCATCTCGATCTCTGGGCGTTTTGATTTCGCTTCCCATCAGGATTTTCGTGAAGCTTATGAAAGGTCCGGCAGCGAGCTGCGTTATGTTGTCGACCTGAGTGGTACCACTTACCTGGACAGTTCGGCGCTGGGCATGCTCTTGTTGCTGCGGGATCATGCCGGGGGCGAGCGTTCCCGGATTCGTCTGATCAACTGTTGCCCCGATGTCATCACCATCCTGACCATCTCCAATTTCTCAAAGCTTTTCCAGATAGGTTGAAACCTTGCAACCGTCCAGCGAATCCCTGTGCATCCTGATCGCTGACGACAACGCCAGTGACCGCCTCCTGCTGTCTACTATCGTGGCCCGGCAAGGGCATCGTGTGTTGTGTGCCGGCAATGGTGCCGATGCGATCGCGTTGTTTGAGACGGACCGGCCGCAACTGATATTGATGGACGCCATGATGCCGGTGATGGACGGCTTCGAGGCTGCCCGGCGAATCAAGGAACTGGCCGGTGAGGCGCTGGTTCCGATTATCTTCCTGACCTCGCTGACCGAAGGCGAGGCCCTGGCACGCTGTCTGGATGCCGGGGGAGATGACTTCATTGCGAAACCCTACAACCAGACGGTTCTGACAGCCAAAATCAATGCCATGAACCGCTTGCGGCTGCTGCAGGAGACCGTTCTCAGGCAGCGTGATCTGATTGCCCGGCACCATGACTACTTGCTAAACGAGCAACGAGTGGCCAAGGAAGTGTTTGATCAGGTGGCGCATTCCGGTTGCCTGGACGCAGCCAATATTCGCTATCTGCAATCGCCTTATGCGCTGTTCAATGGCGACTTGCTGCTCGCGGCCTATACACCCGCTGGTCACATGCACATGTTGTTGGGTGACTTCACCGGGCACGGTTTGCCGGCGGCGGTGGGTGCCATGCCACTGGCCGAAGTGTTTTACGGCATGACTGCGAAGGGGTTCGGCCTGGCTGAAACCCTTCGTGAAATGAACGCCAAGCTCAAGCGCATCCTGCCGGTGGACATGTTCTGCTGCGCGACAATGGTCTGTATCAACTTCAATCAGCGCCAGTTTCAGGTCTGGAATGGCGGCTTGCCTGACGGTTATTTGCTGAGTGCCGCGACAGGGGAGCGCACTGCGCTGGTTTCCCGACATCTGCCCCTCGGCGTGCTGGATTCGGGCTCGTTTGATGACCGGACCGAGGTTCATCCCTTCGCTTTGGGTGACAGGGTTTTTCTGCTATCAGATGGGGTGATCGACACGGCGGACAGCAAGGACCAGTTGTTTGGTCCGGCACGGCTACACGAAGTACTGGACGCCAATCGCGATCCGCAATTGCTGATCACGGAGATCCAGCATGCGTTGAACGAGTTCGGCGGGCGGTCCCGGGATGACGTCAGCATGGTGGAGATCACTGCTGTCGAGCAGGCAGAGCTGGGGCCGCGAACCGTGACTTACTCGGACAGCGGCACCTCCACGCCGCTGGACTGGTCATCGACGTTCGAGTTCAGGGCTTCAACCCTCAGGCGTTTCAATCCACTGCCTTATCTGTTGCAGTTGTTGCTGGAGGTGCATGGTTTGCGTCATCAGAGCGGCGCGCTCTACAGCGTGCTGACCGAACTTTACAGCAATGCGCTGGAGCATGGCGTTCTGGGGCTGGATTCCTCGCTGAAAAGTAACGCGTCAGGATTCACCCGCTATTATCAGCAGCGGGCAGAGCGGCTTGCCGCGCTGGAGAGCGGCTTCATTCGCATACATTTTCAGGTAATCCCCCTGGATGAGGGCGGCCGTTTGAGTGTGCAGGTGGAGGACAGTGGTCATGGTTTCAACATTGATACAATTCTTGCATTGCCGCCGACACTCAATGAGCTGTACGGTCGCGGTCTTGCGCTGGTGCGAGAGTTGAGTGAAGAGGCTTCGTGGTCTGAGGACGGACGGATCGCACGCGTGGAATTCTGCTGGGGGGCAAAGGCATAACCCCGGGTTCTTGATCAAAGGAGTGAACAAGGTGTCGGTCATTCATCTGGATTACAGCGTATTGACGACGTTGCAGGAAGTCATGGAAGACGAGTATCCAACCCTTCTCGATGTGTTCCTCAAAGACTCTGAATATCGCATCTCCCGTTTGCGTCAGCTTATGGGCGTGGGCGCGTTCGATCTGCAGGAGCTGAGCCTCATGGCCCACAGCTTTAAAGGCAGCAGCAGCAATATGGGTGCCCTGCGCCTTGCCGACCTGTGCCGCGAGCTCGAAGAGCGCAGCCGTCGGGAGGAAAGTGCCGGTCTTGACGACCTATTGACCGCGCTCGATCACGAATACTCGACTGTGCGTCGGTTATTCGACGCGGAACGACAGTTTTTTATCGCACACCCCTGAGTCGACTCGCTCTCTCATCAAGCAACCTCCAAAAACGACTGGATTGGAATGCATTTTCTGCAGGAGTTACCCCTGTACCCCTGACACCAAGCTGTCCCGCAGCAAGCTTGGGACCTGTAGGCGTGACCGGGGTGGCGATCCACATTGCTCGCGATTCAATCTGTCGGCAAATGAATATATCGCCTGTGCTGACGCTATCGCGGGCAAGCTCGCTCCTACACATGCGCGTCAGCTGCGAGAGCGCGGCACCATGGACACCGGGGCTGCTCTTGATCGTCTTTGGCCCGTATCTTGCTCTGTTCTGCGTATTCAGCTGTTTTCGCGGAGATCGACATGCCACTCGCCCCCAATGCTCTTCTTCAAGCCACTCCAGTGGCGGCGCAGAAGGCCAGTTCTGCCAACAACTCAGCCAGGCCGGCTGACAGTGGCAAGGACGACAACTCCAGCTTCTCTGACGTGTATGCCAAGCAGGCTCAGGCTAAATCGGCTGCGAGCGACGCTCCGGTCAAGGCCAGACCTGCCGCCGATAAAGACAAACAGGTTGCAGACAAGGCCGCGTCCGACAAGGACGATGCTGCCGCTTCGGATTCGACGACGGTTGCCGATAGCGGCAATACCTTGCCTGCCGAGCCCGTTGCCAGCGACAGTGACGGCAAGGCTGAAGAACAGGTTGATCCGGCAGTGGCGCAGATTGTGACCCCGGAACCGACCCTTGATCCGGCACTTGATCCTGCTTTGCAGGCCATTGCCAGTCAGGCCACGACCCAGCTGGACACCGACAAGCCGAAAGTTGATGTCGCTGCCGCCTCAACCGCCTTGCCGAACTTACAAGCGGCTGACCCGGCTGAGGCATCTTTCGATCCGAACGCTGATCCGCTTGAGGACATGCCCGCCCTGCAGTTTGCTCTGGAGAATGCGGCAGCCAAGGCGCAACAGGCTCAGCAGGCGCAAAATGCTCACGCAACGGCTCAGGCAGGCAAGAACGCCAAGGTCGATAACGCCGCAACGGATCCATCCCAGCTCGCCAATAACCTGGCAGCCCTGGATGAGCGTTCATCTGTTTCGGACGAGCCCAGCACCGAGAGCAGCGATAAATCATTCGACGGGTTGCTCGATGGCGGTCTCAAGGATGTCAAAGCTGCTGCTGGCGATACGCGGGTGGATAACTTCGCTGATCGTCTTGCGGCCCTGAGTCAGGCGGCGCAGCAGCCTCGCGCGGCAGCTCCGGCAGTACCCCTGATGAATCAGCCGCTGGCGATGCACCAGAGTGGCTGGAGTGAAGGCGTGGTGGAGCGCGTCATGTATCTGTCGAGTCAGAACCTGAAGTCGGCTGACATCCAGTTGGAGCCTGCTGAATTGGGTCGCCTCGATATTCGTATCAATATGGCGCCGGACCAGCAGACTCAAGTGACCTTCATGAGTGCTCATGTGGGGGTTCGTGAAGCGCTGGAAAGCCAGATGTCCCGCCTGCGAGATTCCTTTACCCAGCAGGGGATGGGGCAGGTGGACGTGAACGTTTCCGACCAGTCTCGCAATCAGCAGAACCAGGCCCAGCAGCAAGAACAGGCCAACAATGCCCGGGGCACGGGTAATGGCGGTTCGGGCGTCAATGGCGTCGACGGTTCGGACGGTATCGACGCAGATACTGGCGTTGCGATCAGTCAGCCGGTTCAGCGAGTTGTGGGTACCAGCGAGATTGATTACTACGCTTGAGTCTGTGTAGGAACGATGCGATCACGAGTGTCGTGGGACCGGCTTTAGCCGGGAAGGGGTTATTTCGGCAGATAGAGATTCAGCATCTGTCCCGGCCTCTTCCCGGCTAAAGCCGGTCCCACGTCGCACATCAACCAGTGGGCTACACATAAAAATCCACCGTGCTAACCCCCCGTCCTGACCTCCCTCTCGCAACTCTGGCATAACACTTGCTCTCCCTCTGTCACGCATTAGCGAACCCCCCGAATAGTGACGGATTATTGGCATGGCGAAGAGCGACGAAGTTAAAGAACCTGGCTCAAAAGGCAAACTCAAGCTCATCATCATTGTGGTAGTGGCTTTATTGCTGGCCGTCGGCCTTTCAGTCGGCGCGACCTGGTTTTTCATGCACAGCTCCGAGCCTAAAGTGGACCCGGCGGCTGTCGCAGCGGCTGATCCCAATGCCAAACACCCGGCCATTTTCGAAGCGCTGACGCCGGCGTTCGTGGTCAATTTCAACTCCAATGGTCGTCAGCGCTACATGCAGGTCAGCATCACAATGCTGGCGCGCAGTCAGCCTGATCTTGACGCATTGAAGGTGCACATGCCGGTCATTCGCAATAACCTGGTCATGCTGTTTGCTGGCATCCCCTTCGAATCTCTGGCATCCCCTATCGGTCAGGAAATGCTGCGTCAGAAAGCGACCGCCAGCGTTCAGGAAGTCGCCCAGAAAGAATTGGGCAAAACCGTGATCGAGCAACTGCTTTTCACTAACTTCGTATTGCAGTAGGAACACGACATGGCCGTGCAAGACCTGCTGTCCCAGGATGAGATCGACGCGCTGTTGCATGGCGTGGACGATGGTCTGGTTGCAACCGAAAACGCTGCTGAACCCGGCAGCATCAAAAGTTACGACCTGACCAGTCAGGATCGGATCGTCCGGGGTCGGATGCCGACTCTGGAAATGATCAATGAGCGATTCGCCCGTTATACCCGGATCAGCATGTTCAACCTGCTGCGTCGCTCTGCCGACGTGGCCGTAGGTGGCGTGCAGGTGATGAAGTTCGGCGAGTACGTTCACTCGCTGTATGTGCCGACCAGTCTCAATCTGGTCAAGCTCAAACCGTTGCGTGGTACCGGGCTGTTCATTCTTGACGCCAAACTGGTGTTCAAGCTGGTGGATAACTTCTTTGGCGGTGACGGTCGTCACGCCAAAATTGAAGGGCGTGAATTTACGCCGACCGAATTGCGTGTGGTACGCATGGTGCTGGACCAGGCTTTCATCGATATGAAAGAAGCCTGGCAGGCCATCATGGAAGTGAACTTCGAGTACATCAACTCTGAAGTGAACCCAGCCATGGCCAACATCGTGGGGCCAAGCGAAGCGGTTGTCGTATCGACTTTCCACATCGAACTGGACGGAGGTGGCGGCGACCTGCATGTCACCTTGCCTTACTCGATGATCGAGCCCATTCGGGAAATGCTGGATGCGGGCTTTCAGTCCGATCTGGATGACCAGGATGAGCGCTGGATCAATGCACTCAAGCAGGATGTTCTGGATGTAGCAGTGCCCATGAGCGCGACGGTTGTTCGGCGGCAGTTATTGCTACGCGACATTCTGCACATGCAGCCGGGCGACATTATTCCGGTTGATATGCCTGACGAGATGGTGATGCGCGCCAATGGCGTGCCTTCCTTCAAGGTCAAGCTGGGATCGCATCAAGGCAATCTGGCGCTGCAAGTCATCGAGCCGATAGAGCGGCGTTGAGTTTTTCTCGCCGAAATTTTTGTGTCACTGAATCAATGTTCACCGAGGACAACCGATGGCTGATGAAAACGATATGACGTCTGCTGAAGATCAGGCGTTGGCCGATGAGTGGGCGGCAGCACTGGAAGAAACAGGTGATGACGGTCAGAGCGATATCGATGCGCTGCTCGCTGCAGACGCCGGTAATTCGGCGGCTTCCAGTCGTATGGCAATGGAAGAGTTCGGCAGCGTGCCCAAGAGCAATGCTCAGGTAACGCTCGATGGCCCGAACCTTGACGTGATTCTGGATATTCCGGTGTCCATCTCCATGGAAGTAGGTAGTACCGACATCAGCATTCGTAACCTGCTGCAGCTCAACCAGGGGTCGGTTATCGAACTGGATCGTCTGGCGGGTGAGCCGCTGGATGTGCTGGTCAACGGTACGTTGATCGCCCATGGCGAAGTGGTTGTGGTCAACGAGAAGTTCGGCATCCGCCTGACTGACGTGATCAGTCCGAGCGAACGTATCAAGAAGCTGCGCTAGTGAAGATGATCAGAGTTGTCGCAGCGTTGCTCGCCATGCCGTTGAGTGCTCTGGCGGCTGAGCCCGCCGTTCAGGCGGCGGCGCCCCAGGCGACTGCCGCCGTGTCCTCCGGCATGGGTGGGCAGATATTGCAGTTGCTGTTCGGCCTTCTGCTGGTCATTGGTCTCATCTTTGCGTTGGCCTGGCTGATGCGCCGGGTTCAGCGCGGGGTGCCGGGTAATGCTCAGGTGATCGAGCTGGTCGGCTCGCGGGCCATTGGTCCGCGTGATCGCCTGGTACTGGTGCAGGTCGGCAACGAACAGATACTGCTCGGCGTCACGCCGGGACGAATAACGCCCCTGCATGTGCTGAACGAGCCAGTGCGGGTGCCGGAGACTCAGCCGGTGAATTCCGAGTTTGCGCAGCGTTTGATGGACTTGATGGGCAATAAGGTTCAGAAGGATAAGAAGTAATGCTGCGTATTCTGTTGACACTTTTGCTGGTGCTGGCAGCGCCTGTGGCGTTTGGTGCCGATCCGTTGTCGATCCCGGCAATTACGTTGGCCAACGGTGCGGACGGTCAGCAGGAATACTCGGTCAGCCTGCAAATTCTGCTGATCATGACGGCGCTGAGCTTTATCCCGGCGTTCGTCATGCTGATGACCAGTTTCACGCGGATCATCATTGTCTTCTCGATTCTGCGTCAGGCCCTGGGCTTGCAGCAGACGCCGTCGAACCAGATCCTCACCGGTATGGCGCTGTTCCTAACCATGTTCATCATGGCCCCGGTGTTTGACCGGGTAAATCAGGACGCCTTGCAGCCCTATCTGGCAGAAACCCTGACAGCACAGGACGCAGTCGCCAAGGCGCAAGTACCCATCAAGGATTTCATGCTGGCGCAGACCCGTACCAGCGATCTTGAATTGTTCATGCGGCTTTCCAAGCGCACGGACATCGCTTCTCCGGACCAGGCTCCGCTGACGATTCTGGTGCCGGCCTTTGTCATTTCCGAGCTCAAGACGGCATTTCAGATCGGCTTCATGATCTTCATTCCGTTTCTGATCATCGACCTGGTGGTCGCCAGCGTGTTGATGGCCATGGGTATGATGATGCTCTCGCCATTGATTATTTCCCTGCCGTTCAAAATCATGCTTTTCGTGCTGGTGGATGGCTGGGCGTTGATCGTCGGCACCCTGGCCAGCAGTTTCGGTGGTGTATGAACCGTCCTGATCAGGAGTCCGCGCAATGACGCCAGAAGTAGCTGTCGACCTGTTCCGCGAGGCACTGTGGTTTACCACATTGCTGGTGGCGATTCTGGTCGTGCCCAGTCTGCTCTGTGGTCTGCTGGTCGCCATGTTTCAGGCGGCCACTCAGATCAACGAACAGACGTTGAGTTTTCTGCCGCGCCTCATCGTGATGCTCATTACCCTGATTGTGGCCGGGCCCTGGTTGCTCAAGATGTTCATGGAATACATCCTCGCGTTGTATACCAGCATCCCCACCGTGATCGGCTGACCTCGTGGAACCGATTCTTGCCCTGACCAATGGGCAGATCGGCACTTGGGTAGCGAGTTTCATGCTGCCAATGTTCCGGATCACCGCGCTGTTGATGACCATGCCGATTATCGGGACAACACTGGTGCCTGGCCGTGTGCGTCTCTATTTCGCCCTGGCCATTACCGTTGTAGTTGCGCCGGTACTGCCGCCCATGCCCGAGGTCAATGCGCTTGACCTGACGGCTTTGCTGCTGATCGGTGAGCAGATCATTATCGGCGCAGGCCTGGGGCTGTGCCTTCAGTTGTTCTTCCATTCTTTTGTCGTTGCCGGCCAGATCATCTCTACGCAGATGGGTATGGGCTTTGCGTCCATGGTCGACCCTACCAACGGCGTGTCATCGGCGGTGATTGGGCAATTCTTCACCATGCTGGTCACGCTGGTGTTCCTCGGCATGAACGGCCACCTTGTGGTGATAGAAACCCTGATCGAGAGCTTTACGACCTTGCCGGTGGGTGGTGGCTTGCTCGTATCCAACTTCTGGGCGCTCGCCAATGGCCTGGGCTGGGTCATGGCCGCCGGTCTGAAGCTGGTGTTGCCGACGATTACCGCCTTGCTGGTCGTCAACATCGCTTTTGGCGTCATGACCCGGGCAGCGCCGCAACTGAACATTTTCTCCATCGGTTTTCCGCTGACGCTGGTCCTGGGCTTTGTCATCCTGTGGATCAGCCTGGCGGACATTCTTAATCAATACCAACCGCTGGCAACTGAAGCGTTGCAGAACTTCCGTGACATGGTGAGGGCTCGCTGACATGGCCGAGAACGAGAATGGTCAGGACAAAACAGAAGACCCCACGGATAAAAAGCGAAGTGATGCCCGCAAGGAAGGCCAGATTGCCCGCTCCAAGGAGCTGAACACCCTGGCAATCATGATGGCAGGCGCGATCGGGCTTCTGGTTGAAGGTCCGGACATTGCCGAGGCGATGTCCTACATGATGACGTCGAACTTCACCATCACCCGTGAAGTGCTCATGGATCAGGGATCCATGGGCAAGATGCTGCTTTCGACCGGCAAGCTCGCTCTGGTCGTCATGATGCCTTTTTTTCTGGTCATGCTTGCTGCGGCGATTATTGGCCCGATTTCCCTGGGGGGTTGGTTGTTCGCCACCAAGTCAATGGCTCCCAAATTCAGCCGCATGAACCCGTTGGCGGGCCTCAAGCGCATGTTCTCTCCCAATGCGCTGATTGAGCTGCTCAAGTCCTTCGCCAAGTTCGTGATCGTGCTGATCGTCGCGCTGCTGGTGTTGAACATGGAGAAGGCTGCGCTGGTTTCCATTGCTCATGAGCCGTTGGAGCAAGCGATCATTCACAGCTTGCAGGTTGTGGGGTGGAGTACCGTATGGATGGCCTGCGGGCTGATTTTCATCGCTGCGGTGGATGTGCCATTCCAGCTGTGGGAAGCGCACAAGAAACTGTTGATGACCAAGCAGGAAGTGCGCGACGAGTATAAGAACTCCGAAGGCAGCCCAGAGGTCAAGCAGCGCATTCGCCAGTTGCAGCGCGAAGCATCGCAGCGCCGCATGATGGAGTCGGTCCCCCAGGCCGATGTGATCATCACTAACCCGACGCACTTTGCTGTAGCCCTTAAATATGACCCTGAACAGGGTGGGGCGCCGATGCTGGTGGCCAAGGGTGTGGACTTTGTGGCGTTGAAGATTCGGGAGATTGGTGCGCACAACCAGATTCTGATTCTTGAATCACCTGGGCTTGCGCGTTCGATCTACTACAGCACGGATCTTGATCAGGAAATCCCGGCCGGTTTGTACCTGGCGGTGGCTCAGGTCCTCGCGTATGTGTATCAGATTCGTCAGTACCATGCGGGGCAGGGCAAACGTCCGGATCCGCTGGGTGATATCACCATTCCGCCGGATTTGCAGCGGGATGCTTGATTTTTGCAGGCCTCTGGGTCTATCGCTGCTGGTTTTGTGTACATATCCGTTACCGTGTTCATGGCTGATATTGGTTGCGCTTTTACAGCGCGTCACTTTCGAAAAGCGCGAAAGTAACCAAAGCGCTCTTGCCCCATCCCTCGGCACCTCGCTGTCGCTCGGTGTACCCGCCCGCAGATCCTGAACCGTGGGCCGCCGCAACGGGCCATCCATGGCCCAATGCGGCTAACCCGGCGTCCTGCCGGGTTGCCCACGCTTCAGAATCTGCGTTCGGCCAGCGTGATTTAACGGGGCGCCCCAGATCAAGATCAAAAGCGCGGCGGCCTGACAGCCGACCTGATTTCTTGGGTTTGCCGACATTCTGTAGCAACTGTGTTCTCAAGCCAGATGCGCGCCAGCCTGCAAGGCTTCGCGCATCCTTGCGTTGAGCATGGTAACCAGTTTACGAGCAGCGGCCACGAGGGCCACTTTCTTGGGTTTACCATTGGCGACCAAGCGTTGGTAAAAGGGTTTT